>NZ_JBANEL010000028.1:0-54674 GCF_040187735.1 Comamonas sp. w2-DMI | reverse complement strand
CCGCGCTGCGCACCAGGGCCCTGGCCCGCTCCAGGTCGCCCAGCTGCGCCATGGCGATGCCGCGCAGCGCGAGCGCCGGTGCATCGCTGCGCAGGGCAATCCGGTTCAGCGCGCCGAACGGGTCGCCGGCCGCCAGCGCGCGGGCCGCCGCCGCGATCAGGGAATCCATGCCAGTACCGCCACATCCGCCATGCCGCAGAGCCCTTCACAATGGCCGCCCTGGAAAGCGCGGCCCCGGCAACAAGGGGCAGGCACCTGCGCCATGCAGGCCTGCCTTGAAATTCAGAAATGGTACTGAATCCAGCGGCACAGCATGTGTCGCGCCATGGCCGGATCAAACGGCTGCGACGGACTTTGGCCGGCCAGCGCCTCTATGTCCCGCAAGGCCTGCGCACGCTGCATGCGCAAGCCATGCGGCAGGTCCTGGCCACGCAGCCGCAAGGCGCTGGCTTCCGCGCAATCGTGCTCGCGCAGCAGGAAGGCGAATTCATCCAGCCTCTGCTGGAAGGCCCAGCCCTGCGCGCCGCCCTGCTCCAGGTCGGACTGGATGGATCTGCACATTTCCAGAAGCTCAATATGCTGGGCATCCAGCACAGGGTCCTGCACGCTCATGCGGCAAGACCAATGAGGGATGGAAGTCATGTCGCTGCTCCTTCGGCCGCATTGGAAGCCGATTGTCCCGGAGCCGGTTCCTACCGCCGGGCAGAAACCCTGACCCCGGCCCGCCTTCCCCTCCTGCATGCCGGGCATGAAAACTCCGGCTTGGCCGGACGGGGCAAGGGAAAGCGGGAAACCCGGGAATTACCCGCTTGTGCAGCAAACGGATATTCCGGCGTTTTTCCCGCAGGCCAGTGCCTAAAATCCTTCGGCCCGCTTCTCCCTGGACACATGGAGCCGGGCATCTGCATGCACGCCGCCCGTCCCGGGAAATCGCCGCATGCGCCAACGGATACGCAAACATGACGCTTCACACCACCGGCCTCCCTCCACTGAACGCAGAGCGTCTGTGGCGCCGCATCGAGACACTTTCCACCTTCACGCGGCCTGATGTACCCTGGACCCGCCGGGCCTTCTCGCCGGAATTCGAACAGGCGCGCCGCTGGCTGGCCGAAGAATTCAGGAACGCCGGCATGGCGGTCCGCCTGGATGAGGGCGGCAACCTCGTGGGCCGCCTGCCCGCGGCAGCCGGCGCCGCCCCGCGCGCGCCCATCGTCACGGGCTCGCACTGCGACACCGTGATGATGGGGGGCCGCTTCGACGGCATCATCGGCGTGCTGGCCGGCATCGAGGTCGCACACACGCTGCACGAGAACGGGATCGCGCTGCAGCACCCGTTCGAGGTGATCGATTTTCTTTCCGAGGAGCCCAGCGACTACGGCATCTCCTGCATAGGCAGCCGTGCCATTTCGGGCAAGCTGGGCCCGGACATGCTGGCCGCAACGAACCCGCAGGGCGAAACGCTGGCGCAGGGGATGCGCCGCATCGGCGCCAAGCCCGAAGCCCTGATCGGCCCGCTGCGCGGCAAGGGCAGCACGGCAGCCTTCGTGGAACTGCACATCGAGCAGGGCCCGGTGCTGGAGCGCAGCCAGCTGCCCATCGGCGTGGTCACCAACATCGTGGGCATACGCCGCGTCGCGTTCACCGTGCGCGGCCAGGCCGACCATGCGGGCACCACGCCCATGGACATCCGTCAGGACGCGCTGGCCGGTGCCGCCTGCATCATCGGCGCAGCCAACCGCAAGGCCTCGGCGCTGGCCGGCCAACCGCACTATGTGGTGGCCACCGTGGGGCGCCTGTCGCTGACGCCCAACGCCTCCAATGCCGTGCCCGGCCTGGTCGAGATGACGATGGAAGTGCGCAGCGACAACGCCGGCGTGCTGGCATCCTTTCCCGAGGAACTGTTTGCCGAGGTCCGGCCCGCGCTGGTCGGCCTGCGCGTGCAGGCCGACATGCATGAGGTAAGCCGTTCCCAGCCCACCGACTGCCAGGAACTGGTGATGCAGGGCATAGAGCAGGCCTGCAAGCGGCTCGGCTACGCCAGCATGCGCATGCCCAGCGGCGCAGGCCATGATGCCGTCTACATGGCGGCCACCGGCCCCATCGGCATGATCTTCATTCCCTGCCTGCAGGGACGCAGCCACGCACCGGAAGAATGGATAGAGCCCGCACAGCTGCTCGACGGCACCCGGGTGCTGTATCAGACGGTCCGCGTGCTGGATGAGCAGCTGGCCGCCCTGCCATGAAGAGAGATGCCGCTTGCAGCGGTTCTTCCTGCCGCCGCCCAACCGGCGGATAGGCGAGCAATCTGGTGAACCAGTAAATCTCTTGAGCCGGCACTTTTCCGGCACGGCGCACAATAGCAGCTTTCAGCCATTTCCCGCGGCCCCGGCCGAATCCACTGCGCGATGCACCAAGAGCCAGACTTTCTCCACAACCTGCATCAGGAATTCCGGGACGGAAGGCGCTGGCTGGACCGCAGCATCGTGCTGGCCTATGCAGCGGCCGCCGGCCTTTGCGTGGTGGCATTCACGCTGATGGCCGATGCGGGCTTCGAGCTGTTCCAGCGCATCTACCGCTGGCAAGGCGGCTGGGCCGTGCTGCTGTGGCTGCCGGCCATCACGGTGGCTGCGGTCTGGGCCACCCGGCGCTGGGCGCCAGGTGCAGCCGGCTCCGGCATTCCCCAGGTCATGGTGACGCTGGACCCGGCCGTGAGCGAACACCAGCGCAGCCGCTTCGTATCCCTGTGGCTGTCCTTTTCCAAGATGGCGCTGGCCAGCGCGGGCTTTGCGGCGGGCCTGTCGATCGGCCGCGAAGGTCCGTCGGTCCAGGTGGCGGCCGGCGTGATGCACAGCGCACGCCGCTGGCTCGGCCCCCATTCGGGCATCAGCAGCCATGCCCTGCTGGTGGCCGGCGGCGCGGCGGGCATTGCCGCGGCCTTCAACGCGCCACTGGCCGGCGTGGTGTTTGCCATCGAAGAGCTTTCGCGCAAGCTGGAGTCGCGCTCCAGCGGCCTGATCATTGCCGCCATCGTGCTTGCAGGCCTGATGGGCGTCTCCGCCTTCGGCAATCTGAGCTACTTCGGCCGCATCCGCGTGCCCAGTCTGACCTGGAATGCCCTGCTGCCGGGCCTGTGCGTGGCCCTGGCCTCCGGCGTGCTGGGCGGCCTGTTCGCCAAGGTGATGGCCGCCTCGCTGACCTCCCCGGCGGAGCGCATGAACCGTTGGCGCGCGCGCTTTCCGCTGCGCTTTGCGGCAGGCGGCGCCCTGGTGATCGCGGTGATCGGACTGGTGACGGGCGGCGCCACCTTCGGCGCCGGCTCCGAAGCCGTCAAGCACATGCTGGCAGGCGAGGCCGATGTGCCGTCGTTCTACGTGACGCTGAAATTCGTCGCCACCTGGCTGTCCGCCTGGGTGGGGGTGCCGGGCGGCATCTTCGCGCCCTCGCTGTCCATCGGCGCGGGCGTGGGCCACAACGTGGCCACGCTCACGGGCTCGGACTCCATTGCTCCCGCGCTGATCGCCATGGGCATGGCAGCCTTTCTGGCCGCGGTGACCCAGGCGCCCCTGACCGCCTTCATCATCGTCATGGAAATGGTAGACGGACATGCCATGGTGCTCAGCCTCATGGCCTCCGCCATGCTGGCAAGCCTGATCTCGCGCATGCTGGCGCGCCCGCTGTACGAAACGCTTGCCCACCACATGGCCAGTGCCCTGCCCGGGCCGGCCAGTCCACAGGACCCGCCCGAACCTGCGCACGCCCCGGGCGTCCCGCAGCAGAAATAGGCGCGACGGAAACGTTCAGCGAATGGAGCCGCCCACCTCGCGCAGGCACTCCAGCAGCCCCTGGGTCACCGGCGTCATCGGCTGGCCGCGCAGCGTGATCAGGCCCACGGGCGGCAGCTCCACCGGCACCGTGAGCCTCAGCACCGCCAGCAGCCCCTGCTGCGCGAAGTGCCGCGCCACCGTGCGCGCCATGAAGGCGACGGCACCGCGCTGGTGCAGGAAGGTGATCTGCGACAGGAATGAGGCCGACTCCACGATGTCGGCCGGCGGATGCAGGCCGTGCGCGAAGAACTGCTGCTCGAGCTTGACGCGCAGCGACGCCCATGGCGGCGGCAGCACGCAGGGCTGGCCGGCGATGTCGGCCCAGTGCACCTGGCGCTTGCGCGCCAGCGGATGGCCGGCCTGCACCACGGCCACCATGGGGTCTTCGTACAGGGCCTCGGTCTCCAGGTCGGGCGCGGCATAGCCGGGCTCGAGCCGGCCGACGAACAGGTCCAGCTCGCCCAGACGCAGCTTGGGCAGCAGACGCGTCAGGTCGCCCTCCTCGACCAGCACCGTGGTCTGGGCCGAGCGGCCTTTCAGCCGCTCCACGGCCTGGGCCAGCAGCACCGGCGTGGCCACGACCATGGCGCCCACGCTGGTGCGGCCGCGCGCGCCGCTGGCCTCGGCGGCGATCTCGTCGCGCGTGCGCTCGAAGCCCGCCAGCACCGAGCGCGCAAAGCGCACCAGGCTCACGCCGGCCGCCGTGGGCTCGGTGCCGCGCGGGCCGCGCTCGAACAGCGGCGTGTCCAGCATGCGCTCCACCTCGGCCAGGGTCTTGGAGACGGCCGGCTGCGTGACCGACAGGAACTCGGCCGCCCGGCCCACGTGGCGGAACTGGTCCAGCGCCACCAGCAGTTGCAGATGGCGAAGCTTGAGGTTGCTGCGCAGCACGCGGTCGATCTTGCTCATCATTACCTCTTGGTTATGAAGATAGTCCACATTCTCATTGGATTGTCATGGTGCTATTTTGAACAATCGCGGCTGCACCACCAGGATTCGGGCAATCCGGTTGTCGCAGGCCTTCCGCTTCCGGCGGCACCGGCCTTTGGCATCCACGGCCCCGGGCCTGAGAACAATACGGAGACACACATGCCCCCCGATCGCCCCAACCGCCGCGACTTTCTCTACACCACGCTGGGCGCCGCCGCGCTGGCGGCCGCCGGCCCGCTGCGGGCCCAGGCCTGGCCCGAGCGCCCCATCGTCTTCATCTGCCCCTGGCCCGCGGGCGGTACGGCCGACCAGTCGATGCGCGCGCTGTGCACCGTGGCCGGCAAGGTGCTGGGGCAGAGCATCGTGGTGGAGAACCGCGCCGGCGCCTCGGGCATGATCGGCGCCAAGGCGCTGGCCTCGGCCAAGGCCGACGGCTACACCATCGGCCAGATCCCGATCTCGGTCACGCGCTTCGCGCAGCTGGGCATGCTGCAGGCGGATCCGCGCAAGGATTTCAGCTACATCGCCCGCACCTCGGGCCAGACCTTCGGCATCGCCGTGAAGGCCGACTCGCCGTTCAGGACGCTGCAGGACCTGGTGGACGCCGCCAAGGCCCGACCCGGCCAGGTGACCTATGCCCACGCCGGCGTGGGCGGCGCCACGCACGTGGGCATGGAGGAATTCGCCGGCGCGGCCGGCATCCGCCTCAACCAGGTGCCCTACAAGGGCGGTGCCGAGGCGCTGGCGGGCGTGCTGGGCGGCCATGTGGACGTGCTGGCCGACTCCAGCTCGTGGGCGCCGCATGTGCAGGCCGGCAAGCTGCGCCTGCTGGCCACCTGGGGCGAGCAGCGGCCGCCGCGCTTCAAGGACACGCCCACGCTCAAGGAGCTGGGCTACCACGTCGTCGTCGATGCGCCCAACGGCATCGGCGCCCCCAAGGGTGTGGACCCGGCCATCCTGGCCCAGCTGCGCGCAGCCTTCAGGCAGGCCGTGGCCAGCCCCGAGTTCAAGGCCGTGACCGACAAGATCGACGCGCCGGTGATGTACCTGGACGGCCCCGACTACGAAAAATACGTGAACACGGTCTACCAGAAGGAGACCGTGCTGATCGACAAGCTCAAACTCCGTGAATTGATGAAGGGTTGACCATGACCTCCAGCCCCCCCCGCCAGCCCGCTGCTGCACCTGCATCCCAACGACAATGTCTTCGTCGCCAAGACCGCGCTGGCGCTGGGCCAGGAAATCCCCGGCCTGGGCGTGCGCACGCGCGCCCAGGTGCCTGCCGGCCACAAGATCGCCGCGCGCCGCATCGCCGCCGGCGAGCAGGTGAAGAAGTACGACACCGTGATCGGCGTGGCCACGCGCGAGCTGGAGCCCGGCGACTACGTGCACAGCCACAACCTGCAGCTGGTGGACTACTACCGCGACCCCGCCTTCGGCGCCGACGTGCGGCCGGTGAACTATGTGCCCGAAGAGCAGCGCGCCACCTTCCAGGGCTTTGTGCGCGCCGACGGCCGCGTGGGCACGCGCAACTTCATCGGCATCCTGTCGTCGGTGAACTGCTCGGCCACGGTGATCAAGAACATCGCCGCGCACTTCACGCCCGAGCGCCTGGCGGCCTTCCCGAACGTGGATGGCGTGGCCGCCTTCGCGCAGACCAGCGGCTGCGGCATGTCCTCGCCCAGCGAGCATTTCGACGTGCTGCGCCGCACGCTGGCCGGCTATGCGCGCCACCCCAACCTGGCGGGCGTGCTCATCGTGGGCCTGGGCTGCGAGCGCAACCAGGTCGATGGCCTGATGGAGTCGCAGGGCCTGCACGAAAGCCGGCTGCTGCGCAGCTTCGTGATGCAGGACGTGGGCGGCACGCGCGCCACCATCGCCGCCGGCATTGCCGCCATCGAGGAGATGCTGCCCATCGCCAACCAGGCACAGCGCAGCACGGTGAGCGCGAGCCACCTCAAGATCGGCCTGGAATGCGGCGGCTCGGACGGCTTCTCGGGCATCACGGCCAACCCGGCCCTGGGCGCGGCCATGGACATCCTGGTGCGCCACGGCGGCACGGCCATCCTCAGCGAAACGCCCGAGATCCACGGCGTGGAGTTCATGCTCACGCGCCGCGCCATCAGCCCCGAGGTCGGCCAGAAGCTGCTCGACCGCCTGGCCTGGTGGGAAAAGTACACGGCCGGCCAGAACGCCCAGTTCAACGGCGTGGTGGGCCATGGCAACCAGGCCGGCGGCCTGGCCAACATCTTCGAGAAATCGCTGGGCTCGGCCATGAAGGGCGGCACCACGCCGCTGCGCGCGGTCTATGAATACGCCGAGCCCATCACCGAGAGCGGCTTTGTCTTCATGGACTCCCCGGGCTACGACCCCGTGGCCTCCACCGGCCAGATTGCCAGCGGCGCCAACCTGATCTGCTTCACCACCGGGCGCGGCTCCATGTTCGGCAGCAAGCCCGCGCCCACCATCAAGCTGGCCAGCAACACGCCCATGTACCAGCGCCTGTCCGAGGACATGGACATCAACTGCGGCCTGATCGTGGACGGCGAATGCACGGTGCCCGAGATGGGCGAGCGCATCTTCGAGCAGATCCTGCGCCACGCCAGCGGCGAAGCCACCAAGAGCGAGCAGCTCGGCCTGGGCGACCACGAGTTCGTGCCCTGGCACCTGGGCATCGTGAGCTGAGATGCAACACCCCCTGAGTCGCTTCGCGCCTTCCCCCTCTCTCTACGCGCTGCGCGCTATGGGAGGGGAACGCAGCCCTCGCTGCGGGGCGGCCCTTGCTCGGCTGCCCGCGCCTGGGCTGCGCCGGTTTCGTGCACAGCGCCCTGGAAAGCCGAAATAAAACCATAGCTTTCAGCGCTTTCTACATAAGCCCTGGATGCCAATTTCATTCAAAACCATGCCCCTGACCCTCACCCGCCCCGACCTGATCCGCAGCGCCAACTTCATCGCCGGCCAGTGGAGCGACGCGCCCGCCGCACCGGCTTCCCGTTTGGCCGTGACCGATCCGGCCACCGGCGATGTCATCATCGAAGTGCCAGACTCGGGCGCCCCCGAAGCCCGCGCCGCGCTGGATGCCGCCCATGCCGCCTTTCCCGCGTGGCGCAAGGTTCCGGCCAAGCAGCGGGCCGCCATCATCAAGCGCTGGAACGACCTGGTGCTGGCCCACCAGGATGACCTGGGCAAGCTGATCTCGCTGGAGCAGGGCAAGCCGCTGGCCGAGGGCAAGGGCGAGGTGGCCTATGCCGCCAGCTACATCGAATGGTTCGGCGAAGAGGCCACGCGCATGAACGGCGAGGTGATTCCCGCGCCCGTGCCGGGCCGGCGCATGTTCGCGCTCAAGGAGCCCGTGGGCGTGGTGGCCGCCATCACGCCCTGGAACTTTCCCGCCGCCATGATCGCGCGCAAGATCGCGCCCGCGCTGGCCGCCGGCTGCACCGTGGTCTGCAAGCCCGCCGAGGACACGCCGCTGACCTCGCTGGCCCTGGTGCTGCTGGCGCACGAGGCCGGCGTGCCGGCCGGCGTGCTCAACATCGTCACCGCCTCGCGCGAGAAGACGCCCGAGGTGGTGGACGTGTGGCTTCAGGATGCCCGCGTGCGCAAGATCACCTTCACCGGCTCCACGCCCGTGGGCAAGCACCTGGCGCGCCGCAGCGCCGATACGCTGAAAAAGCTCTCGCTGGAACTGGGCGGCAACGCCCCCTTCATCGTGTTCGACGATGCCGACATCGATGCCGCCGTCAACGGCTTCATGGCCGCCAAGTTCCGCAACGGCGGCCAGACCTGCGTCTGCCCCAACCGCGTGTTCGTGCAGCGCGGCGTGTTCGATGCGTTTGCGCACAAGCTCGCCGCGCGCGTGGCCGCGCTGCAGGTGGGCCCGGCCAGCGACCCGGCCTCACAGATCGGCCCCATGATCAATGCCCGCGCCGTCGAGAAGATCGAGCGCCACGTGCAGGACGCCGTGGCCAAGGGCGCCCAGGTCCTGGTCGGCGGCAAGCGCCTGGCCGAACTCGGCCCCCACTACTACGCACCCACCGTGCTCACCGGCGCCGACGCCCGCATGACCTGCGCCTGCGAGGAGACCTTCGGCCCCGTGGCGCCGCTGACCGTCTTCGACGACGAAGCCGAGGTGCTGGCCGCCGCCAACGACACGCCCTTCGGCCTGGCCGCCTACTTCTACAGCCAGGACGTGCGCCGCATCTGGCGCGTGGCCGACGCGCTGGAGACCGGCATCGTCGGCATCAACGAGGGCGCGCTCGCCGCCGAGGCCGCGCCCTTCGGCGGCGTCAAGGAATCGGGCTACGGCCGCGAAGGCTCCACGCACGGACTCGACGACTACCTGCACACCAAATACGTCTGCCAGGGACAACTGGATTGACGCCCCCCGGTCGCTAGAACCACACCACCACAGGAGACAAACCATGAGCCATTCCCGATCCCTCACCCGCAGGCCCGTGCTGGGCGCGCTGGCGGCACTGGCCCTGGCCGGCGCCGTGCCGCTGGCGCAGGCCCAGGGCCCGTTCCCCAGCAAGCCCATCACCTTCGTGGTGCCCTACCCCGCGGGCGGCGCCAACGACATGCTGGGCCGGCTGGTGGGCCAGAAGATGGGCGAGGTGCTGGGCACGGCAAGTGTCGTGGACAACCGGCCCGGCGCCGGGGCGCTGCTGGGCGCAGGCATCGTGGCGCGTGCGCCGGCCGACGGCTACACGCTGCTGGTCGGCGGCCTGGCCACGCATGCCGCCAGCCCGCACCTGATCAAGGCCGAGTACGACCCGGTCAAGGACTTCGAGCCCATAGGCATGATCGGCAGCGCGCCCATCATCGCCATCACGGCCAACGACTCGCCCTACCAATCGCTCAAGGACGTGGTGGACGCGGCGCGCAAGGACCCGCAGGCCGTGATGTACGGCTCCTCGGGCAACGGCTCGCCGCTGCACCTGGCGGGCGAGCTGTTCGTCTCCATCGCCAAGGTCCAGATGACGCACGTGCCCTACAAGGGCGGCAACGCCCACATCGTGGACCTGATCGGCGGCCGCGTGCCGGTCATCTTCGACACGGCCACCAATTCCATGCCGCTGCTGCGCGGCGGCAAGGTGCGCGCCCTGGCCGTGGGCGCGCCCGCGCGCCTGCCCGAACTGCCGAATGTGCCGACCTTTGCCGAGGCCGGCTACCCGCAGTTCAAGTTCTCGGCCTGGTATGCGCTGTTTGCCCCGGCCAGGACGCCCGCCGACGTGAGCGCCAAGCTCTCCGGCGCGCTGGCCAAGGCCCTGAAGCAACCCGAGGTGGCCTCCAAGCTGCGCGACCTGGGCGTGACCCCGGGCAACGGCGATGCCGGCGAGCTGCGCGCCTTCATCCCTGGCGAATACCAGCGCGTCGGCGAGCTGATCAAGAGCGCCAAGATCAAGGCCGATTGAGGAGAAGCCCATGCCCGATGGATTGCTGCGCCCCCACCCCGAAGACCCGGCCCGCCAGGTGGCCGACCTGCCCTCGCCGCGTGTGCAGGCCCATGCCGCCAACCTGATGGTGCTGGGCGACGGCGCCCTGGCCTGCGTATGGTTCGGCGGCTCGATGGAAGGCCGCTCCGACATCTCGGTCTTCCTGTCACGCCTCGCCCCCGGTGCCACGCAGTGGTCCGAGCCCGTGCAGCTGTCGCACGACGCCGAGCGCTCGGAGCAGAACCCCGTGCTGTTCCCGGCCCCCGACGGCACGCTATGGCTGCTGCACACGGCCCAGCATTCGGGCCACCAGGACACCTCGGTCGTGCGCCGGCGCCTGTCGCGCGACCACGGCCTGAGCTGGGAGCCCACCGAGACGCTGGCCGACGCGCCGGCCGGCACCTTCGTGCGCCAGCCCATCCACGTCCACACCGATGGCAGCTGGCTGCTGCCGGTGTTCCACTGCCGCAGCCAGGGCGGCCAGGCCTGGGACGGCAGCCACGACGACAGCGGCGTGCTGCGTTCCACCGACCAGGGCCGCAGCTGGCAGCGCATCGCCGTGCCCGGCAGCCTGGGCTGCGTGCACATGAACATCGTGGCGGCATCGGACGGCGGCGCGAATGGTGGATTGTTGGCGTTCTTCCGCAGCCGCTGGGCCGACCACGTCTACCGCAGCCGCAGCGACGACGGCGGCCTGAGCTGGCAGGCGCCCGAGCCCACGGCCCTGCCCAACAACAACTCCTCCATCCAGGCGCTGCGCCTGGCCGACGGGCGCCTGGCCATGGTCTTCAATGCCAGCAGCGCCGCCGATGCCACCGAGCGGCGCGAGTCGCTGTATGACGAGCTGGGCGACGCCTCGGCAACGCCTGCCAAGGCAACGGCCGGCGAGCGCCGCGCGTTCTGGGGCGCGCCCCGTGCGCCCATGACGCTGGCGCTGTCGGCGGACGACGGCCTCACCTGGCCCTGGCAGCGCAACCTCGAGGTGGGCGACGGCTGGTGCATGAGCAACGACTCCGAGCGCGGCCGCAACCGCGAATACTCCTACCCCTCCATCCGCCAGGGCGCCGACGGCGCTCTGCACCTGGCCTATACCGTGTTCCGCCAGCACATCCGCCATGTGCGCGTGCAGCCGGACTGGGTGACCCAACAAGCATGACCGCCACACATACTCCATTCAATGTTCTTGTCACCGCCGAGCACTGGGCGCCCGAGGCCCAGGCCCTGGTGCAGGCCGCCGGCGGGCAGATCCACTTCATGGCCGAGCCCGTCACCGAGGCCAGCCTGGCCGGGCGGCTGGCGCAGACCGGCGCCCAGGCCCTGGTGCTGCGCGGCTCCAAGCCCGTGACGGCCGCCGTGCTGCGCGCGGCGCCGGCACTGCGCATCGTCGCCAAGAACGGCGCCGGCGTGGACAGCGTGGACCTCGAAGCCGCCCGCGCGCAAGGCGTGGCCGTGGCCGTGGCGCTGGCCGCCAATGCCCCGGCCGTGGCCGAGCATGCGCTGGCGCTGATGCTGGCCCTGGTGCGCCAGTTGCCTCAGCTGGACCGGCAGGTGCGCGCCGGCGGCTGGGACGGCAACTGGCCCGGCAGCCACTGGCAGGGACGCGACTTTCGCGGCTCCACCGTGGGCATCGTGGGCTATGGCGCCATAGGCCGCGCCACCGCGCAGCTGGCCGCGGCCCTGGGGGCCCGGGTGCTGGTGCTGCGCCCCGCGGGCCAGGCCGACGGCTTTGGCTGCGAGCCCGAGCTGCACCGGCTGCTGCCCCAGGTGGACATCCTGAGCCTGCACTGCCCTTTGAGCGAGCGCACGCGCGGCCTGATTGGCGAGCCCGAGCTGGCGCTGCTGCGCCCCGGCAGCCTGCTGGTCAATACCGCGCGCGGCCCGGTCGTCGATGAGGCCGCGCTGCTGGCGGCACTGGAAAGCGGCCATCTGGCCGGCGCCGGGCTCGACACCTTCGACATCGAGCCGCTGCCGCAGGGCCACCCGCTCACCCAGTTGCCCCAGGTGCTGCTGACGCCGCATGTGGCCGGCGTCACGCGCCAGGCCGCACTGCGCGTGGCCACCCTCACCGCCGCCAACATCGTCGACCACCTCGCGGGCCGGCCCCTGCCCCCCGGCCATCTGCTCTGACCTTTTCCCCTGCCCTATGCCCGCCCTCAATCCCTTCAAGACCGCCCTGGCCGCGCGCCAGCCCCGCATCGGCCTGTGGCTGTCCATGGCCGACCCCTACCTGGCCGAAGCCGCCGCCACCTGCGGCTACGACTGGCTGCTCATCGACGGCGAACACGCGCCCAATGACCTGCGCCGCACGCTGGCCGCACTGCAGGCCGTGGCCCCTCACCCCGGCCAGCCCGTGGTGCGTGTGGTGGAGGGCAGCACGGCCCTCATCAAGCAGATGCTGGACATAGGCGCCAAGACGCTGCTCGTGCCCATGGTGGACACCCCCGAGCAGGCCCGCGCCATCGTGGCCGCCACGCAGTACCCGCCCCGGGGCGTGCGCGGCGTGGGCAGCGCCGTGGGGCGCGCCTCGCAGTGGAGCAGCCGCGCCGACTACCTGCAGGTCGCCGACGACGAAATCTGCCTGCTGGTGCAGGCCGAGACCACCACGGCGCTGGCCAACCTCGAAGCGATCTGCGCCGTGGACGGCGTGCACGGCGTCTTCATCGGCCCGGCCGACCTGGCGGCCTCGATGGGCCACCGCGGCAACCCCGGCCATCCCGAGGTGCAGGCCGCCATCGAAGGCGCGATGACGACCATCATCGCCAGCGGCAAGGCGGCCGGCACGCTGACCTCGGACCCGGCGCTGGCGCAGCGCTACTTGGACCTGGGCTGCACCTTCGTGGCCGTGGGCGTGGATGTGCTGATGTTCGTGAACGCGGCGCGCAGGCTGCGCACGCAGTTCGGCGGCACGCCGGCCATGGCGCCCGGCGCCCCCGGTGCGGCCTACTGATAGCAGGCGCACCGGCGCAGGCAAGACCCCGCAGGCCACGGCCGCACCGGCCCTGCAGGACAATCGCGGCATGAATACGCCTGCGCAACCACGCAACCCCTTGCACGGCATCACGCTGGAGCGCCTGCTGACCGAACTCGTGGACTACTACGGCTGGGAGGCCTTAAGCGAGCGCATTCCCCTGCGCTGCTTCAGCGTGGATCCCAGCATCAGCTCCAGCCTCAAATTCCTGCGCAAGACGCCCTGGGCGCGCGAGAAGACCGAAAGCCTGTACCTCTACACCCTGCGCCGCCAGCAGCGCCAGAGCCAGGGCCGAAGCTAGGACCGCGCGCCCATCCAGCGCCCGCCGAACTGGTTGATCACCATGCCGGCCAGCACGGCCAGCGTGCCCAGCCATTGCATGGAATTCGGCCGCTCGCCCAGGATCAGCATGGCCGACAGCAGGCCCACCACGGGTACCAGCAGCGACAGCGGGGCCACGGTGCTGGCGGCATAGCGCTGCAGCAGCCGGGTCCACAGGCCGTAGCCCAGCAGGGTGGACAGCAGGGCCAGATAGGCGACCACGCCCAGCTCGCGCAGGCCCATGCCCTGCAGCTGGCGCTGCACGGAGTCCGCGCCATCCACCCAGACGGAGAGCAGCAGCAGCGGAACAATGGGGAACAGGCTGGTCCAGACGATGAAGGGCACGGGCTCATACGGGCCCTGCCGGGCCGCCAGGCGCGTGAGCAGGTTGGAGCCGGCCCACATGGCGGCCGCGCCCACGGTCAGCACAAAACCCACCAGCGTCATGTCCGTGGCACTGTCGCCATGCGCCGCGCCGATGAAGACCAACCCGCCGATGGCAATCGTCAGCCCCAGCCACTGCCAGCGCCGCGGCTTCTCGCCCAGCATGGCCGCGGCCATCAGCATGGTGATGAAGGCCTGGGTCTGCAGCACCACCGAGGCCATGCCGGCCGGCATGCCCAGCTTCATGCCCGTGAACAGCAGGCCGAACTGGCCCACGCCCTGTACCAGGCCGTAGGCGGCCAGCAGTCCCCAGGACAGGTTCATGGGCGGGCGCACGAACAGCAGGAACGGCAGCGACGCTGCGACAAAGCGCAGCGCGCACAGCAGCAGCGGCGACAGCGTCTCCAGCCCCCACTTCATGGCGATGAAGTTCAGCCCCCAGACCACGATGACGATCAGGGCGCTGAGCCAGTCGGCCCGGCTCATGCCGGAGGGAGAGGAAGAAGGGGAAGCGCTGCGCATGGATCTCCTGGAACGGGCTGTTGTCTTTGGCGGCAAACCCGCCGAGTATGGCGCGGGAGCGCGCCACTTGTTGCGATGCAAAGAAAATCTTCGCGCCGGCCGGTGCCCCGCGCGGGTTCCGCGGCAATCGCCCGGGCGGGAAACACGGCGCCCCCGCCACCCAGGATTTCCCTTCCCAAAAAGCCTCAATCCATTGTCCATCAAGCGCAGGCAGCTATAAAAAAAGCAGCCCTTGAAGGCTGCCTTTTTGTTCCGTGCGGTGAAGCCGATGGCTGGCTCAGCTCCCCGCTACCTTCATGCGGTTGATCAGCATGGAGCCCACGGTCTTGGCGCCGTAGTTGTAGGCATCGGCGCCGATGGCCTCGATGCCCTTGAACATGGTCTTGAGGTTGCCGGCGATGGTGATCTCCTGCACCGGGAAGGCGATCTCGCCGTTCTCCACCCAGAAGCCCGAGGCGCCGCGCGAATAGTCGCCGGTCACGTAGTTCACGCCCTGGCCCATCAGCTCGATCACGAACAGGCCCGTGCCCAGCTTCTTGAGCATGGCGTCCAGATCGTCGCCGGCCTTGGTACGGCGCGAAGTCATGGTCAGGTTGTGCGAGCCGCCGGCATTGCCGGTGGTCTTCATCCCCAGCTTGCGCGCCGAGTAGCTGGAGAGGAAATAGCCCTCCACGCGGCCGGCATCGACCACCTTGCGCGCCTGCACGCGCACGCCTTCCTCGTCGAAGGGCGAGCTGCCCTTGCCGCCGAGGATGAACGGGTCTTCGTCGATGTCGATGTGCCTGGGGAAGACAGGCTTGCCCAGGGAATCGAGCAGAAAGCTGCTCTTGCGGTACAGCGCGCCGCCGCTGACGGCCTGCACGAAGCTGCCCAGCAGGCCGGCAGCCAGCGGGGACTCGAACAGCACCGGGCATTCGGTGGTCGGAATCTTGCGGCTGCCCAGGCGCGACAGCGAGCGCTCGGCCGCATAGCGGCCCACGGCTTCGGGCGAGGCCAGGTCGGCCGCGCGGCGCTGCGAGGTGTACCAGTAGTCGCGCTGCATCTCGCCGTTCCTGCCGGGCAGCTTGGCGATCGGCGCCACCGACATGCTGTGGCGCGAGCTGGCATAACCGCCGCGAAAGCCGTTGGTATGGGCCGTGAAGAAATGGCTTTGCTGGGCCGATACGCCCGCGCCTTCGCTGTTGGCAATGCGTTTGTGCGTCTTGAAGGCCGCCTCCTCGCAGCGCAGCGCCATCTCGGCCGCCTCCTCGCTGGAGATGTCCCAGGGGTGGAAGAGCTGAAGGTCGCGGTGGGTGCCGGGCGGGGCGATGTCGGCGCTGTCGGGCAGGCTGGCGAACGGGTCCTCGGCCGTGAAGCGCGCTATGTCGTAGGCGGCCTGCACGGTCTGCTGGATGGCGGCCTCGGAAAAGTCCGAAGTGCTGGCATTGCCGCGGCGCTGGCCCAGGTAGACGGTCACGCCCAGCGACTTGTCGCGGTTGCGCTCCACGGTCTCCAGCTGGCCCTTGCGCACGCTCACGGACAGGCCGCAGCCCTCCGACGCCTCGGCCCCGGCATCGGTGGCACCGAGCTTTTTGGCATGCGCCAGAGCCTGGTCCACCAGGCCTTCAAAAAAGGATTGGCTGAAGCTGAAACCGGTCTGCGGTTCGGATTGGGCCTGCGCACTCGAAGTGCTTGCGGTGCTGGAACGAGGTTTTTTCATAGCGGCGGCTATGATAGCCGCCACTGCGGCACGCCCTGTGCTGCCACCCCCATTGCCCCCTAACCATGTCACGCAAACCCAAAAAAGGCTACTTCGTGAAGGGCAAGTTCGTCGCCGAAGGCAGCGAGCTTGATCTTCAGCTCAAGGCCGAACTCAAAGGCACGACCGAATCCACCAAGACCGACCTCAAGCGCGAAATGGACGCGCTGCAGGACCTGGGCAAGGATTTGCTCACGCTGCGCGCCGACCTCTTCAAGCGCCTGCAGCTGCCCGACCAGCTCGTGGACGCGCTGGCCGAGGCCAAGCGCATCACCAATTTCGAAGGCAAGCGCCGCCAGATGCAGTTCGTCGGCAAGCTCATGCGCAAGCTGCATGACGAGCAGGTAGAGGCCATCCGCCAGGCCATGGACGAACAGCGCAACGGCTCGGCCGGCGAGAAGATGGCCCTGCACGTGGCCGAGCAATGGCGCGACCGCCTGGTCGCCGAGGAATCGGCCCTGTCCATCTGGCTGGACCACTTCCCCGGCACCGACGTGCAGCAGCTGCGCTCGCTGATCCGCCAGGCCCGCAAGGACCTGGACAAGGCCCGGGCGGAAGCCGCTGCAGCCGCCGAGGCCGCCGGCCCCGATGCCGCGCCCAGGGAAACCGGCAAGGGCCGCGCCTACCGCGAGCTGTTCCAGCTCGTGCGCGAGCAATTGGCGAGTACCGACAAGGCCGGCAAGGCCGACAGCGATGCAGCCGCGGACGACGAGGAGGCCGACGATGCGTGAGACCCATGATGCCGTGAAGATCGGCATCGTCTCCATCAGCGACCGCGCCAGCAGCGGCGTCTACGAGGACAAGGGCCTGCCCGCGCTGCAGGAGTGGCTGACCCGCGCGCTCAAGAACCCCATCGAGTTCGTGCCGCGCCTGATCCCCGACGAACAGGCCGGCATCAGCGCCACGCTGGTCGAGCTGGTCGACGCCGGCTGCTCCCTGGTTCTGACCACGGGCGGCACCGGCCCCGCGCTGCGCGACGTGACGCCCGAGGCCACGCTGGCCGTGGCCGACAAGCAAATGCCGGGCTTTGGCGAGCAGATGCGCCAGATCAGCCTGGCCTTCGTGCCCACGGCCATCCTGTCGCGCCAGGTCGCGGTGATCCGCGGCCGCAGCCTGATCATCAACCTGCCGGGCCAGCCCAAGGCGATTGCCGAAACGCTGGAAGGCCTGAAAAACGCCGACGGCACGCAAAAGGTCAACGGCATCTTCGCGGCGGTGCCCTACTGCATCGACCTGATCGGCGGGCCCTACCTCGAAACCCATGACGAGGTCTGCAAGGCCTTCCGCCCCAAGAGCGCCATCCGCGCCACACCGGCGGCCTGAGCTTGCCGCTCACGCCTTCCGCAAAGCAGCCCACGGGCTGCTTTTTTGTTGCCGCGAATCCCCAGCGCAAGTGATTGATTGCCTTGGCAAACACCAGCCTCCGCTCTTGAAAGAGAAGCATCTTGCGCAAGCGACTCGCTGCATTCCATATCGCTTCATCCTGAATACCTGAATCCACAGGCGCTGCCAGCTCCTGAAAACAAAGCAGCCCCCACCGGGGAATCTGGGATTTCCCGCAAGTGCTTGCCCCGATGCAAGGGTCGCAGCCCGCCCCTAGCATGCCTGATGCAGCGCGGCGCTTAGCAGGGCAACTATCTGGCCCTGCCGCCGGTCCTCAGTCACTTACAGGAGACTTCATGCATCGCTTGTCCATGTCCGCCCCCTCCGCTTCGCTACTGGCCCTGGCGCTGGCCGCCGCATTCGCCCAGCCCGCCATGGCGCAGGAAAAGGTCAAGATCGGTTTCATCACCGACATGTCCAGCCTCTATGCGGACGTGGAAGGCAAGAACGGCGCCGTGGCCATCCAGATGGCCATCGACGACTTCGGCGGCAAGGTGCTGGGCAAGCCCATCGAACTGCTCACGGCCGACCACCAGAACAAGGCCGACATCGCCGCCAGCAAGGCCCGCGAATGGATAGACACGCAAGGCATCAGCCTGGTGTTCGGCGGCACCAACTCGGCCACGGCCCTGTCCATGGCCAAGGTGGCGCAGGAGAAAAAGCGCGTCTTCGTCGACAACGGCGCGGGCTCCTCCGCCCTCACCAACGAACAATGCAGCCCCTACACCGTGCACTACGCCTTCGACACCGTGGCCCTGGCCAAGGGCACGGGCTCGGCCGTGGTGGATACCGGCGGCAAGACCTGGTTCTTCGTGACGGCCGACTACGCCTTCGGCCACGCGCTGGAAGCCGACACCAGCAAGGTCATCGAAGCCAAGGGCGGCAAGGTGCTGGGCTCGGTCAGGACGCCGCTCAACGCCAGCGACTTCTCCAGCTTCATGCTCCAGGCCCAGAACTCCAAGGCCCAGATCCTGGGCCTGGCCAATGCCGGCGGCGACACCATCAACTCCATCAAGGCCGCGCGCGAATTCGGCGTGACCAAGAACATGAAGCTGGCGGGCCTGCTGATCTTCTTCACCGACATCCACAGCCTGGGCCTCAAGACCACCGAAGGCATGCAGTTCACCGCCCCCTGGTACTGGGACATGAACGACGCCTCGCGCAAGTTCGCCGACGCCTTCATGGCCAAGACCCAGCGCCGCCCCAGCGAGATCCAGGCCGCCGACTACTCGGCCACCATGAACTACCTCAAGGCCGTGGAAAAGGCCGGCACGCTGGACGCCGACAAGGTCATGGCCGCCTGGAAGAGCATGAAGATGGACGACTTCTTCGGCCAGGGCTACATCCGCGAGGACGGCCGCTACGTGCACGACATGTACCTCATGCAGGTCAAGAGCCCCGCCGAATCCAAGGGCACCTGGGACTACTACAAGGTCGTCAAGAAGCTGCCCGCCGACCAGATCTGGACCACCAAGGCGGAGAGCAAGTGCCAGTATTGGCGCTAGCTTGGCCCGATTTTTCGCTGGAAGCTGGCCACGGTACAGCCCTTCCGTGAAGACGCGACAAATTCTGGCGGGGAGGTCGAAGACCTCCGCGGTGGTTTCAATTCACGCGCCCGTGAAGGTGCGACCCATGTCCGGCCCGTCGTCGTGGTCTGCTTTCGGGTTTCAATTCACGCGCCCGTGAAGGCGCGACGCCAGCTCATCAACATTCCCAAGGACTATCACTGGTTTCAATTCACGCGCCCGTGAAGGCGCGACGACGTACCCGGGTACACACAAGACGTAACACTACCGGTTTCAATTCACGCGCCCGTGAAGGCGCGACGGTATCGCTCATGTCAAACCTCTGCCTTAGCCTCGTTTCAATTCACGCGCCCGTGAAGGCGCGACCCGGGCCCATGCACCGCGTGCCGAGCCTGCAGTGGTTTCAATTCACGCGCCCGTGAAGGCGCGACTTCGGGTACATGCTTTGACCGATCACTTCCGCCAGGTTTCAATTCACGCGCCCGTGAAGGCGCGACGGAGTACGGCCCGCGTCAACATCAAAGTGGAAGGGTTTCAATTCACGCGCCCGTGAAGGCGCGACGGTCCTCGCTACTGCCGATGTGGGCGCGGCCTCCGTTTCAATTCACGCGCCCGTGAAGGCGCGACGTGCTGGGATCATGGTTGACCTTTCAGGCATACGTTTCAATTCACGCGCCCGTGAAGGCGCGACTGGATCACATAGTCGCTGGCTTTGCTGGTTTGACGTTTCAATTCACGCGCCCGTGAAGGCGCGACGCCATGCGTTCGTCCTCCGAGTAAAAATTCTCGTAGTTTCAATTCACGCGCCCGTGAAGGCGCGACTCGCGCTCACTAGGGGATGACTATGCAGTTACTCGTTTCAATTCACGCGCCCGTGAAGGCGCGACAGGGCAGTGGGGGCTGATACCCTGGTTTGCGAAAGTTTCAATTCACGCGCCCGTGAAGGCGCGACGCGTGCAGCGCTTCCTCGGTGATGCCCTTGAGCACGTTTCAATTCACGCGCCCGTGAAGGCGCGACACACTTCAACTGACGGAATTAACTGGACGCCTCGGTTTCAATTCACGCGCCCGTGAAGGCGCGACCGTGCAGCGCTTCCTCGGTGATGCCCTTGAGCACGTTTCAATTCACGCGCCCGTGAAGGCGCGACATGGCTTGCAGTCGCTTAAACGCGCTGGTCTTGACGTTTCAATTCACGCGCCCGTGAAGGCGCGACCCATAAATCGACACCAGCGACGTGGCGCGATTCCGTTTCAATTCACGCGCCCGTGAAGGCGCGACGGAGATGGTTTTGAAAAAGCTGTTCGTGTTCGCATAGTTTCAATTCACGCGCCCGTGAAGGCGCGACCACCGTACTGACGAGCGATGGCACGAGTTTGATTGTTTCAATTCACGCGCCCGTGAAGGCGCGACTTCGGAATGGCTGGAAGTGGCTCTGGAGCGGGTGTTTCAATTCACGCGCCCGTGAAGGCGCGACGATGTCCAGAGGATGTTGCTCCCCGCCCAATTGCTGTTTCAATTCACGCGCCCGTGAAGGCGCGACACGCCAATCGCCACAACGGTATTCACCGGGATAGTGTTTCAATTCACGCGCCCGTGAAGGCGCGACACCACTCGGGCAATTGCATGATGGCCTGACACGGTTTCAATTCACGCGCCCGTGAAGGCGCGACTTTCAATGCGGCCAATGTATCCACGGCCGTCAATGTTTCAATTCACGCGCCCGTGAAGGCGCGACGCGCCACGCAGACGGCGGCGCAGATCCTCGGGGTGTTTCAATTCACGCGCCCGTGAAGGCGCGACTCGACAGAAAGCGTCATCCCCCACATTGAAAGCGTTTCAATTCACGCGCCCGTGAAGGCGCGACCCCACGTCTATGCGCTGAGCAAGCCGGCCATCAAGGTTTCAATTCACGCGCCCGTGAAGGCGCGACTGGCCCTAGCAAGCAGGGTAACGGGACGACGATTGTTTCAATTCACGCGCCCGTGAAGGCGCGACACGTGAATGGCAAAACCTTCTACACGGCAAAAGAGTTTCAATTCACGCGCCCGTGAAGGCGCGACCCTGTGGCATTGGTGCTGGCTGTGTGGGGAGCGTGGTTTCAATTCACGCGCCCGTGAAGGCGCGACGACTTGCCCGCGCCGGATTCACCGATCACGGCAACGTTTCAATTCACGCGCCCGTGAAGGCGCGACTGAACAAGGTGGCGAGCGGCATGGCCATGCACCAGTTTCAATTCACGCGCCCGTGAAGGCGCGACGTGTTGGTGGTCTGGGTGGCCGCGCCGCAGCGCGTGTTTCAATTCACGCGCCCGTGAAGGCGCGACAATACGTCGTATAAAACTGGACTGCTTCAATCGTCGTTTCAATTCACGCGCCCGTGAAGGCGCGACTGGCGATGACCGCTGAACAGCTTCAATTTTTCTCGTTTCAATTCACGCGCCCGTGAAGGCGCGACCCAGGCCGTTGATCATGAGCCGAGCCTTGTAAACGGTTTCAATTCACGCGCCCGTGAAGGCGCGACGGCGTGGTTATAGCGACTTTTCAGCCAAAGAGAAAAATGCGTTGTTTTGCGAACCGCTCTGCGAGAGCCGCAAAAGTACGGCCTTCGTTTTTGGAAGAGTGAAAATATTGAATAAAAACAAAAGGCTACAGCACCGCGAACCTTGAAGGATTCCGGCAACCACTTCAGATTCGCAAACAGCAGTCAGAAAACAAGCGGCGCGTTCAGGTCCAGCACCGGCTTGGCGCCGATATGCTCGACCTTGCTTTGCCACTGCCGTCCCAGATAGTAAAAGCGCAGGCTGTCCTGCACTGGGTCAATAATCTGCGTCAATCTGGCTTTCAAGGCTACCCACTGCGCTGGATCGACCTCGATTTCAAAGACGGAAAATTGCACGCGCTGGCCAAAGTCCAGGCATGCTTTGGCAATGTGCCGCAAGCGCCTCGCCCCGGCTTTGTCCTGCGTGCTGACATCGTAGCTGACCAATACCATCATTGCGCAATTCTCACTTCCACAGGAATGGCGGGTAGGCATCCAGATCGCCACGCAGATGGCGCGCCAGTAATTGGGCTTGGATGAAGGGAAAGAGCCCAATGGCCACTTTTTCTTCGATGAACACATGGCGCAGTTCCTCGCGCTTGCGTTCTTGGTAGGCTGTCAGCACGGTCTTGCGCGATGCCTCCGTCAGCAGCACCGCACCGTTGTCCATGTACTGAAAATCACGCTCTCCTACCTGCTTGCGATTGATCAGCGACAGAGCCAGCCGGTCGGCGAGCAACGGGCGAAACTCCTCAAGCAGATCAAGCGCCAAGCTGGGCCGGCCGGGCCGATCGCGGTGCAGAAAGCCTACGGCAGGGTCGAGGCCCACGCTTTCCAGGGCCGAGCGACAGTCGTGCGTGACCAAGGTGTAGAGAAAGGACAGCAGCGCATTCACCGCATCGCGCGGCGGGCGCCGGCTGCGCCCCTTGAAGCGCATGGCTGGGCTATTCACCCGGATCAGATGGTCAAAGACGCCAAAGTAGGCCTGGGCAGCTTCCCCCTCGTAGCCGCGCAACAGATTCAGATCCGTTTCAGGCATGAGCTTTTCGGCGATACGGTCCAATCTCCTGTGGGCATGGGCCAGCGCAGCCTCGTCCTCGGTCTGGAGCTTGTCGCCATGATCGCGCAGGGCGCGGCCCAGCACGGCTCTCTGGTTGTGCAGTTTGCCCAGCAGCACGTTGCGCACGATGGCTGCGCAAAGCTCAGGATGGTCGCTGGCACGGTATTGCTGGCGGCGCAGCAGCACGTTGCCGGAAACCGGCCCTTCCACACGCGCCAGAAACCTCCCATTGGGGGTGAAAAAGCTGGTGCAAATGCCCTGCTCTGCGCAATAACCCAGCAAAGGCGGCGACACCAGCACACGCCCAAAGCAAACCAGGCTTTCCAGCATGTGCACTGGCAGGCGAGCACGTTCCTTTTGCTCAACCTCCATCACGATGTTGGCCCCATCCTTGTGCAACCAAGCGCCTTCGGTCGTCACATACAGGGTGTTCAGTTGTCTTCGCATGATTTGCCTTCAGCGTCAGAATCCTTGCGCCATTGCACTGCCAACCAGTCATTGACGCTGCGCGTACGCCCCAGCAGCTTGGGTTGGCACAGGTCCAATAATGAACATGCATCGCAGCGCCTTGCGCTGTACTGGGCCGTGGGCGTTACCCCCGCCGCAATCATGCGACGCACGGCAGCGATAGTGTCCAGTGTCAACTGGCGCAGCTCGGCATCGAACTGCACTTCAGTACGGCGGCGCGTCTGTCCGTAATACAGTGCGCCAGCCGCAATTTCCTGCCCCAGCATGGACTCCAGGCAAAAGGCCTGGGCACAGAGCTGCACCTCATCGGCCCGATGCGCCTTGGGCCGGCCGAGTTTGTACTCGACGGGAAACGCGCACTCACCCTGCTCCGTCTGGTGGAACTCCACCACATCGGCAATGCCGGTAATGCCCAGTTCCGGCGCTGCCAGTGGCATGGCCATCACGGTGCGTATCCCCTTGCGGCGTTCGATCCTGGGCTTGTCGGCCTTCTCATGCAGCACTCGGCCCTCCGCTGTATGGCGACTTTCTTCCCAGAGCTGCTCCACATGGATGAGTGCACATTGGCGTGGGCAGTACAGATAGTGCTGCAAGGCAGACAGGGCAATGACATCGTCATCCAGCATGGCGGTATCTCCGCTTGTATCCAGTGCATCGATTGCCGCCATGCCGGCAGTAACCAGATAAAACAATAGCTGCAAACGCTTGAATTGCAATGGTTTCAGATAGATAAATATCTAAAGCCATTTATTCAAGCGCGCTAACAGCTATGTTCTTTAAAGCATTGTCTTGACGGAATCAAATCAGCTCGCGCACCGTTACGCCCGCAGGCACCGCGGCCTGGTCAATGCTGATCCGATAGTCCGTGTAAGCGCGTGGTGCCGCCGTCCCGTCGCAGGCCTGTACCTTGACGGCGTCAAACAGCACATGCGCCGGTGCATTGCCCATGGCGCTTTCATGCTCAAACACGATGAGCTTGCGCGCCGCCATCTCGCCGCGCGCGGCCGAGCGGTCGTGCTCGAACATGTTGGCGAGGGCGCGCCAGAACAGCTCCAGGTCGTCCTGCGAGAAGCCCGTGCGCTCGGCCAGCTTGGCCGAGACAAAGCCGTGGGCACGGTAGAGACCGTAAGGAATGATGTGCTTGCGGCCCATCGTGCGGTTGTCGCCGCTCTGCGCCTCGGCCTCTTTCTCGGTGGTCACGGCCATGCGGGTAATGGAGATTTCCAGCGGCACCACGGGGTCGATGGAGGTGGCAAACGCCATCTGAATGGGGCCGCGTACCTGGCCTGCGTTGGTGCCCGTGGTCATCACGGCACCAAAGGTACGGACATCGAAGAAGTTGGCGCACATCCAGGCCGTGATCTCGCGCGCCTTGGCTTCGTCCTTGGGCAGCTTCTTGTCCTCGGGCTTGATGCCGACGGCGTCATAAGCCTTGCGGTGCTGGTTGTTCAGCACCGCTTTTTCCTGCATGTAGATGGCGTAGCCTGGGCTGTCTTCCTTGTCCAGGCTCACGAAATTGCGGATCTTCCGTTTCAGGCACACATCGGTGACCAATCCGCGATTGGTCTCGGGGTCCAGGCGCGGCAGATTGCCCGCATCGGGGTCGCCATTGGGGTTGCCGTTGGTGATGTCGAACAGGTAAACGAATTCGTAGCGGTGGGTGATGACGGTCATTCGGTGTCTCCCTCGGAGGTGTCTGTCGTATCTGCATTGGATGCAGTATCTTTCCCGCTCTTGTCAAAGCGGGCCTGGGACTGGTGGTAGTAGCCGATGGCGAACTGGCCCTGTGCCTCTATGCGCAGGCTGCGCGGAAAATGCTCGGGCAAGCCGTCGACAATGTCGCGGATTTCGCTTTCAAAAAAGCCTGCCAGCTTGGCTTTCTCCTTGCGCAGCTTGCTCAGATGGTTCTGGGTATTGCGCAGCAACACGGGGAACACGGACGCTGGCGTAGCCGAGGCCGCGCCGTAGTAGCGGTCGCGGATCGTGGCATTGACCTGCCCGCCCAATGCACTTCGCTGCACATCCTCCAGCACGGCGAACAAGCGACCCAGCCGGTAGCCGGGGCTTAGCGATTCCTTATCAAGACTCACGGGCACCTCCTCTTTGATTTCGTTGTTTCCAAGACGCTTGTTTCGTGTCAGCACCGCCTTGCAGATGGCGACCCGCACACCCGACAGGTCACCATCGGTGCGCATGCGCATCAAGGTGCTGGCCAGCAGGCTGCCCGGATAGCGCGTGCCATTCAGGATGGAGCGCATCAGCTCGCCGGCCAGCTGTGGCGGCACGTCCTCGGACTTGCCACGCCCGTCGCGCGAAGGCGCCGTGGCCAGCACCAGGCGCCACAGCGCCGGCATCAGCTTCCACGGCGCCGGCTCCAACTGCATGTCGCGTGCATGCCAGGCCACGTTGTCCGCCAACGCCCCCAGGGTGTCGACATGCCAGAAGCGGATGGAAATGCGCGAAGCATTCGGCGCCAGACCCAGCACATAAATCCGTGTCGCGGGATCCAGGCGTGGATCGATGTCCTTCAACGGTTTGCCCTGCACCAGTTTTTCGAGTGCCTGGCGCATGGACTGGGTTTCCTGGCCATCGGTGGGGCCGTCGTCCCAGGCCCATACATCCGCCATCCAATCTTCAGCGGCCGTAGCTTCATCATCGCTGGCTGCCTCGGCCCAAAACACCACGCTGGTATCGCCGATCTGCAAGCGCTGGCGGTTGTGCTCGCCGCGTCGCAGCAGATGGTTGAGCACCGTGGTGTAGGCAAATGCGGCTTGCTCGGATACGGGCGCGTTCTCGCCCTGGCTTTTGCCATAGGACGTGAATGACTCCAGATTGAACGACACGATGGACGCACCCGAGCTTTGCGCACCGCTCACGCCCTTGATGGCCGGGTGCAAGCGTGCCACCGGCAGGCGCTCTCCGGTCACCAGGCAAGTGGCCTGCGCCACTTCGCCGCCTTCGTCGCCCGCCAGCAATTTCGCGCGGATGGACTGCGCCGCCGGGCGTTCATGCAGATAGGCTTGTTCACCATCCAGGCGGAACACCATATTGGTGTCGAGCATGTCCTCCTTGAATGGAAATTGCGCAAAACGCTCGGGCACCCAGTCCGCAAGAAATGCCAACAGCGCTTTCAATCCCGCGTCTTGCGTACCGCCCAAAGCCTGCTGATGCAGCGCCTTGAAGGCTTCATGTTCCTTGTCGGCGCGCTTGCTGGTACTGCTCACTCCCAGCACATAACTGGTCTTGTCCCAGAGGAAATTGGACTTGATGCCCACCGTGCGCTTTTCCGGCTGCGGCACGTTCATCAGGCGCGGCATGGGTTTCTTGCCCGTGTTGTCGCGGATATCGTTCACATCCACCACTCGGCCATCGGGCGCCAGCAGAATTTCGTAGCTGATCTTTTCGGGGCTGTAGCCGAACGGCGCCAGCCCTTCTTCACCGCGCGCCAGCAGACGCTGGTAGTAATGGTTCAGCGCCAGGAGGATCATGCCCTCACCTCCTCGCTGTGCCAGGGCGGAACCTCGATCACGCCATCAACCATGCGCGCACGAAAGAATCGCGGCGTCATGTTGCGGTCGAAGTCGATGTCATGCAGCATCCAGCCCAGATCGCGCTCGCCGTTCAGGCTGGCATGCTTTTCCGGAATGGGTTCCCCATCCTCCAACAACGAAAAATCCGCCGGAAACTCCCGCACGCCCATGCACGGCATCTGAAAGCACTGCCCCTTGCGCGCACGCCGGTTGAAGATATCCAGATGCTTGCCCACGGAATCTTCAGCGCCCGCCTTGGCCGTCAACTCGAAGTGCGCCTCGATCACATAGGCCACATCGCGCAGTATGGTGGCTGCGCGCTGCTGGCGGTCTTCATCCACATAATTGGCCAGCCCCGCAGTGGATTGAGCCTTGATAGCCTTGGTCACGCTGGCTGGAGAAATCTTGCTGCCGACCTCATTGCGGCGCAGCGATTCAAACCGGATGGGCCGCAGCACATGGATACGGTCGATGCTCCAGGCTATAGCAGGTTTCCAGTGAATTGCGCTCAGAATGCCTCGCGCTGCAGAGGGAGTGATCACATCGTATGAATAACGTTCAACCTTGGACTCAGGTCTTGTAAAGCAGGCACGCTGTCCCTTAATAAAAAGGCGAATTCCAAAAGCCATGTACTTTTCTCCCATATGAGCACCCCGAAGGCGAACCCTCGGGGTGCCTACTCTCTCCAGCCAACAGGCCTTTCTCTTGGTTTCAACCCACGCCACCTAGAAGCTTTTCAACTACGCCCCAAAATTTAGACGAGCTGATAAGTGTCAAGCCAGCGACAGCCACCCAGGGTAAGAGCATCCGACGACGCCTAATGCGCAACTTCAGTTCTAGGTCAAAGTCACTCGACTGCTTGTTGTGATCGTCCATTGCTTGCTCCTGCTCTGATGGCAGGCACAAGCATACATTAGATTAGTTCCAAGAAAAAGGACTGTTTAATTTTTTAGAGTATCGTTCTACTCACCTCTATGAAGGTTGGATCATCCCAAGTCAAACCGTACATGTTGTTGTACAAGTCTTCGTTTACCAGCACCATGAACTGATCCCCCCACTTTTCGGGCTCCACAGGTTCAACAGCTCTCACCTTGTACAAAGCGTCGAAGCCCTGGGGCGGCAGTTGCACCAGATAAGGCTGGAGTTCGCGCGCCAAGCTCTTGCAACCTTGGGCATGTTTCAAGCATTCCAATGCCTTCTTGGCCGTCTCGTCATAAGGCACGATGACCGGCATCTGCACGTTGTCGATCATGCGGAATTTGGCCGCCAGCATTTCCATGGGCAGGTTTTCGGGCCGGCTATCCTTGAGTTGTCCCATAAGAGCGGGCTTATCAAACTCGTCGCTTCCCTTTTGCCAATACAGCCCTGAAAAATAGTGATAAATCGCCTCGGGCGACAAAGGATCATTTTCAAACTTGCGCAACATCTCACGCGCCTTGTTTGCATATTGTTCGATTTCCTTCGGTGGCGCCCAATCACTGTTTTTTGTCCCAAATATCAGCACCTCACTAGAAGCAAGCGCTCGCAAACCTTCGCGATTACAGCGCCCTGCAGCCTGGGCAATGGAATCCAGACCTGCTTCTGCTCGCAGCACTGTTGGAAAATCAACATCGACACCAGCTTCAATCAAACTCGTGGAGACCAGCCGGCAGGGCTGCCCACTCTTGAGCATCTGCCGCACCTCGGCCAATACCGCGCTGCGGTGTTTGGCACACATCAGAGTGGTCAGATGGCGCGCGCCTGGCAGATCGGCCATGGCCTGGTAGACGGCGCGCGCATGGCGGCGGTTGTTGACAATGCACAGCACCTGTTCACGCGAGCGCATATGTTCGGCCAGCGCTTCGTCGTCGAGAACGCCAAGATGCCGCACACGCACACGCTCCAGTTGCTTGAACAGTTGGCCGACCTCGGGAGCCAATTCATGCACCTGCATGAGTCCGCCCTCGAAATCGGGTGCCTTCAGCGCGGGCTGGGTTGCCGTGCACAGCACCACGCTGGCACGGTAGTTGCGCGCCAGTTCGTCGATAGCGGCCACGCAGGGCCGCAGCAGCTTGAGCGGCATGGTCTGCGCCTCGTCCAGCACCACCACGCTGCCCGCGATGTTGTGCAGCTTGCGGCACTGCGCAGGCTTGGCCGCGAACAGGCTTTCAAAGAACTGCACAGCCGTCGTGACGATGATGGGGGCGTCCCAGTTTTCCATGGCCAGCTTGAGCTTTTCGACAGACTGATAGCGCTCCGGGTCGTCGCGCGGCGGCTCAGGCTGGACAAAGGCGCTGTGGTGTTCGAGCACGGCCGCCTCACCCAATGGCCCCAGAGCTTTGCGAAATACGGCCGCGTTCTGTTCGACGATGCTGGTGAACGGAATCACAAAGATCACGCGCCGCAGGCCATGCCGGATTGCATGGTCCAGCGCAAAGGCCAGCGATGCCAGGGTCTTGCCGCCGCCCGTGGGCACCGTGAGCGAGAAAAGTCCCGGCACATGCCCGGCCTGCGCACGCACATGGCTCAGAATCCCGGCGCGCAGGCGGTTTACATCGCTATCGGCCTTGAACTGGCCCAGATAAATGTCGAGCTGCTCACGCAGCTGCGGCAACGATGGCGTCTCGCCAGCCTGGCGGTGGTCAGAGCGATTTTCCACCTGGTTATAGAAACGCTCGGTGTCGATGAAGTCCGCATCTACCAGGCAGGAAAACAGCATGCGTGTCAGGAATGCCAACTGAAAGGGCTTACGCTCCCTGGCTTGCAGCCTGTTTTCGCCATAGGGCTTGAATCCCGCAGGCATGGACAGTTTCTCCGGCAGGTCAATTTCCCTCTCCCATGCCGCCTCCAGGGTTGGTAAGTCGGCCTCCAGCCGGTCGGCAAGCGATGTGCGCTCACCCTCTCCCGCGCCATTGGCCAGTCCTGCATGGTGTCCGGCAATGCCATAGGCAAGCACTTGGCCCTCCAATCCATAACGCTGCAACGCAATGCGCGCCCCATGGGTGGAGTGATCCACCCGCAAAGGGCTTCCATTCAAACGTGCCTGAAACGGCAAGGTGTATTTACCAAGGTCATGCAGCCAGCCCTGTACCTGGGCCAACATTTCTGCCCCGAATACCTTGGCATTTTTCCCAGCCAGCGAACCTACTGCATGCAAATGTCCGGAAAGAGTTTGCCAATCGGATCGGGATAAGTCCTTCGTGGAATGCGCAAAGAAATCAGTCATGAATAAGTAAAAAAGCCGCAAGCCTTCGATAGGCCTGCGGCTTGATGAGCGTGCCTGTACTTGGCAGCCAATTTAATTGAAATATTTCCTTACAGAATCCATATTTACCCAATAGCAGATATCGATTAACGCGCCGTGGTATCCGACACGATCGGGATATAGAAATCTCCGCCCGCCTTGTTGAATTCCTCGGCCTTGGCCTGCATGCCCACGGCAATGCCCTGCTCTTCGGCCACGCCCCTGGCCTTGGCGAAGTCGCGCACTTCCTGCGTGATCTTCATCGAGCAGAACTTGGGCCCGCACATGGAGCAAAAGTGCGCCACCTTGGCGCTGTCCTTGGGCAGGGTCTCGTCGTGGAATTCCCGCGCCGTGTCGGGGTCCAGGCCCAGGTTGAACTGGTCTTCCCAGCGGAAGTCGAAGCGCGCCTGACTCAGTGCATCGTCGCGCGAGCGCGCGCCCGGGTGGCCCTTGGCCACGTCGGCGGCGTGGGCCGCGATCTTGTAGGCGATGATGCCCTGCTTGACGTCGTCGCGGTCGGGCAGGCCCAGATGCTCCTTGGGCGTCACGTAGCACAGCATGGCGGTGCCGAACCAGCCGATCATGGCCGCGCCGATGGCCGATGCGATGTGGTCGTAGCCGGGCGCGATGTCGATGGTCAGCGGGCCCAGGGTGTAGAACGGCGCCTCGTGGCAGTGCTTGAGCTGCTCGGTCATGTTGGCCTGGATCATGTGCATGGGCACGTGGCCGGGGCCTTCGATCATGGTCTGCACGTCGTGCTTCCAGGCCGTCTGGGTCAGCTCGCCCAGCGTGCGCAGTTCGGCGAACTGGGCCTCGTCGTTGGCGTCGGACGCGCAGCCGGGGCGCAGGCCGTCGCCCAGCGAGAAGCTCACGTCGTACTGCTTCATGATGTCGCAGATGTCTTCGAAGTGCTCGTACAGGAAGCTCTCGCGGTGGTGGGCCATGCACCACTTGGCCATGATGGAGCCGCCGCGCGAGACGATGCCGGTGCGGCGCTGGGCCGTGAGGTGGATGTAGGCCAGGCGCACGCCGGCGTGGATGGTGAAGTAGTCCACGCCCTGCTCGGCCTGCTCGATCAGCGTGTCGCGGAAGATCTCCCAGGTCAGGTCCTCGGCGATGCCGCCGACCTTCTCCAGCGCCTGGTAGATGGGCACGGTGCCGATGGGCACGGGCGAGTTGCGAATGATCCAGTCGCGCGTGGTGTGGATGTTCTTGCCCGTCGACAGGTCCATCACGTTGTCGGCACCCCAGCGGATCGCCCAGACCAGCTTCTCGACTTCCTCCTCGATGCTGGAGGTGACGGCCGAGTTGCCGATGTTGGCGTTGATCTTGACCTTGAAGTTGCGCCCGATGGCCATGGGCTCGATCTCGGGGTGGTTGATGTTGGCCGGGATGATGGCGCGGCCGCGCGCCACTTCGTCGCGCACGAATTCGGGCGTGATGATCCTGGGGATGGCGGCGCCCATGCCGTTGCCGGCCAGGCGCGCCTCGCGGGCCGCATCCCTCTGGTACTCGGCCATCCATTCGCGGCGGCCGTTCTCGCGCAGCGCCACATATTCCATCTCGGGCGTGATGATGCCGCGGCGGGCGTAGTGCATCTGGGTCACATTGCCGCCGCTCTTGGCGCGGCGCGGCTGGCGCTGCAGCGCGGCCGCCTCGGCGCGCAGCTGGGCCACGCGCGCATCCTCCTCGCCGCGCTTGCCGCCGTCGTCCAGCGCCACGCGCTGGCGGCCGCTGTAGTACTCGCTGTCGCCGCGCAGCTCGATCCAGGTGCTGCGCACGCTGGGCAGGCCCTGGCGCACGTCGATGGTCACCGAGGGATCTGTGTAGGGGCCCGAAGTGTCGTACACGCTGACCTGCTCGCCGTTGGTGAGCGCGATGTCGCGCACGGGCACACGCACATTCGGATGCAGGCTGCCGGTCAGGTAGCTCTTGGTGGAAGCCGGAAAGGGCTGGCGCGACTGGGCCAGCAGTTCTGCGAAGCGCGCGGAGTCGGGCGCATTGCCGGCAGCCGGGGTGAAGATGGGATCGGGGGCGTTCATGGCGGTCTCCTCAAGAGCTGTGCGTGGATAAACGCTCCGAGGAATTCGCTGCCCTTGTGCCGAGGCCTTTGGCCTCCTTCACTGCCCGAGGCCTGAGCGGCTTGCCGCCGTCATCCTCCTGGCCCGAAACCGCTGGGGGTTTCGCCCTGGATAGCCACGCCCCGGGGTGGCCGTCCATGGACCCTCCCCGAAGCGCGAGTTGCCTGGGGTGGCACGGCACATGCGGGGGAAAACGGCCTGCGCCCTCTTCTTCCACATGGGCCCTGCTGCAGGGTCCCGCTCTTCTTCCGCCGGTATGAACCGGATCAAGTTCGTCGGGTTCGCCTCATGCAGCGGCTTTCGCCGCCACAGGCATCTCAGTGCTTGCGCACACCCCGGAGCAGCCGCCAGTATAGGCCACGGCCGCGCCGGCCGGCATCGGGTGGCGGTGTTGCAACACTCCTGACCTGCGGCGCTTCAATCGAAGCCGCGCAGCACGCACCATTCGGCCGCCGGCGCGCGCGTGGAGCGCCACTGGTTGATGGGCGCCGCGGTGTCCTCGTAGCCGAGTGCGATGCCGAAGGCGATCTGGTAGCCCTCGGGCAGGTCCAGGTGCCTGACCAGCAGGTCGTTGTACATGCGCCAGAAGCCCTGGGCGCAGGTGGCCAAGCCTTTTTCGCAGGCCAGCAGCATCAGCGATTGCAGATAGATGCCCAGATCCACCCACTGCGCATGGCCCATGCGTTCCTCCACGGCCACGAACACGCCCACGGGCGCACCGAACAGCTCGCCGTTCTTGGCGAATTGCGCGAGCCGCGCGGCCTTGTCCTCGCGCGAGATGCCCAGTGAGCGGTACAGGTCCTCCCCATTGGCATAACGGCGCGTGCGGTACGGGTCCCAGAGCTGGGGCGGATAGGACAGGCCGGGACGCGGCCGGGGCTCGGCCACGCGCGCCTGCTCGTTGAGTTCTTCGAGCGCGCTGCCGCCCAACGCGGTCACGCGCCAGGGCTGGAGATTGCCGCCGGACGGTGCCTGCGCGGCGCCCTCCAGCAACTCGCGCACCAGGGCCGCGTCCACGGGCCAGGAAAGGAATGCGCGCACCGAGCGGCGCTGCTGCAATGCCTGGCTGACGTCCATTTCGGGTGGTCCTTGCTTACTTGCCCATGATCTGGTCGATCTTGTCCTTCTCGAAGGCCTGGGGCCGTTCGGACTCGCAGGGCACGCAATCGTCCATCTTGCTGCGCGCCGAGAGCTTCTCCAGCGCCTCCCACAGCAACGCGATCTGCTTTTCATGGCAGGCCGCGCCCTCGGAAAGGCTGCGCATGGCCTGGGCCACGGGGTCGACTTCGGCCGTCACGCCGTAGGCGGTGAAGCCCTCAGCCTTGGGCACGGACTGCCCGCCTTCGGCCTTCGCGTGGTCGTGCTCGGTCACATCGGCGCTGTGGCCGTTCTTGCTCGGGATGATGCGCGCGGGAATGCCTACGGCCGTCGCACCTTCGGGCACGGGCTTGATGACCACGGCATTGCTGCCGATCTTGGCGTTGTCGCCCACCTCGAATCCGCCCAGCACCTTGGCGCCGGCGCTGACCACCACGTTCTTGCCCAGCGTGGGATGGCGCTTGGCACCCTTGTACAGCGAAGTGCCGCCCAGCGTGACGCCGTGGTAGATGGTGCAGCCGTCGCCGACAACGGCCGTCTCGCCGATCACGACGCCCATGCCGTGGTCGATGAAGACCTGGCGGCCAATGACCGCGCCGGGGTGGATCTCGATGCCGGTCAGCCAGCGGCCCATGTGGGAGATGAAGCGCCCCAGCCATTTGAGGCCGTGCGTCCAGCACCAGTGCGCGGGCCGCTGCAGCCAGATCGCATGCAGCCCCGGATAACAGGTGATGACCTCCCAGGTGCTGCGGGCCGCGGGGTCGCGGTCGAGAATGCACTGGATGTCGGAGCGCAGGCGATCAAGCATCAAATAACAACGTGAGGAAATGTTTAGCTTGTGAAGTCTAGCGGGTTGGCGGCTGGCTCTGCAGCATGGCTTTGGCAACACCGCGAAGAATGTGGATTTCCTCCTGCGTCAGCTGCGCGCGGTTGAAAAGCTGGTTCAGGCGCGGCATGAGCTTCTTGGGCGCGGCCGGATCGAGAAAGCCGATATGCGTGAGCGCCTCCTGCCAGTGGCCCAGCATGCCCTGCACCTGGGCCGCGTCGGCGCGGTGTGCCTCTGGCGTGTGCTCCACCACGGGAAAGCCGCCCAGTGCCTGGCGCCATTCGTAGGCCACGACCTGGATGGCCGCGCCCAGGTTCAGCGAGCCGAACTGCGGATTGGAGGGAATCGACAGCGCCACGTCGCAGCGGTACACGTCGTCGTTGCTCATGCCGAAGCGCTCGCAGCCGAAGAGAAAGGCCACGCCCTTCTGGTTGCAGGCCGCACCGGCCGTGGGCTGGTTATCGGTCGAATCGCCCTCAACCTCAGGCGTGGAGCGCGTATCCAGCTCCCCTTTGAGGAGCAGCTCGAAATGCTCGCGCGGCGTGCGCGTGGGCGGGCCGAAATCGCGCGGCGTCATGGCCGTGGCGCACAGGTGGCTGACGCCGTCCAGGGCCTCGTCCAGCGTCTCCACCACGCGGGCATTGCCCAGCACATCGAGGGCGCCGCTGGCGCGCTGTATGGTTTCCTCCTTGCGCAGCACGTTGCCGTAGCGCGGGCGCACCAGCACCATGTCGTCAAAGCCCATGGTCTTGAGCGCGCGCGCCGCAGCGCCCACATTGCCGGCGTGGCTGGTTTCAATCAGTACGAATCGGGTTTTCATCAAAGTAGGAATCGAGGCAGGGCCGCTGCGGCCCTCGGGCAGAATGGCGCCTAGCAAAAAAACGGCCTGCCGGGCAAGCCTTTTGTGCGACGCTCATGGGCATGCGGCCAGCGCAGCAAAAAAATCGCACTCTGGCTACAATTGCGCCCTATTGTCGCCGCCCCGCATCGCCGGTGGTGGCGTTTCCCGCTCTTACCCGCGTAGTACGGCCCGCCTTTGCCGCGGGCTGCCCCGCCAACGCCCTCACAATTTATGTCGTCCAACCTGCACCCCATGCTCAACGTGGCCATCAAGGCTGCACGCGCCGCTGGCGCCCTTATCAACCGTGCCGCACTCGATGTGGAATCGGTGCGCGTTGCGCAAAAGCAGGTGAACGACTTTGTGACCGAGGTGGACCAGGCTTCCGAACGCGTCATCATCGAGACGCTGCTGGGCGCCTATCCCCAGCACGCCATCCTGGCCGAGGAATCGGGCAGCGAGCATGGCTCCCGGAACTCCGACTACGTCTGGATCATCGATCCGCTGGACGGCACCACCAACTTCATCCACGGCTTCCCCGTGTACTGCGTGAGCATTGCGCTGGCCTACAAGGGCAAGATCGAGCACGCCGTGGTGTACGACCCCTCGCGCAACGACCTGTTCACGGCCACGCGCGGTCGCGGCGCCTTCCTCAACGAGCGCCGCATCCGCGTCTCCAAGCGCACCCAGCTCAAGGACTGCCTGATCTCCACGGGCTTCCCCTTCCGCCGCGGCGACAACTTCAAGCAGTACATGCAGATGCTGGGCGACGTGATGCAGCGCACCGCCGGCGTGCGCCGTCCCGGCGCCGCGGCGCTGGACCTGGCCTATGTGGCCGCCGGCTTTGCCGACGGCTTCTTCGAGTCCGGCCTGTCGATCTGGGACGTGGCCGCCGGCTCGCTGCTGGTGACCGAGGCCGGCGGCCTGGTGGGCAATTTCACGGGCGAAGCCGACTTCCTGGAACAGAAGGAATGCCTGGCCGCCAACCCGCGCATCTACGGTGCCCTGATTCCCGTGATCGGCAAGTACAGCAAATTCGCCAGTGCCGGCGAAAAGGCCGAGGTGCGCCAGTCCCTGGACGCCGCTGCCGAACCCGCTGAAGCCGAAGGCCCGGACGGCGACGCCGAATAAGGACAAGGTCGCCCACGGCCGCCCAGCCCAGTCCCCGGACTGGGCTTTTTTGTTGCGGCAGCGCACCGCCATCTCCACACAATCCGCAAAAACCCCGGCAAGAATTGCGCTCTTGCCGCCCCGGGCGGCGCCGCTGTTTTTGCCGCCGGGCCGCCCCAGGGCAAAAGCGCCCCGTCGGGGGCCGCACAGGGACTGCGGCTGCACGCCAGTGCGCAAGCATGGCGGGCCATTCTTGAAATACGCGACAGGTATGGGGTTCATGACCGATTTCTTCAGCCAGCATTGGGCTTCGGCCATCCACTGGATTTCCACGCACGCAGTGATTCCCGTGGTTTCCGCGCTGGACATCGCGCAGGCCGCAGGCGATCCGCGCGAGATCGCTGAGGCGGTGCTGATCGCGGCGCTGCAGCTGCTGCTGATCGCCGGCGTGATGCGCCCGCTGGAGAGCCTGATGCCGGCCGAGCGCTGGGCCGACCGCCGCCACACCACGGTGGACCGCCACTACACCCTGCTCATGCTGCTGGGGCTGTTTCCGTTGTTCAGTTTCCTGGTGCTCATGCCCTTTGCCCATCTGCTCGGCGGTGGGCCGTCCACCGAGGAAGCCAGCGGCCTCAAGGCCTGGTTTCCCTGGTTCGAGCAGCATCCCTATGTGCTGTTTGCCGTGTACTACGTGGTCTACGACTGCGTGTACTACTGGATGCACCGCGCCCAGCACGCCATTCCCTGGTGGTGGGCCATGCACAGCATGCACCACAGCCAGCGCCAGATGAGCTGCTGGAGCAACGACCGCAGCAACTACCTGGACGGCATGCTGCAATCGTTCATCCTCGCCACCGTGGGCCTGGCAATGGGCGTGGAGCCCTCGGAGTTCGCGCTGCTGGGCCTGCTCAGCGAACTGGTGCAGAACTTCTCGCATGCCAACGTGGCACTGCGCCTGGGCTGGCTGGGCCGGCTCGGCGAGCGCCTGCTGGTGGGACCGCGCTTTCACCGCAACCACCACATGCTGCGCGACCCCGACCGGCCCGAGCGCCACAACTGCAACTTCGGCCAGGTGCTGCCATGGTGGGACCAGCTGTTCGGCACCGCGCTCTACCATGGAGAGAAACTGCGCCCCACGGGCGTGAGCGATCCCGAGGTGGATGCCGACAATGAACGCGGCCTGATCGGCATGCAGTGGTACACGCTGCGCCGCTTCTGGGGCGCCTTCACCTGCCGCGCGGGCTGGCGCCTGGGCGATGTGTCGTTCGGGCCCGGCTACCGGCCCATCCACGACGAGGACCCCGTCCAGCCCGCGCCCTCTCCTGCGGGATCGCGCCCCGAACTGCAATAGGGCCGTGAGCCGGAGCCTTCAGGGTTCCAGGTGGGGGCGCATCAGCGCCTCGAACCATTCGATGAATACCGCCAGCCGCCGCGAACGCTGGTGGCGATGGGGATACAGCAGAGCCACGGGCATGGGCGCGCAGCGGCAGGCCGGCATGACTTCGACGAGGCGGCCCGCATCGAGCAGATGCTGCACGTCGTAGCGCGGGATCTGGATCAGCCCCAGCCCGGCCTCGCAGCAGGCGATATAGCTTTCGGCATTGTTGACCACCACGCGGCTTGGCAGGGCCAGCGTCTGCTCGCCCTCGGGCCCGCAGCCGTGCTCCACATAGCTCCAGGGCAGTTCGCGCCCCGTATGCGGCGATGCATAGCCCACGCTCCAGTGGCCATGCGCCAGATCGGCAGGTGCATCGGGGCGGCCATGCTCGCGCAGATAGGCGGGGCTTGCGCAGTTGATCAGCGCGATGCGGCCCAGCGGGCGCACGACCAGACTGCTGTCCTGCAAAGCGCCTATGCGCACCACGCAGTCCACGCCCTCCTGGACCAAGTCCACCGCCCGGTCGCTGGAGCCCAGCACCAGCCGCAGCGCCGGATGCGCACGCAGCAGGCCCGGCAATGCGGGAGCCAGCAGGCGGCGCGCAATGCGGCTGGGCACATCCACGCGCAGCCGGCCCGCGGCCTGGCGCACGCGCGCATGGAACATCTGCTCCATGTCCTCGGCCTCGGCCAGCAGGGCGCGCGCCCGCGCCAGCAGCAGCGCGCCGTCGGCCGTCAGGCTGACCTGGCGCGTGGTCCGGTGCAGCAGCCGTGCGCCGACCTGGGCCTCCAGCTGCTGCACGGCCGCCGATACGGTGGCGCGCGGCAGCTCCAGCGCATGGGCCGCCTTGATGAAGCTGCCCATCTCTGCCACCTGCACGAAGATGCGATACCGGTCGATTCTGTCCATGGCAATGCAGCATAACCGGCACCGGTCCGCTGCAGCACGTTCCTACTTGGTGGTGTAGCCGCCATTGATCAGGATCGTCTGCCCGGTGATCCACCAGCCGTCGCTGACCAGGTGGCGGATGAAAGGCACCACGTCCTCGATGTGCGTGAGGCCCGAGGGCGAAAACGGCGACAGCGCCGCAGCCGTCCGGTGGTAGGCCACGGCATCCGCGCCTTCCTGGCCGTAGAAGAACGGCGTGTCCATGGGGCCCGGCCCCACGGCCGTGACCGAAATGCCGCGCGCGCCGAACTCCTTGGCCGCCGCGCGCGTGAAATGCTCGACCGGGGCCTTGGTGCCCGCATACGAGGAATAGAACGGCGTGAACGCGCCCAGCAGCGAGGTCACCAGCGTCACGATCTTGCCGTTGTCGTTCACATGCCTGCCGGCTTCCTTGAGAAAGAAGAAGGCCGTCTTGCTGTTGACGGCTGTCATCTCGTCGTACTCGGCCTCGGAAATCTCCACCAGCGGCTTCTTGAGCACCTTGCCCACCGTGTTGATGGCGATGTCGGGACGGCCCACGGCTGCCACGGCGTCGGCAAACAGCTTCTCGACCGCAGCCGCGCTTGTCAGGTCGCCCTGCAGCGCCACGGCCTTCGCACCGGCAGCCTGCACGGCGGCCACCGTGGCCTCGGCATCGGCCCGGGAGGACGCGCTGTTGTAGTGGATGGCTACGGCCTTGGCGCCCTGGGCCGCCAGATCGCGGGCAACCAGCCCGCCCAGGTTCTTGGCGCCGCCGGCAATCAATACGACCTTGTTGCGGATGGAATGGTCTGCCATGGATGCTCCTTGCATGTCGATGGGAACTGTTGAAGACGGCTCCCAGCTTAGGCAGACGGGCCCCGGCGATAAACCGCCGGTGCCGGGATGGATCATCCAGCAAGCGCGAACAATCCCGCCCTCAAGGCTGGCCCGGCGGCCTGCCGCTGTCGTACATGTAGCGGCGCGACCAGGGAATCTGCTGCGCGCTGCGCCCGGCCTTGCGGCACAGGACCTGGAAGATGGACACATCGTCGTTCTCGAACGCATGGGCGCAGCCGGCCAGGTACACGCGCCAGATGCGGAACCTCTGCTCATCCACCAGCGCGCGGATCTGCTGCGCATGCGACTCGAAATTCCCGGACCAGATCGACAGCGTGCGCACATAGTGCCGGCGCAGGTTTTCCACGTCCAGCACTTCCAGGCCGCCGCGCTGCATGCATTCCAGAGCCAGGCTGATATGCGGCAGCTCGCCGTCGGGAAACACATAGCGGTCGATGAAATCGCCGCCTTCCGGCACGACTGCGCCGCTGTCCGCATCGGTGAGGGTGATGCCGTGGTTGAGCGCCATGCCGTCGTCGGCCAGCAGGTCATGCATGCGCGAGAAATACAGCGGCAGGTGCTCGCGCCCCACATGCTCGAACATGCCGACGCTGGTGATGCGGTCGAACTGTCCCGGCACGTCGCGGTAGTCCTGCAGGCGGATCTCGACGCGGTCCTGCAGGTCCGCGGCCTTCACGCGCTCGGTCGCCAGCTCGAACTGATTGCGCGACAGCGTCACGCCCACGCACTGCGCGCCGAAGCAGCTGGCCGCGCGCAGCACCAGCGCCCCCCAGCCGCAGCCTATGTCCAGCAGACGCTGACCGGGTTGCAACCGGATCTTGGTCAGGATGTGGTCGATCTTCTTGCGCTGGGCGGTTGCCAGGTCCTCGTCGCCGTTTTCGAAATAGGCGCAGGAATACACCATGCTCTCGTCGAGCCAGAGCTGGTAGAAGTCGTTGGAGACGTCGTAGTGGTACTGGATGGCCTTGCGGTCGCTGGCCTTGCTGTGGCTCCAATGCCGCGCCACGCGCGCCAGCCGGCCCGTGGCCCCCGACGTCCCCGCAACCGAGCTGCGCGCCAGCGCATAGCTGACGTGGATGATGTCGGCCAGGCTCCCGTCGATGTCGAGCAGGCCCTTGACGTAGGCTTCGCCGAGGTGGTCCAGGCTGGGAGCCAGCAGCATGGGCAGCGCGGTCGCGCTGCGGACCTTGATCGTGACCCGGGGCGCGGCGAACTGGCCGAAGTCGAGCTGCTGCCCGTTCCACAGCACCAGCCGGGCCGGCACATTGGTCTGCGCCCTCACCTGCTGCGCCCATTGCGCAAGCTTTTTCTCCCAGAACATCCGGAACCTCCTTGATGCCAAGCCCACCCCCGATTCATTCAAGTCTTGCACCCGCCTGTGACGGAACCGCGTCAATGTGCAGGACGCACCAGTCCCAGGCGACGGTTGACCTTGTCCAGGTTGGCCTCGTGGGCCCGCAGCATCTCGGCCAGGCCTTCGCGTATGGACGCATCGTCCACCATGGGCAGCAGCTCGCGCAGCTTCTTGACCACCCAGCCCTGGCCGCGGTTCAGAAAGGCCAGGCGCTCGTCCAGCTTCTCGAAGGCCATGGCCTTGTCGTAGAAATCGCCGGTGCGCGAGCTGGGCGTGCCCTGCAGGCTGCGGATGGCGCGCATCAGCATGGCGCACCACTGGACCTCGTCGCGGTGCACGGCCTCGATCAGTTCGCGCATCTCACCGTCCTGCGCCTGGGCGGCGCTGCGCAGCGTCACGCGCGCGCCGGCGCGTTCGGCCTCCAGCAGCTCGTCCAGCCGCGCGATGACGGGCGCATGGCGGTCGCGCTCCACATCGGCCGCATAGCAGACCGGCGAGGCCACTTCCACCGGCTCGCCTTCCAGCAGCCGCCAGTGCCGGGCCGCCTCGGCCACGATTCGCGACACGCGTTCGCCTGCTGGCTCGACCGAGGTGATGCGGTCCACCCCTTTGCCCGCATACAAGGCCATGGCTTCAAAGTTGCCGGTCATGGAGCGCAGCGGCGAATCGGTGCTGAACAGATAGATGGGCCGCCCCTCTTCCTCGCCGATCACGGTGCGCCCGGCCGCGCAAGGATCGCCGCGCTCGCAGCGCGTCACGCTGTTGGCCAGCACCCGCACGGCCGCATGCGGCGGCCAGTTGATGTGGAAATCCTCGGTCAGCACCGTGTCCCCCGCACGGGCCTGCACCACGCGCTGCTTGTGGTAGTCGTGCGCAAAGGACTCCTGCGTGGCCAGCAGGGCCGTGCCCAGCACGGCAGCCTGCGCTCCCTGGGCCAGCACGCGCGCCATATCGCGCCCGTCGGCCAGGCCGCCCGCCGCCGCCACGGGCACGCCGGTCACCGACAGCACCTGGGACAGCAGCTGCGCCAGCGGCAGGCGCCCGCGCACATGGCCGCCGGCTTCCACGCCCTGGGCAATCAATGCCTGGGCTCCCGCCTCCTGCGCCAGCAGCGCCTCGCCCGCCGAGCCGACCTGGTGGACGACCACGGTGCCTGCCTCGCGCAGCCGGGCGATCACCGCATGATGCACATCCCAGAACAGCCCCACCACCGGCACCCGCAGCGCAATGCACAGCGCCACCTGCTCATGCAACAGCTGCGGATCGGTGGCCGCGGGAATCAGGTTCACGCCGAAGGGCCGGTCCGTGCGCCGACGCACGTGCTCCACCTCGGTGCGGATCAGCGCCAGCGGCTCGCGCACCATGCCCAGAAAGCCGAAGCCACCGGCCTCGGTCACCGCGGCCACCAGTTCCGCGCGCGAAACACCGCCCATGCCCGCCAGCAGCACGGGATGGCGGCAGCCCAGCAGCTCGCACAGCGCCGTGCGCGGCAAGGGTGAAGCTTGTGGTGAAGATCGGTGCATGGACGGGCTCCTGCGGAAAAAACGGAGACAGCCCCATGATGGACCCTCGCTTCAATGCACACAAACAAATTATTATTTGATTTCAAATCAATTTTTTTGCTCTGATTTCATGGACATCGACCTGGCCCGCACCTTTCTCGAAATCGCCGACAGCGGCAGCTTCGTGGCGGCCGCCGGGCGCCTGCACCTGACCCAGACCGCCATCAGTGCCCGCGTGCGCACGCTGGAGCAGCAGCTGGGGCGGCCGCTGTTCGTGCGCAACAAGGCCGGCGCCCGGCTGACGCCGGCCGGCGAGCGCTTCGTGCGCCATGCCGCCAGCCTGGTGCAGGGCTGGGAGCGCGCACGCCAGCATGTGGCGCTGCCGCCGGGGCGCGAGCAGGTCATCAGCGTGGGCGGCGAGCCCAGCATCTGGCACCCGCTGCTGGCCGACTGGCTGGTCTGGATGCACCATGTCTGCCCCGAGGTCGCGCTGCGCGCCGATGTCGATGTGCCGGCCCGGCTGCTGGACCGCGTGGAGGACGGCTCGCTCGACATGGCCGTGCTCTACAGCCCGCCGCAGCGGCCGCGCCTGGTCTGCGAGCTGCTGCTGGAGGAAAAGCTGGTCATGGTCACCAGCAGCGCCGACGGCCGGCTCGACCCCGCACGCTATATCCATGTGGACTGGGGCCCGGGCTTTGCGGCCAGCCACCGTGCAGCCTTTCCCGACCTGCCCCATGCGCCGGTCACCATTTCGCTGGGCCCGCTGGCCCTGACCTATCTGCTGACCGTGGGCGGCGCCGGCTATTTCCGCTCGGGCACGGTGGCGCCCTTCATCGCAAGCGGCCAGCTGTTCGCCGTTCACCATGCGCCGCAGTTCTCCCATTCGGTCTGCGCGGTCTATGCGGCCGAGCACGACGAGGAAGCACTATCGCGCGCCCGCCAGGGGCTGCGCATGATCGCGCGGCAGGAGATGCAGGAACCGCCGGGGCCGATCCCACCGATCACAGCACGGCCTGCCACGGTGCCATCCCGATCCGCCATGCCGGCCCAGAACTAGCACCGTAACAGCCACCTGCCCGCAACACCCCGCAAGCCGACCGCAGCCCGTGCATGGACAATAATGCTCACCCTCTGCCAGCCGCTGCACTGCCTCCCTGCCAGTGCCCGGCGCGGCCTCGGCCAGCCCGTGCCGCGGGCGATCCGGGCCACAGGGCTGGCGATCCCCGACAAATCCAACTAAGTGATTGATTTGAGTTTTTGTTATGAGTGATTCCTGGATAAATCAAACACTTAGCGCAGTCCCCCTTGAGCAGCACACGCCCATGATGCAGCAATATCTGCAGCTCAAGGCCCAGCATCCCGACACGCTGGTGTTCTACCGCATGGGCGACTTCTACGAGCTGTTCTTCGGCGATGCAGAAAAGGTCACGCGCCTGCTGGACATCACGCTCACCACGCGCGGCCAGACGGCCGGCATGCCGATTCCCATGGCCGGCGTGCCCTTCCATGCGCTGGAGAACTACCTGGGCCGCCTGATCAAGATGGGCGAATCGGTGGCGATCTGCGAGCAGGTCGGCGAGATCGGCGTGGGCAAGGGCCCGGTGGAGCGCAAGGTGGTGCGCGTGGTCACGCCCGGCACGCTGACGGACAGCGAGCTGCTGTCGGACAAGAGCGAAGCCATCTTGCTGGCCCTGCACACGGCGGGACGCCAGCGCGTGGGCCTGGCCTGGATGGCCGTGACGCAAGGCCGCATCCACATGGCCGAATGCGCGGCCGACGAACTGGGTGCCTGGCTGTCGCGCATCGCGCCCAGCGAGGTGATCTACAGCGCCGGCGTGACCGAGCGTTTCGAGCAGAGCCTGTTTGCCATCAAGCATGCCGGCTCCATCGCATGCCCGCTGTCGCCCCGCCCGGACTGGCAGTTCGACGCGGGCCTGGGCGAGCGCAAGCTGCTGGAGCTGCTGGGCGCCGCCAGCCTCAAGGCCTGGGAGGCCGAGGGCCTGGCGCTGGCCCACGCCGCCAGCGCCGCCCTGCTCTCGTATGCGGAGCACACGCAGGGGCGCAATCTCACGCACATCCACGCCATTCAAGTCCAGCGCGACGATGAACTGATCGCGCTGCCGCTGGCCACGCGCCGCAATCTGGAGCTGGTCAAGACGCTGCGCGGCGAGGATTCGCCCACGCTGTTCTCGCTGCTGGACACCTGCATGACGGGCATGGGCAGCCGTTTGCTCAAGACCTGGTTGCTGGAGCCCGAGCGCAGCCGCAGGAGCGCCATGCAGCGGCTGGAAGCCATTCGCGTGCTGCGCGGCGCGGGCAACGCCGTGGCCGCCCCCTGGCAGGCGCTGCGCGCCGAGCTCAAGGGCGTGAGCGACGTGGAGCGCATCACGGCGCGCACGGCGCTGCGCCAGGTGCGCCCGCGCGAGCTGGTGGGCCTGGGCAAGACGCTACAGAAAGCGAAGCTGCTGGCGCAGTCCGGGCAAGCGCCTGTGGCCTATTTGACGCAGATTTTCACCGATCTGGTGCCGCCCGAAGGCTGCGCCGAGCTGCTGGCCCGGGCCATCATGGAAGAGCCCGCGGCCCTGGTGCGCGACGGCGGCGTGATCGCCTCGGGCTTCGACACCGAGCTCGACGAACTGCGCGCCATCCAGAACAACTGCGACGAATTCCTGCTGGAGCTGGAAGCCAAGGAAAAACTGCTCACCGGCATTCCGAACCTGCGCGTGCAGTTCAACAAAGTGCACGGCTTCTACATCGAGATCACCAACAGCTACAAGGATGCGGTGCCAGAGCGCTACCGCCGCCGCCAGACGCTGAAGAACGCCGAGCGCTACATCACGCCCGAGCTCAAGGCCTTCGAGGACAAGGCCCTGTCGGCCCAGGAGCGCGCGCTGCAGCGCGAGAAATGGCTGTACGAGCAGGTGCTGGACCAGCTCCAGCCCCATGTGCCCGCGCTTTCGCGCGTGGCCCAGGCCATTGCCGCGCTCGACGTCCTCTGCACGCTGGCCGAGCGCTCGCTCACGCTGAACTGGGCCGAGCCCGAGTTCGTGAGCCAGCCCTGCATAGAGATCGAGTCCGGCCGCCACCCCGTGGTGGAGGCGCGCATGGCCGAGACCTCCAGCGGCAGCTTTATCGCCAACCACACGCGCATGAACGCCAACACGCGCATGCAGATCATCACCGGCCCGAACATGGGCGGCAAGTCGACCTATATGCGCCAGGTAGCCTTGATCGTGTTGCTGGCCAGCATGGGCAGCTATGTGCCGGCGGCCAGTTGCCGCCTGGGGCCCATCGATGCCATCCACACCCGCATCGGCGCGGCCGACGACCTGGCCAATGCCCAGTCCACCTTCATGATGGAGATGACCGAGGCCGCACAGATCCTGCACGCGGCCACGCCCCACTCCCTGGTGCTGATGGACGAGATCGGCCGCGGCACCAGCACCTTCGACGGCCTGGCGCTTGCCAGCGGCATTGCCACCCAGCTGCACGACAAGACCAAGGCCTTCACGCTGTTCGCCACCCACTACTTCGAGCTGACCGAGCTGCCCGCCCGGGCCAGGGCCGCCGTCAACGTGCACGTGGGCGCGGTCGAAGCCGGGCACGACATCGTGTTCCTGCACGAGATCCAGGCCGGCCCTGCCAGCCGCAGCTACGGCATCCAGGTGGCCAAGCTGGCCGGCATGCCGGCCGCCGTGCTGCACCATGCGCGCCATGCGCTCGAAGCCCTGGAGGCCAAGGCCGGCGAGGACGACCTGCAGGTCAATCTGTTCGACGCGCCGGAGCTGGTGGAAGAGACTCCGGCCCACAACCCGCTGGCCCAGGCCCTGGCCGACATCAACCCCGACCAGCTTTCCCCGCGCGAGGCGCTGGAGGCGCTGTATCAGCTCAAGAAGCTGAGCGCCAGCGCCGCCTGATCCTCAGGCGTCCAGCAGTTTCTGCCGATGCTGTGAGGACTGGCTCCGCTGGGGCCCTTCGCCCAGCTTGAAGGCCGAGACTTCGCCCATCAGGCGCGCGGCCTGCTCGCGCAGGCTGGCCGCGGCGGCGGCCGACTGCTCGACCAGCGCGGAGTTCTGCTGCGTGGCGTCGTCCAGGCCGGCCACGGACTGGTTGATCTCGGCAATGCCGCGCCCCTGCGTCTGCGAGGCATCGCTGATCTCTTCGATGATGCGCGCCACCTTGGCCACGGCATCCAGCAATTCATGCATGGTGGCGCCCGCATGCTCGACCTGCTGCGAGCCGCTACCCACCTGGGTCACGGAATCGGTGATGAGCTGGCGCACTTCCTTGGCCGCCTCGGCCGAGCGCTGGGCCAGGCTGCGCACCTCGGCCGCCACCACGGCAAAGCCGCGGCCCTGCTCGCCGGCGCGCGCGGCCTCCACGGCCGCGTTGAGCGCCAGGATATTGGTCTGGAAGGCAATGCCGTCGATCACGCCGATGATGTCGGCGATCTTGCGCGACGCATGGTGGATGCCCTCCATGGTCACCACCACCTGCTGGAAGGCCGCGCCGCCACGCTCGGCCACGCCGCGCGCCGACTGCGCCAGCTGCCCCGCGCTGCGCGTGGCCTCGGTATTGGCTTGCACGCTGTTCGTCAGCACCGACAGCGATGCCGCCGTCTGCTGCAGGGCGCTGGCCGCCTGCTCGGTGCGCTGGCTCAGGTCCTGGTTGCCCTGGGCCACCTCGGAGCTGGCCACGGAAATCGAATCGGCCGCCTGGCGCACCGCGCCCACCATGCGCTCCAGCGAGGAGACAAAGCGGTTGAAGGCCGCAGCCAGCGCGCCCACCTCGTCATGGCTTTCCACGGGCATGCGCCGGCTCAGGTCGCCATGGCCGTCGGCAATCTCTTCGAGCATCCGCGCCGCACGGCCCACGGGTGCCGCAATGGCCCGGCTCACCAGCCAGATCACCAGCAGGCCGATGCCACCGCCCACCACGCCGGCCACGGCCGAGGTCAGCGCAATCGTGCGGCGCACGCCGCCCAGCACCTGGGCCTCGGGCAGCTCGGCGATGACATAGACATCGAGTTCGGGCACGTAGGAGGAAGCGATGATCTGGCGGCCCGAAGGCGCCTCGTACATGGCATGGGCAAAGCGCTCGCGATTCAGCAGCGCGGCGCTGCGATCGGCACTGAAGCCGGGCCGGTCCTTGAGCCAGTGCTTGCCGTCCACCAGGGCCGGATCGCGGTGCACGAGGATGCTGCCGTTGCCACGCACCAGGGAGACCGAGCCGGATTCGCCCACCTTGTATCCGCGCACAGCCTGGGCCAGTCCATCCACCGACAGGCCCAGGCCCGCAATGCCCTGCCGGCCCTGGCCCGCGTCGAACCTGACATTGATGAACAGCATGTAGACGCTGGAGCTCACGTCCTTGTCGATCTCCAGCACCTGCTGCTTGCCGCTGGCCAGCAGGTCGTAGAACCATTGGTCCCCCTCGCCCTTGGGCGCCAGCCTGCGCACCGGCCCCTGCTCGCCGAAATACCGGCCCGTGGAGCCCGAGACCCAGAACACCGAGGAGGCCCCGGCCTGCTGTTTGACCGCGTGGGCGTACTGGGCCCAGGCCGCGTTGCCTTCTTCCAGCTCTCCCGCGGCTTCCCAGTCCAATACAAAGCTGTTGCCGGCTATCGACCGGGCTACGGCCAGCGGCGTGCCGATCTGGCGCAGGATGTCGTTGCGGATCTCGCCCACCACGGCCGGCAGCTCCTGGCCCACCACGCGCTCGCGCAGGCTGACGCCCGTCAGCACAAAACCCAGCGCCGTGGAAATGCCCACGAACAGCAGCAGGCAGGCCACCATGCTGGCCATGAGCTTGGTCCGTATCGACAGATTGCGAAATGCGTGCATGGGCTCCCTCCTCCAACCGACTGTAAGCAAGTGTTCCAACAAGGGGCGGCATCTTCTCACGCCTCCAGGCAGCCTGTCTCAGGGACTTCCTCAGCCTGCATCCGGCGCAGGGAACAGACTAGGCAGCGCCGGCAGTTCCAGAGCCGCCGCCGCCAATATTCAAACCCTTCTAGAATCGCGTTGCAGCCAGCGTTTATTGCTACTCAAATGAAAGCATCAAGCGCTTGCTGCGCCTGGCCTTCATACGTTTTTCATTATTGTTGTTATCACCCATGACATACTGCGTCGCCCTCAAGCTCAACGCCGGTCTCGTGTTCCTGTCCGACTCGCGTACCAATGCGGGGCTGGACCAGATCAGTTGCTACCGCAAGGTCATGATCTACGAGAACCCGGGCGACCGCTTCATGGTGCTGCAGTCGGCGGGCAACCTGTCCATCACCCAGTCGGTGCGCGAGCTGCTCGAGAGCTTCCAGCTGCAGGACAGCGCCACGGGCGAGGCCCTGACCATCTGGAACGTGCGCAGCATGTTCGACGCCGCGCGCGTGCTGGGCGCGGCCGTGCGCCATGTGCATGACCGCGAGGCAGCTGCGCTGCAGCGCGCGGGCGTGGACTTCAATGTCTCGCTGATCTTCGGCGGCCAGATCCAGGGCGAAGGCATGCGCCTGTTCCAGGTGTACTCGGCCGGCAATTTCATCGAGGCCACGAGCGAGACGCCCTATTTCCAGATCGGCGAATCCAAGTACGGCAAGCCTGTGCTTGACCGCGTGATCACCGCCGAAACCCCGCTGGACGAAGCCGCCAAATGTGCGCTGGTCTCCATGGACAGCACGCTCAAGTCCAATCTCTCGGTAGGCCTGCCGCTGGACCTGATCGTCTATGAGAACAACCGCTTTGCCACCGACAAGATCGTCTGCCTGGACGAATCCAACCCCTATCTGCGCATGCTGCATGACAGCTGGGGCCAACGCCTGCGCAACGTGTTCGACAGCATCGAGGACCCCGCCTGGAGCGGAGGCGACACCCAGACACCGATACGCGTGCACAGCATGCGCGCGCGCCCGCTGACCAAGGTGGGCGCGCCGCCGGCCTCGCCGCGGCAGGGCGATACCGAGGCCGTCGACCGCCGCGCGGGCGCCCTGCCACCCGCCGCCCTGCGCCAGCCCCGCCAGCCCGTGCAGCAGGGCCTGAGCACGGCCCAGGCCTACCAGCGCCTGCACGACCAGGAAGAGCAGGCGCGCCTGCAGCGCCAGGGTGGGCACTGACCGGCACCGCCGGCCTTCCTGCGCGCTTGCAAAGCCATTTCCTGCCATGACCAAGCTCCGTACCCGCACACCTGCAGACCCTCCTGCATTCCTGCATGGCAAGCCGCTGCCGCTGGTGTTCTCCCATGCCAACAGTTTTCCGCTGCCCACCTACCGGCTGCTGATCTCACTGCTGCAGCAGCGCGGCATGGAAGTGCGCGGCGTGGAGCGCTTCGGCCACGACCCGCGCTACCCGGTCAGCAACAACTGGCCCCATCTGGTGGAGCAGCTCCACCAGTTCGTGCGCGCCGAGTTCGAGCGCCTGGGCCAGCCCGTATTCCTGGCCGGCCACTCGCTGGGCGGGCTGCTCAGCGTGATGACAGCCTCTCGCCACCCCGAGCTGGTGCGCGGCGTGCTCATGCTTGATTCGCCGCTGATCGGCGGCTGGAAGGCCAACGCGCTGGACCTGGCCAAGCGCACCCAGCTCGTGGGCTCCATCTCGCCCGGCAAGATCAGCCAGCGCCGCCGCACCACCTGGGCCAGCACGCAGGAGGCGCTGGAGCACTTTCGCAGCAAGAAGGCCTTTGCCCAATGGCATCCGCAGGTACTGCAGGACTATGTGGAAAACGGCCTGGCCGATGCCAGCGGCAAGCGCACGCTGCTGTTCACGCGCGAAGTGGAAACCGCCATCTACAACACCCTGCCGAGCAACTTCGCCAGCCAGCTGCGCCGCCACCCGCTGCGCTGCCCGGCCGCCTTCATCGGCGGGCGTGCCTCGGTGGAGATGCGCCAGGTGGGCATGGAACTGACCGAACGCGTCACGCGCGGGCGCATCATGATGCTGGACGGCGGCCACCTGTTCCCCATGGAGCGGCCCGAAGCCACGGCCGCGGCAATGGAGGCCGCGCTGCTGAACCTGGCGCAGACGGCGGGCATTCACAAGGCTTGAGCTTCCTGCAAAAAGAAAAAAGTCCTTGTATGAAAGGCTCTTTCTTGCGGTGAGGGTATATTCCCGGTGGAGCAATTAACACCATCTGTTCACGAGGCAAGCACAGGTGATTGCCGCAGCCAATTTCAGCCAGTGTGTTAGACACTCTTAACTGTTTTGCCATCTAAGTTGCACTCGTGTGCCCCCGCCTTGTCGGGGATGAAGGTGTAAATCACCACCTACGTCTTTCATACGGCGAAACATGCTTGCCATCCCATGGCCACATTTCGACGCATCAGCTAAGACGGAATTGAGATCAAATCCTTTCCCATTATCCTCAATGCTAAGGCTCCAATTCCAGTCTAGGCCTTGAACATCGCCCTTCTCATACGGTTCCAGCGTAACCCAGATCTCGGTCGCATCAGCATGAGAAAGTGCGTTGCACAAGGCCTCTTGGACCACGGCAAGTAATTGTGTGGCCATTCTCCCTACTGGCAAAGGCGAGCATGCACCTACTTTTCCCGTCAAATCCGGCGCGTTCACGTGCCACCACAATGCAACGCCCTTACGCCGCATAACGGGTTCCAAGCGATGTCTTAATCTAGCCAAGCCAGTGACAAAACCATCGTCGTGCGCATCCATCGAATCGACTATTAGTCTGAGATTGAGCAGCGATTGCTCCAACACTTCTTTTGCAAGACTGCGTCCTCTTTGATCATCTGAATCTATTAAGCTCAATGCATACACCAATTGCCCCCCCAACATGTCATGCAAATCAGATGCAATGCGATTCCGTTCCGCTTGTACCTGGGAATTTTCTTTTTTCTTAGACCTGATTTCCGATCTAATGCAATAGTAAAATGGCGGAATATCTCTTATTATGCTTACCAAGTTCCCCGTTGCCGCTAGCAAGGTTATCATTTGCATCCATGGATTGATTTTCCAAAAGAGATCAAAGCATAAGAAAAGCAAAATGGCGGCTTGGAAAATATTTTTTCCTAAGCTAAAGCTCAACCTGTAGAGCTTTTCCATAATAGTCTCCAAAATAAGGAAACTAGATAGTGGAATTACAAAATGGAATTTTTAGATCCATCCGCGTGAAGAGGCTGCACGTACAGCTTGAGCTCTTGTATGGGTTTGAAGCTTTCGATAGATGCTTTTAATGTGGGTATTAACTGTCATCACACCAATATTAAGTGCCTTGGCAACTTCTGGATTTGTGTAACCGCAGGCAATGAATCTTAAAACTTCTATCTCTCGCTCGGTAAGCTGCTCTTTTTTTAACGAAAATTCGGAAAGCTGACGCTTTTCAAGACACTTGCCTAGACGTGATAATAATTTTTTGGCCAGCACAGGAGTGATCGATGCCCCCCCCATTGGCAACTTCTAGGACCGCTTGAGGATAATCATCAAACCAAGAGTTCTTAAGCAAATATCCGACGGCTCCTTGTTCAAAGGCCCGCATCACTTCATCGTCGCGCTCTGTCACAGATATAACGATCGCTAGCGCATGTGGATAGATATTACGAGTGAACTCCAGTAACTCCAAGCCTTCGCCGTCGCCCAAGTTCAAATCGACAAGCAATACATCGAATTCTTGTAGGCATATGCTCTTTCGTGCTTCCCGCAGACTCCCCGCTTGTCCGACAAGAAGGGTGCGCGAATCCGCCATCAACCCTTGCGTAATGACGCGCCGGATATGTGAGTCATCGTCTACAACAAATACTCTGACAGGCTTGTTCTCCTGACCTACCATATCCAAAGGCCATAGCGCCTTGCTGGTAAAGCGCAATGGACCGGGTTGAGAACCAGGGTTGGCTTGCAACGTGTTAGCTAGGAGCGACATGCGGCCTCCTGAAAGAGGATTTTTCACGAGTGCCACCAAGCTAACTGAAAGCAAGAAGAAATCTATAAAAAATGTCAACAACCTTGCTTGTATTACATAAATTACATTTTACAACATTTAAATGGGGTATTTTTATTGGTGTACTCAACAATAAGTCTCAATTTTTTCATTGCCCTAAAAAATATAATTCTTAATTGCCTATGCAATAACAAGAAGCAGCTAAATGAAACATATTTTCTTTCTTTCATAAGAAACACAATAAATGAATAAATTTACATTTAATTTCACCTATCTTGCATCTTTAAAGTATTGCAAAAACTATAGCATTAACTTGTTTCTTGGCAGGCCCTTCCCCGAGATATTTACCCAATGAGTCGGTCAATGAATATTGATTAAATGCGGGATTTTTATTTTTGATGTGTCTGCCGAAACTGGCACCGACCAAAGGCGATTTTGAAAACATCCAAGCTCTTCATTTTTGCTGGCGGTTGAATAGGGATCGCTCTGTACAGGTAGTAAGAGCGCTCTGCCACCTTAACTCCCAAAAAACTGGGAATCGGCATTTAAAGGGACCATCATGAAAAAATCTCTGATCGCTATGGCCGTTATTGCTCTGGCTGGCATGGCTTCTGCCGCCGTCAGCAGCTCCAGCATCGCGGCAACGAACACATCTTCCAGTGCCTCTTCTGGAACTGTGTCTTCTGCATCGAGTGCCGGCAACGGTAGTGCCCTAAGTATCAACAGCGCTACGTCTGCAGCAAACGCAACGGCAAATGGTAGTGGAGGTGCATTTGCTGTTCCTGGGTTTGCCGCAGGTGGCGCAAGCGTTGGCGGAACCGCCAGTACATCCGGTTCAGTCCATAGCTTGGCCGCCACGTCCGGCAACGGCATGGCCGCAGGCGCTGCAGGCACCAATGCGAATGCAAGTTCCGGTGCAGCTGTGGGCTATGGCGCGAGCGCTCCCGGCGCTTCGGTAAGCGGCGGTGCGGCAGGGCAGGCAACCTCCCATACAGCGGATGCTGCAGGCACTGCAGCCGGCCCTGGCGGCGGTTTTGCCGCGGTCAATAGCACTGCAGGAACCCAGTCGGGCTATGGCGCCGCCTCTGGAGCAGTTTCCGGCCCCGGCGGCACCTGGACCAACACTACATCGGGCGCCGGTTCTACCGGCAATGTCGTTCAGAACGGCATCGCCCTGGGCAACGCCGGAGGTTGGACCAACGGAGGCGGCACATCGGGATCTGCAGGTGCGGTCTCGGGCGCAAACGCTCACTGAAAAAGTTCTGCTGCCACGCCTTCCCCTTGACCGGCAAAGAAGTCGGTCAAGGGGATGAGGAGAGAGCTATGAAAGTACTAATAGGTCTGCTTGGTCTTTGCGCCATATCGGGTAGCTTTGCTCAAACCTCTAGCAGCAACACCGAAAGTTATGCGAATACCAATGGCAGTAACGCCCAGAGTTCTGCATATACCTCTGCAGTTGGAAACCAGCAGACAGTGACGATCGTGACTCCACAAGCAGCAGCTGCACCACAGACGCTTAGCACTTTCTCGGACCAACATGTCACGATGAGCGGAACGACTACACAGAATATAAATACAAGTGGTACCACAACCCAAAATATCAATACCACTGGAACAAGTACACAGAATATCAACACGACTACTAGCGGAACCACGACACAGAATCTCAATACCACAACAAGTGGCACCACTACGCAAAATCTGAATACCACTTTAGGTGGCACATCAAAAAATATAGTCGAATATACAGGTAGCTATACGATGAAGAACGTACCCAGCGTAAATGGGCCGAATCTAACTACCAGTAATGACACCTGCATGGGTAGCAGTAGTGGAAGTGCCAATGGCCCAGGTTTTGGCGTCAGCTTCGGAAGTACCTGGACTGATGAACATTGCAAACGGCTTAAAATGAGCCGGGAACTTTGGAACAAAGGGATGAAAGCAGCCTCCTTGGCCATGGACTGCATGGATCCATCAGCTCGGCTTGCACTTGAAATCACAGGTACTAAGTGCCCGCAATCCATGACATTGGAAGAGCGGCGGGCGAATTATGGAGCGGATGTTTCTGGTGAAGGTGCGCCCACTGTCAGCGTACGGCCTGCACCCTCTTCGATTGCAATATCCACTCCGGTGAGTTCTCGCAGCGCAGGTATTACGTCCGTGACGGAAGATCCTCGCACTTCGAAACTCTATGACAATTGATAACTGGCCTATTTGCTCATGCGGAGGCCACCATGCCAAAATATCTTGTCCATCTGATAGTCCTGATATCCTGTTCCTACGTACTGCCGACATGGCCGGCGCAGATGGCTATCAGTAACGCGCCTCTTAGCATTAACCGCATGCCACTAGGAAGCGGCCAACAGGGTATTCCAGGGGAAGAAACCGCACAGCCGGTTGGTGATTATGGCGTATGGCATGTACCTCAGTATTTGCCAGGCTATCCGACGTCCGCAACCATCTGGCCCCGCGCTGTAGTGGTCAAATGCAAAAACAAGCACTGCGAAGGGTACACCATAAAACCGGAAATGGGGCCTGGTGAATATCTATTTTTTATACCCATCGATGAATAAATCATGGATTTATTCCATCTGATTTTTCCATAACTGACTTCATGCTATTTAAAACAAGTAAAATGAGACGCTATCGCGTTATGTACTGGAGCAGCGTTAGAAGTGGACGCTCTATGATCAGGAGGCTGCGCTATGCCTTATTCACTATCTGCATCAGCCCTCCCAACTTGTCCTTCGTAATCATGAAGGATGGAGGCCGCGCTGCTGAACCTGGCGCAGACGGCTGAGCTGCACAAGGCCTGAGCGGCATGCTGCAAAAAGAAGGCGCCCGCTTATTTGCAAGGGCGCTTTCTGCAAGGCAGACGCAATGGCGGAGATCGACCGAGGCTGTGTGAAAACCCTCTCGTAGCCAACCCATGACCTGAATAAAGTCAATTCATCTCGGTTTCAGGAGATGGCATGCCTCGATTCATTGAA
>NZ_JBANEL010000027.1:0-59922 GCF_040187735.1 Comamonas sp. w2-DMI | reverse complement strand
GGAGCCCACGACCGACTTGCGGTCCTGGCCGGCCATCTTGACGGAGCCGGCGTACATGTCGGCCAGGCCGGTGAGCTGGACGGTGCTTTGCGCTTGTGCAGCAGCGCAGCAGGCCAGGGCCGCAGCGAGTGCGATGAACGATTTTTTCATGGAGCCTCTCTTGATTGATTGCTATATAGGAATTGCGGTGTGAAATGCCGGAGCAGGGACTGGAAGGAATCCAGATCCAAGCAATACCCATGCCAACAGGCTCTTTCCTGTCCGGCCGGGATTTCCGAGCGGCTTGCCTCTTTGCGGATGCCCGGCGCCGGGCTGCAGGCAGGCGGTCTTCGCTGGCCCAGTCGCAGCTGCGGCGCGGGATGGCCTATGCACGGAGGGTCAGCAGGCCCTTGTTCTCGATGAATGCCACGACATCGGAGAGTCCTTGCTGGGTTTTGAGATTCGTCATGGCGAAGGGCTTGACGCCCGCAGGTGTCGAGCGCATGCGCACGGTATCGGCGCGCATCACTTCCAGGTCCGCACCAACGTAGGGCGCGAGGTCGGTCTTGTTGATGACGAAGAGGTCGCTCTTGGTGATGCCGGGGCCGCCCTTGCGCGGGATCTTCTCGCCCGCGGCCACGTCGATCACGTAGATGGTCAGGTCGCTGAGCTCGGGGCTGAAGGTCGCCGCGAGGTTGTCGCCGCCGGATTCGATGAAGACGATGTCGGCATCGGGAAACTGGCCCAGCATGCGGTCTATGGCCTCGAGGTTGATCGATGCGTCCTCGCGGATGGCCGTGTGCGGGCAGCCGCCGGTCTCCACCCCCATGATGCGCTCGGGCGGCAGCGCGCCGCTGATGGTCAGCAGGCGCTGGTCTTCCTTGGTGTAGATGTCGTTGGTGATCGCGACCAGGTCCCACTTGTCGCGCATGGCCTTGCACAGCATCTCGAGGATGGTGGTCTTGCCCGAGCCCACGGGCCCGCCTATGCCCACGCGCAGCGGCGGCAGCTTCTTGGTGCGGCGGGGAATGTGGTGCAGTGCAGAGGTCATGATCTGAAGAGGCGTGAGTATTGGTGCTCGTGCCGGGCCGAGAGAATGGCCAGCAGGGGCGAGAAGGCCTGGCGCGCATCGTCCGGCAGGGATTCGGCGTGCGCCACGGCGGCGGGGATTTCCCGGGCCAGGCGCGCCAGGATGCGCTGGCCCGCGCTCTGGCCCAGCGGCACGGCCTTGATCGCGGCCTGCACCATGTTCTCGGCCCAGCCGAAGGCATAGGCCAGCAGGGCCTGCTGCGCCACGGCCCCGGTGAAGGCGGTGGCCAGGGCAAAGGCGATGGGGTAGCTCGGCCGCTGGCCCGACAGCGCCGCCAGCTGCCGGATCTGCGCGCTGCGCCCGGCATCGGCCGTGTGCTGGTTGCGCAGCCAGTCGGCCAGCGAGCGGCCCATCTGCTCGGTCTGCAGGCGCAGCTCGCTGGTCTCGCGCGTGGCCAGCACCCAGCCGTTGAGCTGCTGCACGCGCTGTACGTCGCCGCCCAGCCAGGCGGGCAGGGCCTGGGCGATGGCCGCCATGTCGCCACGCGCCTGGGTCAGGTGCAGCTGCTGCACCAGCCAGCCGGCGGCTTGCGCCTCGGTGGTGACGTGGGCGGCATGGACGGCCGCCTCCAGCCCTTCGGAGTACGAAAAGCCGCCGATGGGCAGCGCCGGCGAGGCCAGCCACATCAGCTGCAGCAGCGTGGCCGAGGCCATGCCCGGCGGGGCTTCAGTGGCCGTGCTCATGGTGATGCCCATGGCCGTGGTGATGGTGGCTGTGTCCGTCGTTGGTCACATGCCCGCCGTAGGCACCGCCTTCGGGCTCGAAGGGCAGCTCGGCCTCGACCACGGTCATGTGCATGCTGCGCAGCAGGTCGGCCAGCACATGGTCGGGCTCGATCTTCAGGTGGTCGGGCTGCAGCTCGATGGGCACATGGCGGTTGCCCAGGTGGTAGGCGGCGCGCATCAGGTCGAAGGGGCTGCCGTGCTCGGCGCAGGCCGTGATGTGCAGCACCTTCTGCGGCGCGGCCAGCACGCGGATCAGCGAGCCGTCCTCGGCCACCAGCACGTCGCCGCCGCGCACGGCCTGGCCGCGTGGCAGGAAGACGGCCAGTTCGCGGCCCTGGCTGTCGGTGGCGGCGAAGCGGCTTTTCTGGCGCACATCCCAGTCCAGTTCCACCGAGGCGGCGCGTTTGAGCAGGCTGGGGGCCAGCCCCTGGCCGGCGAGAAGGCATTTGGAGACTTGCAGCATGTGAGCAAAGAGGGTCAGAGCGCCAGCGTCATGAAGCAGCTGTTCGGGTCCGGATGGTAGCTGCCGAAGGGCTCGCAGGGCACGAACCCGTTGCGCTGGTAGAAGCGCCGGGCCGGTGTAAAGAAGGCCTCGGTGCCGGTCTCCAGGCTGATGCGCGTGGCGCCGATGGCGCGGGCCTGGGCCAGGGCATGCTCCAGCACCTGCTGGGCCGCCGCGGAGCCGCGGTAGGCCGCGCCCACGCGCATGGTCTTGAGTTCGACATGGCCGGCATCCAGCTGCTTGAGCGCGCAGCTGGCCACCAGGGCCGGCCCGGCTTCGTGCTGCGCCCAGCCGGTCCAGAAGCGGATATCGGGCTGGCGCAGCTGGCTCGCATCCAGCGCGTGCACGCTTTCGGGCGGCGAGATGCGGTGCATGTCGTCCAGGTGCTCCTGCAGGAAGGCCAGCACGCGCGGATCGGTCGCCGGGTCGAGGGTGAAATGCAGCTTCATCGTTCCATCATCGCTTCAAAACAGGAAATAGCGCTGCGCCATCGGCAGGCTGCTGGCGGGCTCGCAGGTCAGCAGCTCGCCATTGGCGCGCACCACATAGGTCTGGGCATCCACTTCCATGTGCGGCGCCAGGTCGTTGTGGACCATGTGGCGCTTCTGCACGCCGCGTATGCCCTTGACGGCGGACAGCCGCTTGCGCAGGCCGAAGCGCTGGCCTATGCCCGCCGCCAGGCCGGCCTGGGAGACGAAGGTCAGCGAGGTCTTGGCGATCGCGCCGCCAAACGCCCCGAACATAGGCCGGTAGTGCACGGGCTGGGGCGTGGGGATGGAGGCGTTGGGATCGCCCATGGCGGCCATGGCGATCAGCCCGCCCTTGAGGATGCAGCTGGGCTTGACGCCGAAGAAGGCCGGCTTCCAGACCACGATGTCGGCCCACTTGCCCACCTCCAGGCTGCCCACCTCGTGGCTGATGCCGTGGGCGATCGCGGGGTTGATGGTGTACTTGGCGATGTAGCGCTTGATGCGGAAGTTGTCGTTGCGAGCGCTGTCGCCGGGCAGGGCGCCGCGCTGCTGCTTCATCTTGTGCGCGGTCTGCCAGGTGCGCAGTATCACTTCGCCCACGCGGCCCATGGCCTGGCTGTCGGAGCTGAACATGCTGATCGCGCCGATGTCGTGCAGGATGTCCTCGGCCGCGATGGTCTCCTTGCGGATGCGGCTTTCGGCAAAGGCCAGGTCCTCGGCGATGCCGGCATCCAGGTGGTGGCAGACCATGAGCATGTCCACATGCTCGTCCAGCGTGTTCACCGTGTAGGGGCGTGTGGGGTTGGTGGAGCTGGGCAGCACATGGGCCTCGCCCACCACCTTGAGGATGTCGGGCGCATGGCCGCCGCCCGCGCCCTCGGTGTGGAAGGTATGGATGGTGCGGCCCTTGAAGGCGGCCACCGTGTCCTCCACGAAGCCGCTTTCGTTGAGCGTGTCGGTGTGGATGGCGACCTGGGTGTCGGTGTCCTCGGCCACGGTGAGGCAGTTGTCGATGGCCGCCGGCGTGCTGCCCCAGTCCTCGTGCAGCTTGAGGCCGATGGCGCCGGCCGCGATCTGCTCGTGCAGGCCCTGGGGCTGGCTGGCATTGCCCTTGCCCAGGAAGCCCAGGTTCATCGGAAAGGCATCGGCCGCCTGCAGCATGCGCTCCAGGTTCCAGGGGCCGGGCGTGCAGGTGGTGGCGAAGGTGCCGGTGGCCGGGCCCGTGCCGCCGCCGATCATGGTGGTCACGCCGCTGGTCAGCGCCTCCTCGATCTGCTGCGGGGCGATGAAGTGGATGTGGGTGTCTATGCCGCCGGCCGTGACGATGCTGCCTTCGCAGCTGATGATCTCGGTGCCCGGGCCGATGACGATGTCCACGCCCGGCTGCGTGTCGGGGTTGCCGGCCTTGCCGATGGCGGCGATGCGCCCGTCCTTCAGGCCGATGTCGGCCTTGACGATGCCCCAGTGGTCGATGATGAGGGCGTTGGTCAGCACCGTGTCCATGGCGCCTTGCGCACGGCTGCGCTGGCTTTGCGCCATGCCGTCGCGGATGGTCTTGCCGCCGCCGAACTTCACCTCCTCGCCATAGCCGCCCGCAGCCAGCGTGAAGTCGCGCTCCACCTCGAGGACGAGGTCGGTGTCGGCCAGCCGCACGCGGTCGCCGGTGGTGGGCCCATAGGTCTCGGCGTAGGCGCGCCGGTTCATCGTGGCCATCAGAGTGCTCCCATCACGAGGCCGCGAAAGCCGTGGATCTGCCGGTCGCCGGCGATGTCGACCAGCTCCACCGTGCGCTGCTGGCCGGGCTCGAAGCGCACGGCCATGCCCGAGGCGATGTTCAGGCGCATGCCGCGCGCCGCGGCGCGGTCGAAGGCCAGGCCGGCATTGGTCTCGGCAAAGTGGTAGTGCGAGCCCACCTGGATGGGCCGGTCGCTGGCGTTGTGCACCACCAGCGTGACGGTGCGGCGGCCGGGGTTGAGGACGTGCTCGCCGTCGTCGATGAACAGTTCACCGGGGATCATGGCGCACCTCCGCTCAGGCCAGGCGGGTCAGCAGGAAGGCTCCGAGCAGGGCCGTGGCCGCGCCGGCCAGCCGCGCGAGCCAGCGGTGGCGCTGCACCACGGCATGGCCCAGGGCCATGCCGGCGACATGCAGGGCCGCCGAGCCCAGCGCCATGCCGGCCAGCGCGCCCAGGGCCGTCAGGCCGGTATCGCCCGCCAGCTCGTAGCCATGGGCTGCGCCATGGAAGAACGCGAACACGCCCGCCAACGTGGCGGCCAGCACCCAGGGCATCTGCTTCTGCACGGCCACCAGCAGGCCCAGCACCAGCACCGAGGCGGCGATCATGGGCTCCACGCCCGGCACCCACAGCCCGGCAAAGCCTGCCAGCGCACCGGCCACGAGCAATGCCACAAAGGCCGCCGGCGCGCGCCAGGCCGGCGTGACGGTCAATGCGCTCCACACACCCACGGCCAGCATCGCGGCCAGGTGGTCGAGTCCGGTGAACGGATGGGCCAGGCCCTGCATGAAGCTGTCCAGCAGGCCGTGCGTGTGCGCCTGGCTGCCGCTGTGGGCCAGCGCGGCGATGGGCAGGGCAGGCAGGGCGGCGAGAGCGATGGCTGTTATCTTTTTCATAGCTGTTGACGCTTGATGGGTAAGGGTTGAAGAGCGAAAAAACCTTAAACGATCGGCTCGTGCACCGTGACCAGCTTGGTGCCGTCGGGGAAGGTGGCCTCGACCTGGATGTCCGGAATCATCTCGGCGATGCCCTCCATCACGTCGGCGCGCGTGAGCACGGTACGGCCCTCGCTCATCAGCTGGGCCACGCTCTTGCCGTCGCGCGCGCCCTCCATCACGTAGGCGCTGATCAGGGCCACGGCCTCGGGATAGTTGAGCTTGAGGCCGCGCGCCTTGCGGCGCTCGGCCAGCAGCGCGGCCGTGAAGATCAGCAGCTTGTCTTTTTCACGCGGTGTGAGTTCCATGGTGTTTCACTCGATGCTGGAAGACGTGAGCCCTGTGGCTCGGAAAGCCAGGAAGCCAGCCGGGCGCGCGCGGTGTGAGTTGCATGGTACAGGACCGAAGCAATTGCCATGCCAGTGCGCCGGCCTGGTGCGTGAATGGAAAAATGCAGATGGCTGCGCATTTGTGGTGCATCCGCGTCTGGTGCACCTTGTCCTGAACGGCCGATGCCTTCTTGTGGTGCATTTGACGGTGCATTGCGGTGCAGTATCGATGGCATGAAGCTTGCACGGCATGGGCTCCAAAAAAATCGGGGGAGCATTCCATGCCTTTGAAACCACGCCTTGCCTGCTGCGGGCTCCTGTGGGAGCTGGGTCTCGTGGCCATGGCCCAGGAGGCTCCTGCCGAGCTGCCCGCCATCACCGTCAAGGGCCAGGCGCTGGACGCCGCGCAGCAGCCGTTTTCGGTGACCACGCTGGACGGCGAGCAGGTGCGCGAGCAGCCCGTGCAGGAGCTGGAGTCGCTGTGGAGCAAGGTGCCCGGCATGCATGTCACCAGCTACCAGATCAACGGCGTGGCCAATGCCGTGGTGCTGCGCGGCTTTGCCGGCGGCGGCCACGGCGGCGACATTGCCGCCACGCTGGACGGCATACCGCTGAACGAGGCCATGTCGCACGCCGACGGCTACTTCGACCTGAACGTGGTCGTGCCGCTGGAGCTGGAGCAGGCTGCCGTGCACCGAGGCCCCACGTCGGTGCTGCAGGGCAACTACAACCGTGCCGGGCTGATCGAGCTGCGCACGCGCCGCAGCGGCAGCTACCGCGACATCGACGTGACCGCAGGCTCGCACGGCCTGCTCGACACGCAACTGGCCATCGGGCAGACGCTGGAGTCGGGCGATCAGCTCAACCTCGCGGCCCAGCAGGTGCGCGGCGACGGCGCGCGGCCGGATGCCGGCTTTTCGCGCAGCACGCTCAGCGGCTCCTGGAAGCACCGCGTGACGCCGCGACTGGATGTAGCCCTGTCCGGCCGCTGGCACGAGGCCCGCGGCGACTCGCCCGGCTACCTGACCGAGGCGCAGTGGCGGCAGGATCCGCAGGGCCAGGATGCGCGGGTGGTCGGCGACGGCTCGCGCAAGCGCTTCGGCACGCTGCGCCTGGATGCCGGCTACGACCTGGGCGGCGGCACCCGCCTGCTGGGCTTTGCCTATGGCACGCGGCAGGAGTTCACCCGCTGGTTTACCCGGCCGCGCGCCGGCCGCTGGATGCAGCGCGAGGAGGACTACGAGCGCAGCGTGCGCGGCGCGGGCCTGAACCTGGCCGGCAAGGCCGCGCTGGGCGGCGGCGCGCTGGACTGGATGCTGGGCCTGGAGCAGGTGCGCGAATCCACCGACTACGGCTACTGGGATGGCGTGGATGCGCGGCGGCGCATCGGGCCGGCGCTGGACGACCGCCGCACGCAGCTGGTCAACACCGCGGCCTACGGCCAGGCCGGCTGGCAGGCCAACGACTGGCTGCAGGCCACGGCCGCGCTGCGCCGGGATCGCTTCACGGGCAGTTGCCGCCCGCTGGGGCCGGAAGACGGCGACGATCCCTGCGGCCGCATGGCAAGCCGCAGCCATGCCAGCCCCAAGCTGGGCGTGTCGGCGCAACTTGGCGCCAGCATGGCGCTGCGGGCCAGCTGGGCCGAGGGCTTTGCCCTGCCCAGCGACTTTGCCAAATACGCGCTGGGTGCGCGCGAGCTGGAGTCCAACATCTTCCGCCAGACCGAGCTGGGCCTGCAGTGGAAGCCCTCGGCGCGGTGGCTGGTGGATGCCGCGGTCTACGGCATCACGTCGAGCCAGGAGATCCGCAACACGGCGCCGGGCGAGTACGAGAACTTCGGCGCCACGCTGCGCCAGGGCGCAGAGCTGAAGCTGCATTGGCTGCCGCGCAGCGACTGGCATATCGAATGGGCCTGGGGCCGCGCGCGCTCGCGGGTCACGCAGAACGCCGATGCCGCTCTGATCGGCCGCCAGGTCAGCGGCGTGCCCGGCACCACCAGCACCGTGCATGCGCGCTGGAGCCCGCGCGCCGACCTGACCGTGCACGCCGTGCTGCGCCACGTGGGCCGCAGTGCCCTGAATGCGGCCAACACCGAATGGGCCGGCGCCTACCACTGGGCGGACCTCGGCCTGCAATACCGCCTGCCCGCCGGCGTGGCCCGCAACGCCACTCTCAGCCTGTGGCTGCGCAATGCGGGCAATGCCCGCTATGCCAGCACCACAGTGCTGATCGGCGGCGAGCGCCTGGTGGCGCCCGGCGCGCCGCGCACGCTGCAGCTGGGTTTGCAGGTCTCGCTCTGAATCTGAAAAGAGGACTTTGATGTTGCCTATCCCAAGCCTTTCGATCCCGCTGCGCGCCATGGCCTGCGGCGCACTGCTGCTGGCCGGCACCGCCCAGGCCCATAACGTGTGGCTGGAGCTCGACGCGCAAGGCGGCTACGTGATGCAGTTCGGCGGCCACGAAGGCCAGGTCGAGCCTTTCGACCCTGCCAAGCTGCAGCGCGTGCATGCCTACGACCTGCGCGGCCGGCCGGTAGCCAGCGAGGTGCAGCGCCTGTCCGATGGCATCCGCATCAGGCCCGATGCGCGGGCCGCGCTGATTGCCGTGGAGCTGGACAACGGCTTCTTCAGCACCCCGGGCGGCGACGCGCAGATGCAACCCCTGCCCATGGACCGCAACCCCGGCGCCGTGCGCGGCGTGCATGCGCGCAAGTTCCACAAGACCGTGGTGCAGTGGGGCGCGGTGCTGCAAAAGCCCCTGGGCCAGATGTTCGAGCTGGTGCCCCTGCAGGGCCGCCCGCCCCAGGCGGGCCAGCCGCTGAAGGTGCTGGTGCTGCTGGACGGCCGGCCCCGCGCCGGCGTGCGGCTGAGCTGGGGCGAGCATGGCTCGCCAGTGACCAGCGACGCACAGGGCATGGCCAGCGTGGTGCCGGCGCCGGGCACCAATACCCTGCAGGCCATCCTGCGCGTGCCGGTGCAGGGCGATGCGCGCACCACCGAGAACAGCTACGAATACCTGCTGCGCTTTGCCGCGCATTGAAATGGGGCATGGGCTTGCAGTCCGCACCCGGCTCCAGTCCTGTTCTGGTGCGCGGGCACTGCGGTGGTGCAGAGGGCGCGGCCAGGTCCTGCCAAAAAGGGTGCAGCCAGGGCAGGGACGCCATGGCATGGTAATTGCGTTTCAACGACTGCGGTCGATAGTGACCGAGCAAAACGTCGTTGGAGTTCTGAAATGAATCGTCGCGGATCCCTCACCACTTTGGCTGCATCCCTGGCTCTGGGCCTGGGGCTGGGCACCCAGGCCCGGGCGGCCGACACCATCAAGGTCGGCGTGCTGCACAGCCTCTCGGGCACCATGGCCATCTCCGAGACCGTGCTCAAGGACACGGTGCTGATGGCCATCGACGACATCAACGCCAAGGGCGGCGTGCTGGGCAAGAAGCTCGAGCCCGTGGTGGTGGACCCGGCCTCCAACTGGCCGCTGTTCGCCGAGAAGGCCAAGCAGCTGATCACGCAGGACAAGGTAGCCGTGGTCTTCGGCTGCTGGACCAGCGTGTCGCGCAAGTCCGTGCTGCCGGTATTCGAGCAGAACAACGGTCTGCTGTTCTACCCCGTGCAGTACGAGGGCGAGGAGCTGTCCAAGAACGTCTTCTACACCGGCGCCGCGCCCAACCAGCAGGCCATTCCGGCCGTCGAGTACCTGATGAGCAAAGAGGGCGGCGGTGCCAAGCGCTTCGTGCTGCTGGGCACGGACTACGTGTACCCGCGCACCACCAACAAGATCCTGCGCGCCTTCCTCAAGTCCAAGGGCGTGAAGGACGCCGACATCCTCGAGACCTACACGCCCTTCGGCCACAGCGACTACCAGACCATCGTGGCCGACATCAAGAAGTTCTCCACCGGCGGCAAGACGGCGGTGATCTCCACCATCAACGGCGACTCCAACGTGCCCTTCTACAAGGAGCTGGGCAATGCCGGCCTCAAGGCCAAGGACGTGCCCGTGGTGGCGTTCAGCGTGGGCGAGGAGGAACTGCGCGGCGTGGACGCCAAGCCGCTGGTCGGGCACCTGGCCGCATGGAACTACTTCATGAGCGTGAAGAACCCCACCAACACGGCCTTCATCAAGCAGTGGAGCGACTACGCCAAGGCCAAGGGCATCGCCGGCCACAAGGACAAGCCGCTGACCAACGACCCGATGGAGGCCACCTGGATCGGCATCCACATGTGGAAGCAGGCCGTGGAAAAGGCCAAGAGCACCGATACCGACAAGGTCATCGCCGCCATGGCCGGCCAGACCTTCACCGCGCCCGACGGCTTCAGCGTGAAGATGGACGAGAAGAACCACCACCTGCACAAGCCCGTGATGGTGGGCGAGATCAAGGCCGACGGCCAGTTCAGCGTGGTCTGGAAGACCAAGGGCCCGGTCAAGGCCCAGCCCTGGAGCCCGTTCATCGAAGGCAACGACAAGAAGAAGGACGAGCCGGACGGCAAGAGCAGTTCCTGATGGCGCACCGCCCGGCCGGCGCGGTGTTGGCCGGGTGGTATCTATGAAAATGATAGCTGCTGGCGCTTGATGGGTAAGCGCTGGAGGTGGTTTTGACTATGAAAATCCTGCACCTGGCATGGGTGAGTGCACTGGGCCTGCTGCTGTCCCTGCACAGCCACGCGCTGACCGCCGAGCAGGCCTTTGCCATGGCGGCGGCCGAGGACAACGACGCGCGCGCCGCGGCCATCAACGCCGCGGTGCTGGCGCCCGATGCGGGCGGCCCCACTGGCAGGACTGCCGCCTACCTGCAGGCCCTGGCCGATGACGCGGTGCGCACCGCCGGCGGCAAGGCCTATGTCGTCCAGGGTGATCGCGCCACCGACCCCGCCACCGGCGCAGCCGCCACGCTGCCTGCCGATGCCGAGGAAGTCGTCAACAACAACTACCTGCGCGGCGTGATCGAATCCGCGCAGGCCGCGCTGGCGCTTTCCAGCAGCGACGTGCAGCAGCGCCGCAAGGCCGCGCGGCAGATGGCGGCCGAGCCCGATGCCGCCCGGCTGCCCCTGATCGCCAAGGCCCTGGCCGGCGAGAGCGATGAACAGGTCAAGGCCCTGCTGGGCCGTGCCCGCGCCGCCAGCCTGCTGGGCAGCGACGACGCCGCGCAGCGCCTGCGGGCGGTGCGGCAGCTGGCGCAGCTCAAGACGCCGGAGACCCAGCTGCTGCTGAACCAGCGCCTGGCCGACGAGACCGACCCCGCAGTGCAGAAGGCCATCCAGGCCGCGCTGCCGGCGATTGCCGAATCGCTGGCCTGGGGCGAGCGCCTGGGCGCGGTCTTCAGCGGCCTGAGCCTGGGCTCGGTGCTGCTGCTGGCGGCCCTGGGCCTGGCCATCACCTACGGGCTGATGGGCGTGATCAACATGGCGCATGGCGAGCTGATCATGATCGGCGCCTACGCGACCTACCTGGTGCAGGTGCTGTTCCAGCGCTGGCTGCCTACAGGCCTGTTCGGCTGGTACCTGGTCGTGGCCGTGCCCGTGGCCTTCGCGGCCGCGGCTCTGGTGGGCGCGGTGCTGGAGCGCGGCGTGATCCGCTTCCTCTACGGCCGCCCGCTGGAGACGCTGCTGGCCACCTTCGGCATCAGCCTGGTGCTGCAGCAATCGGTGCGCAGCCTGTTCGGCGCGCAGAACGTGGGCGTGGAAAACCCCGCGTGGATGAGCGGCGGCGTCATGCTGCTGCCCAATCTCACGCTGCCGTTCAACCGCATCGCCATCATCGCCTTCGCCTTCGCGGTGCTGGGCGCCGTGGCCTTCATGATCGCCAGGACGCGGCTGGGCCTGTTCGTGCGCGGCGTCACGCAGAACCGCGCCATGGCGTCCTGCGTGGGCGTGAACACCGCACGCACCGACACCTATGCGTTCGCGCTGGGCTCCGGCATCGCGGGCCTGGCCGGCTGCGCCTTGAGCCAGATCGGCAACGTGGGGCCGGACCTGGGCCAGAACTACATCGTCGACTCCTTCCTGGTCGTGGTGCTGGGTGGCGTGGGCCAGCTCGCGGGCACGGTGTATGCGGCCCTGGGCTTGGGCGTGCTGTCCAAGCTGCTCGAAGGATGGACGGGCGCGGTGCTGGCCAAGATCGCCGTGCTGCTGTTCATCGTGGTGTTCATCCAGAAACGTCCGCAAGGCATCTTCGCCCTCAAGGGCCGCAGCGCCGAGGCATAGATGGACTACCCCCTGAAGCGCCTTGCGCTTTCCCCCTGGAAGGGAGACGACAGCCTCGCTGCAGGGCGGCCTTTGCTCGCCGTCGCTGTCGAGAGCCGATCTTTTCAAACGTTGTGCCCGGGATCATGGATATGACAACTGCTCCACCTGTTTTTCGCGCAACCATGCCGCCCACGGCACTGCCCGCTCCCGAGCCCCTGCTTGGCGCCCGGGGCTGGGCCGTGTTCCTGGCCGCGCTCATCGTGGTCTGCGCGGTGGCGCCGGCCCTGAACCTGTGGGTGCCCGAGGGCCACCCGCTGCACCTGTCCGACTACCTGGTGGGGCTGCTGGGCAAGCTCATGTGCTACGCCATCGTGGCCCTGGCCATCGACCTGATCTGGGGCTACACCGGCATCCTCAGCCTGGGCCACGGGCTGTTCTTCGCGCTGGGCGGCTATGTGATGGGCATGCACCTGATGCGCGAGGCCGCGGGGCCGGGCGCGCTGCCCGCCTTCATGGGCTTCCTGGACTGGAAGCAGCTGCCCTGGCACTGGGCGCTGTCGGGCAGCTTCACGGCCACGGTGCTGCTGGTGTTCCTGGTGCCGGGCGTGATCGCCGGCGTGTTCGGCTACTTCGCCTTCCGCTCGCGCATCAAGGGCGTGTATTTCTCCATCATCACCCAGGCGCTGACCTATGCGGCCATGCTGCTGTTCTTCCGCAACGAAACGGGCTTTGGCGGCAACAACGGCTTCACGGGCTTCAAGAGCATTCTCGGCTTTTCGCTGAACACCCCGTCCATGCACGTGCTGCTGTTCGCGTTGTCGGGGCTGGCGCTGCTGGGCTGCTTCCTGTTCTCGCGCTGGCTGATCCGCAGCAAGTACGGCCGCGTGCTGCAGGCCGTGCGCGATGCCGAGTCGCGCACCATGTTCTGCGGCTACAACCCGCTGCCCTACAAGCTCTCGGTCTGGGTCATCTCGGCCATGATGTGCGGCCTGGCCGGCGCGCTCTACGTGCCGCAGGTGGGCATCATCAACCCCGGCGAGATGAGCGTGGGCAACTCCATCGAGATGGCCGTGTGGACGGCCGTGGGCGGGCGCGCCAGCCTGGTCGGCCCCATCATCGGCGCCTTTGCCGTCAACGGCGGCAAGAGCTGGCTCACCGTGGCCGCGCCCGAGTCGTGGCTGTACGTGCTGGGCGCGCTGTTCATCGTGGTCACGCTGTTCATGCCCGGCGGCCTGATCCGCCTGCCGCAGCAGATCCGCGACTGGCGCGCCGGGCGCCGCGCGCAATCGGCAGCGTTGAAGAGTACGCCTGTCAAGGAGGCACTGGCATGACGCCCGACCTGATGGAAGCGGGTAGCGAGCGCCTGCAGCACTACCGCGAACACCGCAGCGGGCACCGCACCGAATCCGGCGGGCGCAGCGCCAGCATGGCGCGGCCCGTGGTGGCCGGCGAGGTGGACGTGACCCACGGCCGCATCCTCTACCTGGAGGACGTGCACGTGAGCTTCGACGGCTTCAAGGCCATCAATGGCCTGAATCTCGACATCGCGCCCGGCGAGCTGCGCTGCATCATCGGCCCCAACGGCGCGGGCAAGACCACGATGATGGACATCATCACCGGCAAGACCCGGCCCGACCGCGGCACGGTGTTCTTCGGCTCCACCATCGACCTGCTGCGCTACAACGAGCCGCAGATCGCCGCCATGGGCATAGGCCGCAAGTTCCAGAAGCCCACGGTGTTCGAGCAGCTCACGGTGTTCGAGAACCTGGAGCTGGCGCTGAAGACGCACAAGGGCGTGGCCGCGTCCATGCGCTTTGCCCTCAACGGCGCGCAGAAGGACCGCATCGCCGAGGTGCTGCACACCATCCACCTGGCCGGCAGCGTCACGCGCCAGGCCGGGCTGCTGAGCCACGGCCAGAAGCAGTGGCTGGAGATAGGCATGCTGCTGGTGCAGGAGCCCAGGCTGCTGCTGCTGGACGAGCCCGTGGCCGGCATGACCGACGAGGAGACCGCGCGCACGGCCGAGCTGTTCCTCACGCTCAAGGGCAAACACTCGCTGATGGTGGTGGAGCACGACATGGGCTTCATCGCCACCATCAGCGAAAAGGTCACGGTGCTGTGCGACGGCGCCGTGCTGGCCGAAGGCCCGCTGGCCCAGGTGCAGGCCGACGAGCGCGTGATCGAGGTATACCTCGGGCGTTGATGATTCAAAAACAATAGCTGCTTGCGATTGATACATAAGGGCTAGAGGCCAAAAATGCTTGAAGTTCAGAACCTGCACCAGTACTACGGCGGCTCGCACATCCTGCGCAACGTGAACCTGACGGCCGAGATCGGCCAGATCACCGTGCTGCTGGGCCGCAACGGCGTGGGCAAGACCACGCTGCTCAAGAGCCTGATGGGCCTGGTGCCCATCAAGAGTGGCCGCATCCAATGGCAGGGCCGCGACATCGTGCGCAGCACGCCCTACGAGCGCGCGCGCGCCGGCATAGGCTATGTGCCGCAGGGCCGCGAGATCTTCGCGCGCCTGACGGTCGAAGAGAACCTGCGCATGGGCCTGGCCTACAGCCCGGCGGGCACGCGCATCCCCGGCGAGCTGTACGAGCTGTTCCCGGTCCTCAAGCAAATGCTGCACCGGCGGGGCGGCGACCTCTCGGGCGGGCAGCAGCAGCAGCTGGCGATCGCCCGCGCACTGGCGCCAGGGCCGCGCATGCTCATCCTCGACGAGCCCACCGAAGGCATACAGCCCAGCATCATCAAGGACATAGGCCGCGTCATCCGCATGCTGGCGAACCGTGGCGACATGGCCATCGTGCTGTGCGAGCAGTACTACGACTTCGCCGAGGAACTGGCCGACCACTACGTGGTGATGGAGCGCGGCGAGGTCATCGCCAGCGGGCCGGGCAGCGAGATGCAGGAAAAGGGCATCCAGCGCCTGGTGGCGATCTAAGATCGGTGCCCATGGGCTGGCATGCACAACTGAACCTCGACTACCGCGCGCAACAGGGCAGGACGGCCGTGCACTTCACGCACGACGGGCCGCTGCGCGTGCTCAAGAGCCTGTACCCGGAGGGGCCGGGCATCTGCCACAACGTGCTGGTGCATCCGCCGGGCGGCCTGGTCGGCGGCGACGTGCTCGACATCGCCGTGCGCGTGGGCGAGGGCGCGCACGCGCTGGTCACCACGCCGGGCGCCACGCGCTTCTACAAGAGCCTGGGCCAGCCGGCGCTGCAGCGCACGCGGCTCAGCCTGGCGCCCGGCGCGCGGCTGGAATGGCTGCCGCTGGAAGCCATTGCCTACAACGCCTGCGACGCGGTCAACCACCTGGAGCTGGACCTGGCCGAAGGCGCGCAGCTGCTGGCCTGGGACGTGACGGCCCTGGGCCTGCCGCTGGCCGGCCAGCCCTTCGAGCAGGGCCGCTTCACCCAGCACCTGGAATGGCCGGGGCACTTTCTGGAGCGCGGCGTGATCGCGGCGCACGACCACCTGCTGCTCGACGGCGACCTGGGCCTGGCCGGCCGGCGCTGCCTGGCGAGCCTGGTCTTCGCCAGCGGCACGCCCTTGCCCCGGGCGCAGCGCGAGGCATTGCTGGAGGTCACGCACGAACTGCTGCAGGCCGCTCCCCCGGATGTGCTGGCCGGCGTGACCGCACCCAACGACCACATGGTGGTGTTGCGTGCGCTGGCGCCGGTGGTGGAGCCGGCCATGGTCTTCTGGAAAAGCGCCTGGGCGCTGTGGCGTAGCCAACTCTGGCGGCTGGCGGGAGGGATGCCGCGGATTTGGGCGATGTGAGGTCATTGGTTCGAGTCCAATGACGGGCTTCCTGCGGAGGGCGGAGGCCGGGATTTCGCCCCGGCGGGCGACCTACTTTTCTTTGCTTCGACAAAGAAAGTAGCAAAGAAAGGCGACCCTGCTGTCCGTGACCCCAGCGCCGCAGGCGCTGGGGCAACCTGTGATGCTCGGGCGCGGGGCCTGCTGCGGAACTCGACTCCGCGCGCCAAGGCGCGCTCCGCTCAAACAACCGCAGCAAGTCAGACCACGAAGCATGCGCGCTCCGACGCGCATGCGGCCCCGCGCCCTGTGCTTCTCGGCACGGACAGAAGGGAACCCCAACAGCCACACGTGCCATCGCTTCGCTCGGCAGTTCACTGGGGCCGAGCGAAGCGATGGCCCGTGCAACCCCCTTCTGGCTGCGCCTGTGGCGGGGCGTTTGCGGGGTGGCATGCGCGTCGGAGCGCGCATGCTTCGTGGTCTGACTCGCCGGGGTTGTTCGAGCGGAGCGCCTTGGCGCGGAGTCGAGTTCCACGGCGCACCCCGCAAACGTCCCGCCACAGGTTGCCCCGCTGCTGCGCAGCGGGGTCGCAGACAGCAGGGGCGCTTTCTTTTGCCTACTTTCTTGTGGCCGGCACTCCGGCGCGCGCAAGAAAAGTAGGTCGGCCGCCGGGACGAACTCCCGGCCTCTGCCCATAAAAAATATAGCTGCTCGCGCTTGCTATTCAATGGTTTCAGAATAAATTCAACCTGAATCAAAGGAGTATCAAGCGCCAGCAGCAATGATATTGATAGCGCCGCAGCGCAAACCTCACTCCCCCTGCGACCCCCGCCGCGCCCACCCCGTCGTGTGCTTCTCGATGGCGCTGAACAGCTCGTACATCAGCATGGCCATGGCGCCGACCACGATCAGGCCCGCGAAGGCCAGCCCCATCTGCATCGACGAGCCGGCCGACACCAGCAGATAGCCAATGCCCTCGTTGGCGGCCGTCATCTCGCTCACCGTGGTGCCCACGAAAGCCAGCGTGATCGCCACCTTGAGCGAGGCGTAGAAGTAGGGCAGCGAGCGCGGCAGGCCGACTTTGACCAGCACGTCCCAGCGCTTGGCGCCCAGCACGCGCAGCACGTCCTCCAGCTCGGGCTCCAGCGTGGCCAGGCCGGTGGCGATGTTGACCGTGATCGGGAAGAAGCTGATCAGGAAGGCCGTGAGGATGGCCGGCCCCGCGCCGATGCCGAACCACACCACGAGGATGGGCACGAAGGCCGCCTTGGGCAGCGCGTTGAAGGCCGTCATCAGCGGGTAGAAGGCCGCGTAGGCCAGGCGCGACGAGCCGATCAAAAAGCCCAGCAGCACGCCCACCACGATGGCGAGGCCGAAGCCCGCCATCGTCACCCAGAAGGTGCGCCAGGCGTGGCCGGCGATGACGCCGCTGAACTCGGCCAGCTGCCGGCCTATGGTCATCGGGCTGGGAAAGATGAATTCCGACACGCCGAAGCCCGAGCAGATGATCTGCCACAGCACGATGACGGCCAGCAGCACCACCCACGGCGCCCAGCGTTCCACGTTCTTGCGTTGCATGCGATGTTCCCTCTGGTCTTATGGGTGGATGGCGGCGCCGCCGGCCGGGGCGTGGCGCATGGCGCCGATGTGGCCGCGCAGCTCGAGCACGATGTCGGTGAACTCGGGCGTATAGGTCAGCGCCAGATCGCGCGGACGCGGAAAGTCGATCTCGCGGCGCACGACGAAGCGGCCCGGGCTCCTGCTCATCACGTAGACCGTGTCGGCCAGGAACACGCTCTCGCGCAGGTCGTGCGTGACGAGGATGACGTTGAAGCCCTGTTCGGCCTGCAGGTCGCGCAGGATGCACCACAGCTCCTCGCGGGTGAAGGCGTCGAGCGCGCCGAAGGGTTCGTCGAGCAGCAGCATCTGCGGCTCGTGGATCAGCGCGCGGCAGATGCTGGCGCGCTGCTGCATGCCGCCCGACAGCTGCCAGGGGTACTTGTCCTCGTAGCCGGCCAGGCCCACCTTCTGCAGCAGCGTGCGGGCGCGGGCCTCGTACTCCTGGCGCCGGGCCTTGAACCGGCCGCGGTGCGGCTCGACGATCTCCAGCGGCAGCAGCACGTTGTCCACCGTGGTGCGCCAGGGCAGCAGCGACGGCGCCTGGAAGGCCATGCCCGAGATCTTGAGCGGCCCGGTCACGCGCTCGCCGGCCACGAGGATGCGGCCGATGGACGGCATCTTCAGCCCCGTGGTCAGCTTCATAAAGGTGGACTTGCCGCAGCCCGAGGGGCCGACGATGGCGATGAACTCGCCGCGGCGCACCTGCAGGTCGATGCCCTCCACGGCAAAGTGGTTGGCGCGCAGCAGCTCCTCGTTGTAGGCCAGCCAGACATCGCGGAATTCCACGAAAGGAGCTGCAGGGTCGGATTCAACAGATTGCATAGAAAAACCGGTTCAGGCGCTTGTGTGGAAAGCGCTGGTAGCTATTGAAATTGATGCTTACTTGCTGGGCAGCACATGGCGTTCGGCGGCCGTGGGCAGGAAGCTGCCGTTCCAGACGGCTTCCGGCTTGACCCGCGTCTTGGTTCCATACACATCCGAGACCTGCGATGCCATCAGCGCCAGGCGCGTGGGCGCGATCTGGCCGAAGCCTTCTGCGCGCGCGTCGGGGGTGTTCACCACGGTGGCAATGGCCAGTTGCAGACGACGTGTTTCCAGCTGTGTGTTGACGATGCCGTCGCGTTCCTTCACATAGGCAATGGCCGCGCCGGGGTCGGCCATGACTTCCCTGGCGCCCCGGGTGAAGGCCTGGAGGAAGGCCTTCACCGCTGCCGGGTTCTCCTTGATGAGCCGGGGGCTGGCGATGATGGCGTTGCCGTAGAGCTTGACGCCGTAGTCGGCGAAAGGCATCACGGTGATGTCGGCGGCCTTGACGCCGCGTGCCTCCAGGTTCAGCAGCGAGGTGAAGGTGAAGCCGGTGATCGCATCCACATCGCCGCGCACCAGCATGGTCTCGCGCAGCGGCGGATCCATGGCCGTCCACTGAACGGATCCCACCTGGTTGGCCTTGGCGAACAGCGCAAAGCCGCGCCGGCCCGCGTCGAACACCGGCGCGCCCAGCTTTTTGCCCGTCAGGTCGGCAGGCCTGGCGATGCCGCTTTTCTTCAGCGCCATCACCGAGGCAGGCGTGTTGTTGTAGACCATCATCACGGCCACGGGCTGGTTGGGTACGTCGGGGTTGTTGGCCTGGAACTCCATCAGCGCGGCCAGGTCGGCAAAGCCCATGTCGTAGGCGCCCGAGGCCACGCGCTGCACCACGCCGCCCGAGCCGCTGCCCGCGTCGATGGCGACATCCAGGCCTGCTTCCCTGAAGTAGCCCTTTGCAGCCGGCTGGAGAAAGAATGCGGCCGGGCCTTCGAAGCGCCAGTCGAGCTGGAATTTCAGCGGTGTGGCGGCCTGTGCCGGCGCCAGGCCGGCACAGGCGGACAGCGCCAGTACGGTGTGCAGGAACAGTCGTTTTTGCATGGTGGCTTCCTCTCTGATGAAATGAAAACGGGAATGGGGATCAGCTTTTCCAGGCTCCGCGGTGGGAGGCCGAGGCCTCCTCGATCAGCGCCGGGCCTATGCATTCGATGGGGTGCGAGGAGGCCGCGAAGACATCGCGGCAGGACAGCTCGGCGTCTTTCTGGTCCAGCCGCTCGCCACGGAAGGCGCGCAGCCGCACCGCGTCTATGCCGTAGACCACGCGGCCTATGGCGGACCAGAAGATGGCGCCTGCGCACATCACGCAGGGCTCCGCCGACGAATAGAGCGTGGCGCCCGCAAGCTGTTCGCGGGTGTGATGCGGACTGGCTGCGCGGATGGCCGACAGCTCGGCATGTGCCGTGCAGTCGCCGCTTTCGCCGTTGGCATTCGAGGCTTGTGCAAGCACGCTGCCGTCGGCGCCGACGATGAGCGCGCCAAAAGGCCGGTTGCCGCGCGCGCGGGCCCGGTCGGCCAGCGCAATGGCCTGGCGCAGATGGCGGCCGTCGTGCTCGTGGAGCCTGCATTCGACAGGCATGGAGGGGGTGGAATCTGCCATATGCATCCGCCTTCAGGCCTTGGCCGTGCGTGCCGCTGCCGTGGGCAGCAGGCTGCGGTTGAAGATGCTGTCGACGGAGGGCTGGGCCTTGAGCGAGAAGGCCTGGGCCACTTCCGCTATCTGTTGGGCCAGCAACTGCGGATGGATGTCGCCCAGGCCGTGCCTGTGCGTGTCGGCGCCGGCCACGTACTGGCGGGTGATGGCCCAGCGTGCCAGCTCCACCTTCTCGTCGAGGATGGGTTCGCGCTGGCGCATGGCGGCCAGCGCGGGGCCCGGATCGGCCAGGGTCTCGACGATGGCGCGGTTGCTGGCGCGCAGAAAGGCCGCGACCGCCTGGGGACGCTCGGCCATCAGGTTGCCGGATGCCAGGATGGCATTGCCGTAGAGGTGCACGCCTGCATCGGTATAGCGCAGCACGGCCAGCTCCTCGGGCTTCATGCGGGCGAACAGCGACACGGCCGAGTCGTGGAAATAGGTGGCCGCGTCCACGTCGCCGCGCACCATCACGTTGTCGCGCGCCGAGAATTCGGTGGTGGACCAGGTGAACAGGTCGGCCGGCAGGTTCTGCCTGCGGGCCACGATGGGCCAGGCACGGCGTGTGGACTCCACCGCCGCGGCAGCCACCTTCTTGCCCTTGAGGCTGGCGAAATCCTGGCCGATGCCGCGGTCCTTGCGGCCGATGATGACGAAAGGCGCCCGGTTGTAGTACTGGTAGACGGCCTGCACCCTGGCCGCGCCGGGGTTCTGTGCCTGGAACTCGATCAGGGCGCTGAGATCGCCCAGCCCTAGCTGGTAGGCGCCGCTGGCGACGCGCGTGATGGATGCCACCGAGCCCGAGCCCACGTCGATGGACACGTCCAGGCCTTCCTCGCGGTAGTAGCCTTTTTGCTGCGCCAGCAGGAATGGCGCTGTCTGGGACGTGATGCGGTAGTCCAGCGTGAACTTGAGCGGGACGAGAGTCCTGTCCTGCGCATGGGCCAGCGGCGCGCAGGCAACGGGAAGAGCGGCTAGGAAATGGCGGCGTTGCATGATGGATGTCTCAGGTCAGGAGGACAACAACCCCGCCTAGGCACCGGTGTCCGATGGCGGGAATGACATGAGCAATTTCCGGGCGCTGCGCGATGCGCAAGGCTGAACGCTTCTACTCGTGGAACCATTCAAGCAATAGGCGTGCCGGATTGCCTGCCGTGCATCGGCCTGCTGGAGATGCTTCAGCTTGGTGCCTGGGAGCCCTTTGCCGGGACCTGTTCGTTCGTGCCTCGCACCAGTTTGGGGCCGCTTCGGAAAGCGGCGCCCTGTGCGACGAACTGGCGCGCAACTTGCATTGCGCAGCGGCAAGAGTAGAAGCGTTCAGCGTGCACATGCGGCCTGCCCGGCCGGCCTCGCGGGTCATTGCTCTTGTCCCACAACCAAGGCAATCAAAGGAACCTGCCATGCATACGCTTCATCCCTCCGCTCCATCCACGGCCTATGCGCTGGGCGAACTCGACAAGGAATCCCGCATGGGCGGGATGGGCGAGGAAACCCATTCGCGCGAAGTGCGCATCGTCGATATCTCCGACTTTGAGGCGCGCCGTGCCGAGATCGCCGAGCAGATCTGGGCTGCTTCCGTCGAGATCGGCTTCTTCCAGGTCTCGGGCCACGGCATTGCGCTGGCTGATATCCAGGCCGCCTTTGCGCGCGCCGAGCAGCTTTTTGCATTGCCGCGCGAGACCAAGGCCCGGTGGCCCCTGGCGTGCAATGCAGGCTGGGAGCACAAGGCGCAGATCCGTCCCTCCACCAGGACGCCGGACCAGAAGGAGTCCTATCAGGTCACCCGGCCGCGCATGGAAGGCCTGTGGCCCACAGACCAGGAACTGCCGGGCTTTGAGCGGGCCACGCTCGATTTCGAGCACCAGTGCTGGACCGTGGGCATGCAGTTGCTGTCATGCTTTGCGTGGAAGCTGGGCTTCGATGACGATTTCTTCACCCGCGCGCACAACCCCGCGTCGCCTGCCTACCAAAGCACGCTGCGCATGCTGCATTACTTCGCGGTCGATCCTGCGCTCAAGGGCGAACTGGGCCTGTGGCGCGCGGGCGCGCACACCGATTTCGACTGCCTGACGCTGCTGTTCCAGCGCGAGGGGCAGGGCGGCCTGCAGGTGCTGCCGGGCAAGGAGATGGAGTCGCGGCAGTGGACTTCCGTGGAGCCGGTGGAGGGCGTGATCACCTGCAATATCGGCGACATGCTCATGCGCTGGAGCGACGATCGGCTGCCGAGCAACTTCCACCGCGTGCGCAACCCGCTGCCGCACGAATACCAGGGCGCGCGCTACAGCCTGGCCTTCTTCTGCCAGGCCAACGAGGATGCCGTGATCGAGGGGCCTGGCAAGAAATATCCTCCCATCACCGCAGGGGAGTATCTGCGCCAGCGCATCAGCGCCAATTTCTCCAGCCGCTACTGAGCGATTGCCCCGGGCGTCAGGCCGCCATGAAAAAAGCCGCCAGGTCTTGTGACTTGGCGGCTTTTTCGGTGTCTGGTGCCCGGGGCCGGAATCGAACCGGCACGCCTTGCGGCGGGGGATTTTGAGTCCCCTGCGTCTACCAATTTCACCACCCGGGCTGGCGTAGTGCAGATAGAAATTATGGCACAGTATTGTTCATGAAAAATTATTTGACCATCGAACATGCTATCGGTCACACGCCGCTGGTGGCATTGCAACGCATTGGCGCGGATGCAAACCGTGAGCGCGGCAACGTGGTGCTGGGCAAGCTCGAAGGCAACAATCCCGCCGGCTCTGTGAAGGACCGGCCTGCACTGTCCATGATCCAGAGGGCGGAGGAGCGCGGCGAGATCAAGCCCGGCGATGCGCTGATCGAGGCGACCTCGGGCAACACCGGTATCGCGCTGGCCATGGCGGCGGCCATCAAGGGCTATCGCATGATTCTCATCATGCCCGAGGACCTGTCCATCGAGCGCGCCCAGACCATGAAGGCCTATGGCGCCGAGCTGATCCTCACGCCCAAGAGCGGCGGCATGGAATATGCGCGCGACCTGGCCGACCAGATGGTGGCCCAGGGCAAGGGCGTGCTGCTGGACCAGTTCGCCAATCCGGACAATCCGCGCGCCCACTACGAGACCACGGGCCCGGAACTGTGGGAGCAGACGGGCGGCGAGATCACGCATTTCGTGAGCGCCATGGGCACCACGGGCACCATCACCGGCGTGGCCAGGTTCCTCAAGGAAAAGAACCCCGGCATCAGGATCATCGGCGCCCAGCCCGCCGAGGGCTCGCGCATTCCCGGCATCCGCAAGTGGCCCGAGGAATACATGCCCAAGATCTACGACGGCAGCTTGGTCGACGAGCAGGTCTCGGTAACCCAGGACGATGCCGAGGACATGGCCCGCCGCATGGCGCGCGAAGAAGGCATTTTTGCCGGCATCTCGGCTGCCGGCGCCTGCTGGGTGGCCCAGCAGATCGCCGAGCGCGAGCGCAATGCGACCATTGTTTTCGTGGTCTGCGACCGTGGCGATCGCTATCTCTCGACAGGCGTTTTCCCCGCCTGAACATTTCTTTTGAGCATGGATGCAGCGCCCCCTTCAGAGGGGCGCTGCGCATTGCCGGCGCTTGACGCCGCGATCACCAGGAAAGTGGAGGGTTTCATGGCCTATGAGACACGTTTCTGCACCAACTGCAGCACCGAGCTGCAGTGGATTACCGCCACGGAAGACAGCGGCAATGTGGCGCGGCTGCGCTGCCAGGCCTGCGGCTGGACGCATTGGGGCAATCCCACGCCCGTGCTGGCGGCCGTGGTCGAGGGCGATGACGGCCGTGTGCTGCTGGCGCGCAATGCGCTGTGGCAGGAAGGGGTGTTCGGCCTGATCACCGGCTTCATGGAGGCCGGCGAGTCGCCCGAGGCCGGCATTTGCCGCGAGGTGCTGGAGGAGACCGGGCTGAAGGTCAAGGCGCTGCGCCTGCTGTCGTGCTCCGAATTCCTGCGCATGAACCAGGTTCTGATTGCCTACCATGTACGCGTGGACGGCCGGCCCGAGGACGTGAAGCTTTCGCCCGAGCTGCTGGAATACCGCTGGCAGACGGCAGAGGAGTCGCTGTGCTGGCCCGCTGGCACGGGCTATGCGCTGGCCGAGTGGATTAAGCAAAAGGGCTTCGAGCCGCGCTTTGGCGCCTTCCGCCCTGGGCAAAATCCCGAGCCCGACCCGGCGCGCTGGCCTGTGAAGTACTGGGCCGAGGACCCGCGCTTTGTTGTGGCCCCCGCGCTGGACTGAAAGCCTGCCGGGCAAAGACCGCGTCGGCCTTGCCATGGCGCGGCTTTCCTAAAATCCTGTGCCATGCAGCGAGGCGGTCCGGCCGGGCCGGATCTGCCGCCGCGTCAGGAATCTTCAAATGCACATAGACCAAGAAATCGATACCCGCGGGCTGAACTGCCCGCTGCCCATCCTCAAGGCCAAGAAGGCGCTGGCGGCCATGGAAAGCGGCCAGCTGCTCAAGGTGGTGGCCACCGATACCGGCTCCATCCGCGACTTCCAGGCCTTTGCCAAGCAGACCGGCAATGCGCTCGTGGAGCAGCAGACGGTGGGCGACGAGTTCATCCACATTCTCCGCCGCCGCTGAGGCGGCCATGGATCCATGAGCTGCCAACGCGCAAAGGGCCTGCATTTGCAGGCCCTTTGCATTGGAGGAGCGCGCAGGGGATGCGTCAGATGCTCAGGTTCTTGAGGTAGTCGCGGAAGCTTGCGCCGACCTCGGGGTGCTGCAGCGCCAGTTCCACCGTGGCCTGCAGAAAGCCTTCCTTGCTGCCGCAGTCGTAGCGTTTGCCCTTGTACTGGAATGCGTAGACGGCTTCGGTCGCCATCAGGCGCTCGATGGCGTCGGTCAGCTGGATCTCGCCGCCCACGCCCTTGGGCTGGTTGCGGATCTCGTCGAAGATCGCGGGCGTGAGCACATAGCGGCCGGCCACGCCCATGCGCGAAGGCGCCTTCTCGGGAGCGGGCTTTTCCACGATCTCCTCGATGCGCATCAGCGCGCCGCCGGCAGCCTCGCCCTTGACGATGCCGTAGCGCTTGGTGTGCTCCAGCGGCACTTCCTGCACGGCCAGCAGCGAGCGGCCCTGCTTCTGGAAGGCGGCCGTCATCTGCGCCATCACGCCGGGGCCGCCGTTGTCGCCCACCATCAGGTCGTCGGCCAGGATCACGGCAAAGGGCTCGTTGCCCACCAGCGGCTCGGCGCACAGCACGGCATGGCCCAGGCCCAGCGAGCGCGGCTGGCGCACGAACAGGCAGTTCATGTCGGCCGGGCTGATGCTGCGCACCAGGTCCAGCATGGCCTGCTTGCCGGCCTGCTCGAGCTCGTTTTCCAGCTCGTAGGCGGTGTCGAAATGGTCCTCGATGGCGCGCTTGCTGCGGCCGGTGACGAAGACCATGTCGCGGATGCCGGCCTCGTAGGCCTCTTCCACGGCGTACTGGATCAGCGGCTTGTCCACCACGGGCAGCATCTCCTTGGGCGATGCCTTGGTGGCGGGCAGAAAGCGGGTGCCCAGGCCGGCGACGGGGAAGACGGCTTTGCGGACGCGGGTATGGCTCATTTTTGCTCCTGAAATAAAAGCTGCCAGCGCTGGTTGGCAATGGAATTTCGCAGATTCTTCCTGCAAAACCTAATGCCTGCAAGCGCTGGCAGCTTCTGTTTTTGCATCAACCCAGGCGGGCGAGCTGCTCCTGGATGCGGACCAGCGTGGCGCCGAAATCGGCCACGCGCTTCTTTTCCTGCTCGATCACGGCCGGGGGCGCCTTGGCCACGAAGGCCTCGTTGGACAGCTTGCCGTTGGCCTTGGCGATCTCGCCTTGCAGGCGCGCGGCTTCCTTGGACAGGCGGGCCTTCTCGGCGGCCACGTCGATCTCGACGAACAGCGCCAGGCGGATGTCGCCGACCACGTTCACGGGCGCGCTCTGCGCGGCCTGGCTCCAGGCCGCCTCGTCGTCGAAGACCTTGACCTCGCTGAGCTTGGCCAGGTTCTGCAGCACGGCGGCATTGGCGCGCAGGAAGTCGGCGTCGGCGGCATTGCCGGCCACGGCCAGCAGCGGCAGGCGCTGGGCGGGCGAGACGCCCATCTCGCCGCGCAGCGTGCGGCAGGCGTCCACCATCTGCTTGAGGCGGTCCACATAGGCAATGGACGCCTCGTCGATCTTGGCGGGCTGGGCCTCGGGGTAGCGTGCCACGGCGATGGATTCGCCCGGCAGGCCGGCCACGGGGGCCACCTTCTGCCACAGCTCTTCGGTGACGAAGGGGATGATGGGGTGGGCCAGGCGCAGAATGGCTTCCAGCGTGCGGATCAGCGTGCGGCGCGTGGCGCGCTGCTGCGCCTCGTTGCCGGTCTGGATCTGCACCTTGGCGATTTCCAGGTACCAGTCGCAGAACTCGTTCCAGACGAAGTCGTAGATGGCGTTGGCCACGTTGTCCAGGCGGAACTCGGCAAAGCCCTTGGCGACCTCGGCCTCGACCTTCTGCAGCTGCGAGGCGATCCAGCGGTCGGGCTGGCTGAAGTGCATGTAGCCGGCGAACTCGCCGCCGGGCTGGCACTGCTCCTTGGTGTGCTCCTTGAGGCCGCAGTCGTAGCCTTCGCAGTTCATCAGCACGAAGCGCGAGGCGTTCCAGAGCTTGTTGCAGAAGTTGCGGTAGCCCTCGCAGCGCTTGCTGTCGAAGTTGATGCTGCGGCCCAGCGACGCCAGCGCCGCGAAGGTGAAGCGCAGCGCATCGGCGCCGTAGGCCGGAATGCCTTCGGGGAATTCCTTTTGCGTGTTCTTGCGCACCGTGGGCGCGGTCTCGGGGCGGCGCAGGCCGGTGGTGCGCTTGTCCAGCAGGGGCTCGAGCGCGATGCCGTCGATCAGGTCCACGGGGTCCAGCACATTGCCCTCGGACTTGGACATCTTCTTGCCCTGCGCGTCGCGCACCAGGCCGTGGATGTACACGTGCCTGAACGGCACGCGGCCCGTGAAGTGCGTGGTCATCATGATCATCCGGGCGACCCAGAAGAAGATGATGTCGTAGCCCGTGACCAGCACCGAGGAGGGCAGGTAGAGGTTGAAATCGTCGTCGGCGGCGTCGGTCTGCGCGGGCCAGCCCATGGTCGAGAACGGCACCATGGCCGACGAATACCAGGTATCGAGCACGTCGGGGTCGCGCGTGAGCTTCTTGCCCGGGGCGACCTTGTCGGCCTGGGCCTGCGCCTCGGCTTCGCTCCTGGCCACGTAGAGGTTGCCTTCCTCGTCATACCAGGCGGGAATCTGGTGGCCCCACCACAGCTGGCGCGAGATGCACCAGTCCTGGATGTTGTTCATCCACTGGTTGTAGGTGTTGACCCAGTTCTCGGGCACGAACTGCACCTGGCCCGAGGCCACGGCGTCGATGGCCTTTTGCGCAATGCTCTTGCCGGTGGGGTCCTGGTCGCTGACCTTGCTCATGGCGATGAACCACTGGTCGGTCAGCATGGGCTCGATCACCTGGCCGGTGCGGTCGCAGATCGGCACCATGAGCTTGTGCTTTTTGGTCTCGACCAGCAGGCCCAGTTCCTCGAGGTCGGCCACGATGGCCTTGCGGGCCACGAAGCGGTCCATGCCGCGGTACTTCTCGGGCGCCTCGTCGTTGATCTTGGCCTGCAGCGTCAGCACGCAGATCATGGGCAGGCCGTGGCGCTGTCCCACCTGGTAGTCGTTGTTGTCGTGCGCGGGCGTGACCTTGACCACGCCGGTGCCGAACGCACGGTCCACATACTCGTCGGCGATGATGGGGATCTGGCGGCCCACCAGCGGCAGCGTCACGGTCTGACCGATCAGGTGCCGGTAGCGCTCGTCCTCGGGGTGGACCATCACGGCCACGTCGCCCAGCATGGTTTCGGGGCGGGTGGTGGCCACCACCAGCTGGCCCGAGCCGTCGGAGAGAGGGTAGGCGATATGCCAGAGCGAACCGTCCTTCTCCTGGTTTTCCACTTCCAGGTCGGACACGGCCGATTGCAGCACCGGGTCCCAGTTCACCAGGCGCTTGCCGCGGTAGATCAGGCCCTGCTCGTAGAGCTTGACGAAGGTGTCGGTCACCACGGTGGACAGCTTGTCGTCCATGGTGAAGTATTCGCGGCTCCAGTCCACGGTATCGCCCATGCGGCGCATCTGCGTGGTGATGGTGTTGCCGCTCTTTTCCTTCCATTCCCAGACCTTCTTCACGAACTCGGGGCGGCCCAGGTCGTAGCGGCTCTTGCCCTGCTCCTGCAGCTGGCGCTCCACCACGATCTGCGTGGCGATGCCGGCGTGGTCGGTGCCGGGAATCCAGGCCGTGTTGTAGCCCTTCATGCGGTGGTAGCGCGTGAGGGAGTCCATGATGGTCTGGTTGAACGCATGGCCCATGTGCAGCGTGCCGGTCACGTTGGGCGGCGGCAGCTGGATGGAGAACGAGGGCTGGGATGCATCGGGCTTGCCCGTGCCGCGCACGCCGGCGTGGCCGTAGCCGCGCTTTTCCCATTCGGGCCCCCAGTGGGCTTCGATGGAGGAAGGCTCAAAAGACTTGGAGAGGCTGTCGAGGCCGGGTTGTGCAGGGGTGTCGCTCATGGCTGCGTGGCAAAAATCTGGAAATGAAAACGGCATCCGTGTGCGGGATGCCGTCTGCAAGGTTGGATGGACGGATTGCCAACGATTTTAGCGATCCGTTCCGCCGCTGGGCGCGGTAGGCCTTATTTCTGCCTTGGGCGCATGCCCATCATGCGCTGGCTGCTATGGATTTCTGCTTCAGGCCCTGGTGCCCGGTGCGAATTCCGGGCGGTCGTTCGTCTGGGGTTTGAGCGGTGCGCTGGACTTGCCTTCGGCGCGGTCCTTGCGCCATTGCTGCTTGCGCTGCGTCCATTCGTCCAGTCGCGCATGGGCGGTCTTGCTTTCCTGCAGCATCTGCATTTCGTCGGCCAGCTGGGCGGTCAGCTCCAGGCGGATGCCGTTGGGGTCGAAGAAGTAGATGCTCTTGAAGATGTGGTGGTCGGTCACGCCCAGCACTTCCACGCCGCAGGCCTGCAGGCGGGCCTTGGTGTTCTCCAGCTCCTGCACGGTGTCCACGCGGAACGAGATGTGGTTGATCCACAGCGGCGTGTTGGGCGAGGGCTGGGCCGCCTCGTCGTCGCCGATGTCGAAGAAGGCGATGAACGAACCGTCCTTGAGGCGGAAGAAGAAGTGGGTGTAGGGGCAGTACTCGCCCGTGGAGGGCACGTAGTCGCTCTGGATGATGTGGAACAGCGGCAGGCCCAGGATGTCTTCGTAGAAGTGGCGCGTTTCCTCGGCATCCCTGGCCTTGTAGGCATAGTGGTGCAGCTGGCGCCAGGCGGCCGGGGCGGGCAGCTGGGAAAGGTCGGGATACGGGGCGGCGGGGGCGCTGCTGACGGTCATGGCGTGTCTCCTGGAAAGATGTTGGTTATTCTACTATCCGTAATCAATTCTACTAAATGGAATTTTTTTTGGAAAACGATGCCATGAAAAAAGCCCCGCCGGGCGACCGGCTGGGCTTGTCGTCGAAACGCCGGGTTACTGCTTGACGGCTTCGATTTGCAGCACCACGCGCACCTGCTTGGGGAAACCGTAGGCCATGCCGTAGTCCACGCCCCACTGGGTGCGGTCGATGGTGGCTTCGAAGTCGCCGCCGCAGGTCTCGCGCTTTTGCAGCATGGGGTTTTCGTAGCAGTTGAACTTGTTGGCCTTGAAGGTCACGGGATGGGTCTGGCCCTTGATGGTCAGCTGGCCGGTGACTTCCTTGAGCTTGTCGCCGTCGAACACGAATTTGTCGGACACGAACTTGGCGCTGGGGAACTTCTCGGCATCGAAGATTTCTGCGCTTTGCAGGTGCTTGTTGAAGGCCGGCGTGCCCGAGTTCACCGACGCCATGTCCAGCGACACCTCGACCTTGCCGCTCTTGCCGGCCTTGTCGAATTCCACGCTGCCGCTCTTCTTGTCGAAGCGGGCCCGGTTGGTCGTGGTGCCCATGTGGTCGATCTCGAAAGTGGCGAAGGTGTGGGTGGGATCGATGGCATAGCTGGCCGGGGCGGCCTGCACGGCGGTGGCAAACAGGGAAGCGGCGGCCAGGGCGAACAAAGCGGTGCGCATATCGGAAAGACTCCTTGGATTGAGGGAAGGGTGAATCAAAAAGATGAGCTGCCAGCGCTTTATTCATAAGCGCTGGAGCCCGAAAATGCTTAAAGCTTGCCGACGCCGGTCAGTGCCAGCTTGAACTGCACGGTGACCTCGTCGGCCACCATCGAGGTGTCGGCCCAGTCGCCGTCGCCGATCTTGAAGGCCAGGCGCTTGAGCGGCAATGTGCCGGTGGCGGTCGTGGTGGCGCCGGACTGGGCCAGCTGCACGGGCAGGCTGACCTTCTGGGCATTGCCCTTGATGGTCAGCGTGCCGTCCACCTGGTACTTGCCGCCGCCCAGGGGCTTGACGGCGCTGGAGTCGAACGTGGCCTGGGGGAACTTGGCCACGTTGAACCAGTCCGCCTTGGGCAGTTCGGCATCGGTTTCCTTGGCGCCCATGGTGGCGCTGCCCGTGTCCACCGTGAAGTGGATCTTGCTGGCCTCGGGCTTGGCCGTGTCGAAATTGATCTTGGCGTCGAACTTTTTGAAGTGGCCCTTGATGGGCACGCCCATCTGCCTGGCTTCGAAGTTCACGGCGCTCTGGGCGGCAACCAGGGCCTGCTCGGCATGGGCGGCGCTGCCGATGAAGGCTGCGACGATCAGGGCGGAGGAGAAAAGGGCTTTCATGCAGAAACTCCAGGGTGGACAGGGGTGATCAGTGCGGAATCATTCGCGAGAGCAGGCCGTCGCGGTCGATGAACTGGTGCTTGATGACGGCGCCGACGTGCAGCACGACGAGCGCCGCCAGCGCATAGGCCGCATAGCCATGCCAGGGCTTGAGCGCCTGGGCCAGTTCGGGGCTCTTGCCGACCAGGTCGGGCAGGGGCAGCAGGCCGAACAGCACGACGGGAAAGCCCGCGGCGCAGCTGTAGACCCAGCCGATCAGCGGCACGGCAAGGAACAGCAGATACATCAGGTGGTGCGTGCCTGCATGGGCCACATGCTGCCAGCGCGGCATGGCACGCGTCACGGCGGCGGGCAGCTCGGGCGGACGGTGGGTCAGGCGCCAGAAAATGCGCAGCAACGACAGGATCAGAATCGTCATGCCGGCCCATTTGTGCCAGTTGAAATACTTGAGGCGGGCGGGCGAGAACGGCAGGCCGGTCATGTACAGGCCGAAGGCGAAGAGGCCGATCAGGGCCAAGCCCAGCACCCAGTGCAGGGCAATGGCCACGCCGCTGTAGCGGGTGGCGCCGGTGGCAGTCCTGCCGGTCGGGGAAGTGGCGGCAACGGTATTCATGTTTGGAATGGAAAAAGGCCGTGAAGAACTTGGCCTGCATGCTGCAATGCAATAAGGCTGCAGTGTAGGAAGCCGAAAGTGCAAAAGAGTTCAGTCAAATTGAGTGCTTGATTCAAAAAACATGAAGTGTCGCCAGCCAGGCCCCCGCCGGACCTGCCGGCCGTCCGATTGCAGGAGTGCTGCGCGACCGCTACGCTGGCGGGATCGAACAGGCGCAGGCGCGCAGGAGGATGGAGCAAATGCTGGTTCGCGTACGTATCCATGAAGCCGGAGGCCCCGAGGTGATGCGCCTGGAGCCGCTGCAGCCGCAGGAGCCGGGAGCCGGAGAGGTCTGGCTGGAGCACACGGCCATAGGCGTCAATCCGCTGGACCTGTTGCAGCGCGGCGGTCAGGTGCGCATTCCCCTGCCGTCCGGGCTGGGCCTGGAAGGCGCGGGGCGGGTGCTGGCCGTGGGCGAAGGCGTCAGCAACGTGGCCGTGGGCGACAGCGTGGGCTATGCCACGGGGCCGCTGGGCGCCTATGCGAGCGGGCGTCTCTACCCCGCAGAGCGGCTGGTGAAGCTGCCGGCCGCGCTGGCGCCCGAAGACGCGGCGGCCATTCTGTTCAAGGGCATTACCGCGCAATACCTGATCAAGACCACCTATCCCGTGGGCCCCGGCACGCGGGCGCTGATCTATGGCGCGGCCGGTGGCGTGGGCCAGCTCATGGCGGCCTGGGCCCGGCATCTGGGAGCCTTTGTGATCGGCGTGGTCTCGCGGCCGCAGAGCGTGGAGCGTGCGAGAGTCGCCGGCTGCCACGAGGTGCTGGTCTTTGATGCCGACCGCCTTGCGGCCCAGGTGCAGGAGAAGACCGAGGGCCGCAAGGTCGATGTGGTCTACGACTGCATCGGCCGGGTTTCGCTGCAGGCCTCGCTGGACAGCCTGCGGCCGCGCGGCCTGCTGGTGTCCTTCGGCGCGTCCTCAGGGGCTCCGGCGCCCATAGAGATAGCCACGCTCAACGCCAAGGGTTCGCTGTTCGCCACGCGTCCTTCGCTGGCCGCGCATACCGCCACGGCCGAGGAATACCAGCAAAGGGCCCGCGATGTGCTGGAGGCGGTGGCTGCCGGCATTCTGCAGCCCCGCGTGGCGCAGCGCTATGCGCTGGACCAGGTGGTGCAGGCCCATGCCGACATGGAACAGGGCCGCAACCAGAGCGCCGTCGTGCTGCTGCCCTGACGCGGGCAGAGCGGCTGGGCGGCCGCCGTTTCAGTCCTGGCGGGCCGGGTTGTCGGCCAGAACCACGGTGGCCCGGGCCGCCTGCTTCCAGGCCTGGGCGGCGGCCTGGCTGTCGCCGCGGTGCTCGGCCATCAGGGCCAGGCGCTGCCAGGCCATGCTGCGCAGCAGCGGCTCCTGCAGCTGAGGGGCGCAGCGGGCCAGCAGCTGCTGGGCCTTGCCCCACAGCTCGCGCTGCACGCAGGCCATGCCGGCCAGGAATTGAAGGCGGGGCTCGTGCGGATGGGTATTGGCCGCGCCTTCCATGCGGGCCAGCCAGGCCCCATCGAGCCTGCCCAGGCAGGACACCATGACCTGCACCAGCTTGGGCAGATAGTTGTCCGTGCGCGGGCCGGGGCGGGCGGTCAGATTCTCCCAGACCGGAAGCAGCCAGGAGCGGGCCTGGGGGGCCTCGCCGCCGAGCTCGATCAGGCGCTCGGTCGCGGGAATGGCCACTTCGGGCATGGCGCGCTCCTCTTCATCCAGCGAAAGCCAGAACTGCTGCAGCGACGAGGTGTCGCGCGCATCGCGAATGCTGGCCAGCAGCAGGCTGCGCACCACGCTGGCCGAGGCGGCCGGAGAGAAGGCGCGATGCTTGGCCAGCAGGCGGGCGGTGTCCAGTGCATTGCGGGTATCGCCGGCCAGGCGCGAGGCCTTCAGGCGTATGCGCAGGGCAATCGTGCGGCGGGCCGCACCCTGGGGCAGTTCGGCCAGGCGGCGCAGCGCCTCCGGGGCGTCGCGGTCGTCCAGCGCCCAGCGCGCGCTGCGCATCTGCGCGCCTTCGCGGATTTCCGCATCCTGGGTGCTGCCGGCCTGGGGCAGCGCCTGCAGGGCCTGCTGCCAGTGCCTGTCGCGCAGGGCAGCATCCTGCAGCGCATGCGAGGCGTCGGCGGCGATCAGGTGGGCCGTGGCCCGCAGGCGTGCGCCATAGGGCGGGGAGGAGCGGGAGGCGCTAAGCGACTGCTCGGTGGACAGGGCGGCCAGCGCGGCCTTGCGTGCACGCAGGAAGCGGCCGGCCTGCAGGTGGGACAGGGCTTCCAGCAGGTTCTGGTTCATGCCGCGTTCCTGTTGCTGGGCGCGCCAGCGGCGCGCCTGGTGCGGCATCTGCAGCAGCGCGCCGAGGGCGCGCAGCGCCGCGTAGAGCACGGCAAAGGCCAGGGCGATCAGCACGATGGCCAGATTGAGCGACATGTCCACCCGGTACGGCGGCCAGAACCAGGTCATGGTGCTCTGGTTGTTGCCGGCAAACAGCGCGGCGGCCACGGCCGCGGCAAACAGGGCGATGAGCCACAAGGCAGCACGCATCAGTGTTCTCCTCGGGGTCAGCGGCCCGCCGCAGCGGTGGCCAGTGCGGTCAGCGTGTCGTCCAGCTGCAGGCGCTCGGTGCTGTGCAGATTGTTCTGGAGCTGCTCCAGCTGGGCCTGGACGATCTGGGTGCGCCGCGAGCGCGTGTCGAAATATTTGTTGAGCGCGGCGCCCGCCGAACTCAGGTCGGCGCGCGCCGACTCCCATTGGCGCGAGAGCAGGGCCAGCCGCGCATTGAGCAGCTTGAGCTTGAGGTTCTCGCGCAGGAAATAGGCTTGCTCGGGCGCAAGCAGCACGGCCTCGGGGTGGTCGATGCGGCGCACGCGCACCAGATCCGCCGTGCCGTCGCGCATGGCGCTCCACAGGCGCTGACCCTGGCCCTGCCACCAGGCCCATTGCGTGGGCGTGGCGCTGGCATCGATCGCGGCCGGGGCCGGTGAGGGCCGGGCCTTGGCATCCGCCGCCGCGGCGCGGATGGCGCGCTGGCGGCCCACATCGTTGACCAGGGGCAACTCGTCCACCTGGCGGGCCAGATCCTCGATGCGCACCAGCACGCCGCTGGTATCGGTCACGCTCATGCGCGAGAGCTTGTCCAGGTCCGTGTCGATGGCGCGCACCACGGGTGCCAGGCGCGGCTGGGCGGCGCTTTCCACGCGCTTGCGCGCGGACTTGAGCACGGCCACCAGCGGCTGCAGGCTGCCCGAAAGCTCGGCCTGCTGCTGGGCCAGGCGGATGGACGACTCGATATCCGCCACCAGGTTCTCGTCGCGCGAGCGCGACATGCTCTGCATCAGTTCCTCGAGCTGGTTGCGCTGCAGGCTCAGCTCGCCGATCCGGGCCTCCATTACCGAGACGCGTGCCGCACTGTCGCGGGCCAGGTCCTGTGCATCCTTGGCCAGCGTGCGGGCCTCCACCGACTGCGCACCGGACTGGGCCGACTGGCGGGCCAGCTGCTCCTGCATATTGCCCACGCGCTGCCACAGCATGCCGCTGGCGACCAGCGCGCCGACCGCGACTGCGCCCAGGACGAAAACCAGGGCCGTGGGCGCGCCGGATGCTGCAGTGGCTCCAGGTGCGTGGGGCGGAGGCGGTGTGTCCGTGCGGGAGGTCGGAGGGGCGGTGTGCGTGGCGTCGGAGCTCATGGAGCCGATTCTATCGACGCGAGCACCTCATCCAGTGCGGGGCGGCTGCGCAGGACCATGCCGAAACCGGCCTGCAATGCTTTGCTGGCAATGCGTTCGTGGGTAGCGAGCGCTCGCCCTGCACGCCAGTCCTGCTCCGGCAGCAGCTGTTGCAGGTTGGCAACAGCTTCGGAGCTGCTGAACAGCCACAGCGTGCCGTCGGCAGCGGCGCCGCGCGCCAGCGCCCGCTGCTCGGCCGTCCACTGCGGCAGCTGGCGTTCATAGACGGCCAGCAGCTCCACCCGGGCGCCGGCTTCGCCCAGGCGTGCGGCCAGCCAGTCGCGGCCGGCGCCGGCGTCGTGGCCGACGGGGTGTCGGTAGCTGGCGCCGACGGCGTGTCGCCGCGCACGATCAGCACCCGGTCGCCAGGACGGATCTGGCCGTGCACCTGCTGCCATAGGGTTTCGGATTCGAACTGGGCGGCATCGGGCGGCGGACCGTCGATCCGGTCATCCGGCACGCCCAGGTTCCGCAGCGCGCGCGCCGTGCCGGGGCCAGGCGTCCATGCTCTGGTATCGGGAGCTAGCAGCGCTTTATGGGTATGGGGTTGAGCCGGATTGGGCTGAAAAAAATACTGGGCCGCATTGCCGCTGACGAACATGATCGCGCGGTAGTGGCCCGGGGTCTGCGCTGCGGTGCGCGTGGCGGCCAGGGCCTGGCGGGATTCAGCGCTGCGGCAGGGGCCTATGGCGATGAGCGGCAAGGCCTGGGCCTGCAGGCCGTGCGCGCGCAGGGCCTGCACCCAGGGCTGGGCGTCGTGCAGCGGGCGGGTGACCAGGACGCGGCGCATGGCCTGCTGCATGCCGCGCTCAGGCCTGCGGATGGCCGGGGACGGCCGGCACCGCGCCGGCTGCCTGCAATTGCGCGGCCAGGCGTTCGCCCAGGGCGTTGGCGGCGGCGAAGTCCTTGACCACGGCGCTGTCCTGCACGCGCACCATGGACAGCTTGCCCTCGGGGTCGCCCCAGGCAGCATCCAGGTGCAGGGTTTCGCCCTCGAAGCGCCCGAAGGCCGCCAGCGGCATGGAGCAGCTGCCGCCCATGCTGCGGCTGACGGCGCGCTCGGCGGTGACGGTGAGCCAGGTGGCCTGGTCGGCCAGCGGGGCCAGCGCGTCGATGATGTCCTGGCGGCTGCTGCGCACCTCGATGCCCAGCGCGCCCTGGCCGGCGGCCGGCAGCATCTGGGCCGGCTCGAACTTGGTGCGGATGCGGTCGGCCAGGCCCAGGCGCATCAGGCCGGCGGCGGCCAGCACGATGGCGTCGTACCGGCCTTCGTCCAGCTTGCGCAGGCGGGTGTTCACATTGCCGCGCAGCGGCTCGATCTTCAGGTCCGGCCGCAGCGCCTGCAGCAGTGCCTGGCGGCGCAGGCTGGAAGTGCCGACCACGGCGCCCTGGGGGAGATCCTGCAGCGTGGCGTAGCGGTTGGAGACAAAGGCGTCGCGCGGGTCTTCGCGGGTCATCACGCAGGCCAGCACGAAGCCTTCGGGCAGCTCCATGGGGACGTCCTTGAGCGAATGCACGGCCATGTCGGCACGGCCTTCCTCCAGCGCGACCTCGAGCTCCTTGACGAACAGGCCTTTGCCGCCCACCTTGGACAGGGCACGGTCCAGGATCTGGTCGCCCTTGGTGGTCATGCCCAGCAGCTCGACCTGGTGGCCGCGGCCGCGCAGGAGGGCCTGCACATGCTCGGCCTGCCACAGGGCCAGCTGGCTTTCGCGCGTGGCGATCACGATGGAGGAGGGAGAAGACGGTGCGGAACTCATAACGGAGACGTTATCTGACAGGGAACAGGGGATGCTAGCATGCGGCGCAGTCTTACCCTGCCCGAAGGAGAAACGCGAATGCCTGCCGCCCGCCACAAGTCGCCCGTGCCTGTTGACCCGCCGGGGCGCACGACGGACAAGTCCAAGGACAAGGATCTGCCGCTGATCGAGGACATACGCCTGCTGGGTCGCATCCTGGGCGATGTGATCCGCGAGCAGGAGGGCGAGGCGGCATTCGCGCTGGTGGAGCAGGTGCGCCAGCTGTCCGTGAGCTTCAGGCGCAATGCCGACGAGGCGGCCGACAAGGCGCTCAAGAAGCTGCTCAAGGGGCTGACCAGCGACCAGACGGTGAGCGTGATCCGCGCCTTCACCTATTTCTCTCACCTGGCCAACCTGGCCGAGGATCGTCACCATATCCGCCGCCGCGCCGTGCACGAGCGCGCCGGCAACACGCAGGAGGGCAGCATCGAGGTGGCGCTGGCCCGCCTGCGCTGGGCCGGCATCAGCTCGGGCACGGTGGCGCAGACGCTGGCGCAAAGCTATATCTCGCCCGTGCTCACGGCCCATCCCACCGAGGTGCAGCGCCAGAGCATTCTCACGGCCGAGCGCAGCATTGCGCAGCTGCTGGCCGAGCGCGACGACATACTGATGCGTGCCCAGCTGTACAACAGCGCCAAGGATGCGCTCACGCCGCGCGAGCTGGCCCGTGTAGAGGCCCAGCTGCGCGCCCGCGTGGCCCAGCTGTGGCAGACGCGGCTGCTGCGCCACTCCAAGCTCACCGTGGCCGACGAGATCGAGAACGCCCTGTCGTACTACGAAGCCACCTTCCTGCACGAGATCCCCAAGATCTATGCCCAGCTGGAGCAGGAACTGGGCCAGGCGCTGCCGGCGCACAGCTTTCTGCGCATGGGCCAGTGGATTGGCGGCGACCGCGACGGCAATCCCTTCGTGACGGCCGAAAGCCTGGAGCTGGCCCTGTCGCGCCAGGCCGACGTGGCGCTGCGCCACTACCTGCGCGAGGTGCACTGGCTGGGCGGCGAGCTGTCGCTGTCGGGCAATCTGGTGCAGGTCACGCCGCAGATGCAGGCGCTGGCCGATGCCTCGCCCGATACCAATGTGCACCGCAGCGACGAGCCCTACCGCCGTGCCCTGACCGGCATGTACGCGCGCCTGGCCGCCACGCTCAAGGTCCTCAGCGGCGGCGAGGCCGCGCGCCACGCGGTGGCGCCGCAGAATGCCTATGCCTCGGCCGCCGAATTCCTGGCCGACCTGCAGGTCATCGACGATTCGCTCTCGCGCTTTCACGGCGACGCGCTGGCGCCCCAGCGCCTGCGCCCGCTGATGCGGGCCGTGCAGGTGTTCGGCTTCCATCTGGCCACGGTCGACCTGCGCCAGAGTTCCGACAAGCATGAGGAAGTGATCGCCGAGCTGCTGGCCGTGGCCAAGGTGGAGGCCGACTACAGCGGCCTGCAGGAGGACGCCAAGTGCGCGCTGCTGGTGCGCCTGCTCGACGACGCCCGTCCGCTGCGCGTGATGGGCGCCGAATATTCGGACCATGCGCGCAGCGAGCTGGCCATCTTCGAGGCCGCCAGGCGCCTGCGCGAGCGCCAGGGCGTGGAGGCCATACGCCATTGCATCATCAGCCACACGGAGACCGTGAGCGATCTGCTCGAGGTGCTGCTGCTGCAAAAGGAAGTGGGGCTGATGCGCGGCACGCTGCAGGACGGCGCCGAGTGCGGCCTCATCGTCGTACCGCTGTTCGAGACCATTGCCGATCTGCGCAATGCCGAGCCCATCATGCGCCGCTACTACCAGATGCCCGGCGTGGCGGAAATGGTCAGGCAAAGCGGCGGCGAGCAGGACATCATGCTGGGCTACAGCGACAGCAACAAGGACGGAGGCATCTTCACCAGCAACTGGGAGCTGTACCGGGCCGAGATCGCGCTGGTCGACCTGTTCGACGACCTGGCCGACCAGCATGGCATACGGCTGCGCATGTTTCACGGCCGCGGCGGCACCGTGGGCCGCGGCGGCGGTCCCAGCTACCAGGCCATCCTGGCCCAGCCGCCGGGCACGGTGCGCGGCCAGATCCGCCTGACCGAGCAGGGCGAGGTCATCGCCTCCAAGTACGCGAATCCCGAGATCGGCCGGCGCAACCTGGAGACCCTGGTGGCCGCCACGCTGGAGGCCACCCTGCTGCAGCCCACCAAGCCTGCGACCAAGGCTTTCCTGGAGGCCGCGGCCTTTCTGTCCGAGGCCAGCATGGCGGCCTACCGCGCGCTGGTGTACGAGACCCCGGGCTTTACCAGCTACTTCTTCAGCAGCACCCCGATCCGGGAGATCGCGGAGCTCAACATCGGCTCGCGTCCCGCATCGCGCAAGGCCACGCAGGCCATCGAGGATCTGCGTGCCATTCCCTGGGGCTTCAGCTGGGGCCAGTGCCGCCTGACCCTGCCGGGCTGGTACGGCTTCGGCTCGGCCGTGCAGGCCTTCATCCACCGTCCCGGCAAGGATGCCAAGGCACAGCTGGCGCTGCTGCAGAAGATGTTCCGCCAGTGGCCGTTCTTCCGCACGCTGCTGTCGAACATGGACATGGTGCTGGCCAAGAGCGACCTGAATCTGGCCTCGCGCTACAGCGAGCTGGTGACTGATGTGCGCGTGCGCCGCCGCATCTTCGGCGCCATCGAGGCCGAATGGAAGAGCACCGCGCAGGCGCTGACGCAGATCACCGGCGACAAGGAGCGCCTTGCGCACAACACGGCGCTGGCGCGCTCCATCCGCCACCGCTTCCCCTACATCGATCCGCTGCACCATCTGCAGGTCGAGCTGGTGCGCCGCTGGCGCGCGGGCCAGACCGATGACCGCGTCAAGAACGGCATCCATCTGTCGATCAACGGGATTGCAGCCGGAGTGCGCAACACGGGTTGAGTGCTGCTTCATAAGGCGCTTTCGGCGCTTGACGGGCCTGTGGCTGTCGTGCTTCAGGCCTTTGTCGTCCTGGCGCCGGACCCGGCCACGCTCGGCGGCTGTGGCAGCCAGCGAAAGGCCAGGGTCCCGGCCACCAGCAGTGCGGCAATGCTGCCGAACACGGCGCTGAACGGCTCCATGCCGTGCGCCTGCGCGGCCGAGGCGATGGCGCCGGTCAGCCACTGCATCAGCGCCACGCCCATGAAGGTGGCCATGGTGAACAGCGCCATGGCGCGGCCCATGACGGCGGGCGCGTAGGCGTCCTTGACGTCCGGATACTGCAAGGCCATGTAGCCGCCGAAGGTGCTCATCAGCAGCATCAGCGCCACATCGACGGACGCGCTGGGCGCCAGCGCCATGCCGGCGAACAGGGCCGCGGTGAGGAGGGTCAGAACCACCAGCCAGCGCCGGCGGCGGCGCGGCCCGGGGTCGGCGCGGCCGAACAGCGGCGGTCCGGCCAGGGCTACGACGGACAGCAGCATGGCGAGGTTGCCGCTGTCCACCAGGCTCCAGCCATGGCGCTGCATCATGACGGGCCCGAGCCACAGGCCGCGCAGCGCCACGAAGGACGCATAGGTCACGAGCGAAAACACAATGATGCCCAGCGTGTGCGGCAGCCGGAACAACTGGCCGAAGGCGCGCACGGCTTGGCCCAGCGATTCGCGCGGGTGGGGTGTCGATGCAGGGGCTGCGGGAGGCTCGCCGACCCATAGCGCAATCGCCACCCATGAAGCGGCCGCACAGGCGCCGAGCACCGCAAAGCCCATGCGCCAGGAACTGGCCTCGATCAGCCAGGCCAGCGGCGTGCCCGTCAGCAGCATGCCGGTGCTGCCAATGGCCAGGATGGCGCCCGACACGGCAGCAAAGCGCTGCGGCGCAAAGCAGCGCGCGATGTAGACCGTGCAGACCAGAAAGGCCGGTGCGCAGCCTATGCCGATCAGCACCTGCCCCGCCACCAGCATGGGAAAGCTGGTGGCCAGCGCCGACAGGGCCGCGCCCAGCACCATCAGCGGCGAAGCCGTCAGCACCGTGCGCCGCAGGCCGTGCATATCGAGGCCGATGCCCATGAACAGCTGCAGCGCGGCAAAGGCGAAATGGAAGGAGCCGGCAAACAGGCCCAGCTGCTGCGGCGTGAGCTGGAACTGGTCCTGCAGCGGGGCAGCCATGATGGCGGCAATGGTGCGGAAGGCCTGGCTGAGGATGAAGCCGGTGGCAAGCAGCAACAGCCCGGTCCAGGGCGCTGGAGCGGGCTGGCCGTGATCGCAGGAGGGGGCCATGGCAGGCGGAGTCGTGGGCATCTTGTACATGATGCCCGCAGCGCCGGGGCCGGGGTGTCAAACAGGCATCAGTGCAGCATGAGAGAGCCGGCGCTCTTGCTCTTGCCGGCGCGTGCAGGCGGATTGCACAGGCCGCACTGGTAGTGGCGGGCGTTCTCGTAGGGCTCGGTCACGAACTGGCCCTTGCAGACCGAGCATTGGGTGCGGGTGAGCATTTGCGCGTCGACGAACTTCACGAGGCGCCAGGCGCGAGTGAACGACAGTAGCACGTCCAGTTCGGCGGCCTGGATCTGCTCGCAATAGAGGCGATAGGCCTTGGTCAGCTGCTCGACGGAGTCCAGCTCGGCGCCCTTGGCCAGGTATTCATAGATGTTGAGGAACAGCGAGCTGTGGATGTTTTCCTGCCAGGTCAGAAACCAGTCGGTGGAGAACGGCAGCTGGCCCTTGGAAGGCGACTTGCCCGAGATTTCCTTGTACAGGCGGATCAGGCGTTCGTACGACAGGGTGGTCTCCGATTCCAGGACCTGCATGCGGGCGCCCATCTCGATGAGCATGGCGGCGCGCTCGATCTGCTTGGATTCGTTCAGAACGCTTTTGGTGGCGGGCTTGGTGGCGGGCATGGACTTTTCCTGGTGGCTGTCGTTCGGCAGAAGGGGCGGCGCGCTGTCTTTAGAGCACTTCGGAAACGCGGCTGGCCATCAGGATGTTGGCGTGCAGGGTGTTGGTGGCGCTGTTGGCGATCTTGTTGCTGCTGTGGTTGGTCAGCAGGCTCCAGACCATTTCGTCGTCCACGCGGAAGCTGGCCAGCAGGGTGTTGCGCGATGCCAGCTTGAGCACCTGCGCCGAAGACAGCGAAGCCAGCAGGTCGCAGGACTCTTCGTTCAGGCCCAGACGGAACACCGCCTCGGCCTTGTCCTGACGAATCAGGGTCTGGGCCAGCATCAGGTAGGTGAGGTTGGCTTCGCGGATCTCGGCAAGCAGTTGTTCGTTGTTCATGGGGACCATCCTTTCAATCACGGCGGCTCGCAACGGCTGACACAAAGAGGAGTTGCGATCTGTTGGGATGGATTGTGTTGGAGGCCCTTGTTTCACTGAAGTCGGGGCGCGGCGGTACGACATGTCTGGTTGGGGAGGGGGGTATGTAAGCTTTCCCCTACAAGAATGTCTTCCTGTTTGATGACGTGGCTCAAGGGCCCGGCATGCGTGCTGTCCCAGGATGGCCAACGAGCATGGGAGGCATTGTGCGCCAGCACATGCCCGCTCATGCGGCGAAGTGAGTGGCTTTTGCTAGCTATTTGAGAGCATCGGTGGAAATGCTTCTCGCGCCAGGCCTGGTGGTGATAATCTGTATCAAACACCCTGGTTTGTGTTACAGAAATGAGGAATCCGCTTGAGCCCAGAGACCTCTGCCCCGAGCCGCAGCCTGCTGCAGCGCATGCTGGATCTGCTGCTCACGAACGAGCCCCGCCAGCGCATGTCTCTTGTCACGACAGGCCTGGCCTGCCTGCTCATGGTGTTTTGCATTCTCGCCATGAAGCTGGTGGCGGCTGCGGGCCTGGCAGACGAGGAACTGGTGCACTGGTGGGCGCTGGCCAGCGGTGCCTGCGTGTTCGCCAGCTTTGCGCTGATCCGCAGCGGCTTCACGCGCCATTGGCACGATCCGGCCTTCACGCACATACAGATCACCTACGCCATCACGAGCAATGCCGCCGCCTATGTGATTGCGGGCCATGCGCGCGGCATCGTGCCGCCCATACTGGCGGTGATCATGATGTTCGGCGTCTTCGGGCTGGGGCCTGCGCAGATCAAGGCAGTGCTGGCCTATGGGCTGGTGGCCTTTTGTATTGCAGGAGCGGTGGTGCAATGGTGGGGGCCGCCCGACGCCACCACGCCCGGTGCATTGGCTGCCGTATACCTGCTGATCGTGGTGATGGTGCTGGTCACCAGTACGGCGCTGACCTTGCGGGCCCACGCCGTGCGCGAGAGGCTGCAGGCCAAGAAGCGCGAGCTGTCCCGGGCGGTGGAGCAGATCCGCGACCTGGCCACGCGCGACGAACTGACCGGGCTGCCCAACCGGCGCTACATGCTGGAGGTGATGCGCATAGAAGGCCTGCGCGCCGGCCGCAGCGGGCAGCCGCTATTGATGGCGCAGCTGGATCTGGATTTCTTCAAGGCCGTCAACGACACCTATGGCCATGGCGCCGGCGACCAGGTCCTGCAGTGCTTTGCCCGCACGGTCTTGGCCTGCGTGCGCAATACCGACATTCTGGCGCGCTGGGGGGGCGAGGAATTCGTGCTGCTCATGGCGGACACCTCGGCCGAAGACGGCCAGCGCCTGCTCGAAAGGGTGCGGGCGACGGTCGCCGACACGCCGGTCCAGCTGGCGCCGGGCGTCATCATCAATCTCACGATCTCGATCGGTGCGGCGCAACTGAACCGCGATGAGACGCCGCTGCGGCTGCTGCAGCGTACCGACGAGGCGCTTTATTCGGCCAAGCGGCAGGGGCGCAACAGCGTGGTGTGGGCTGAATAGTTGCCCCTTGGCCGCTGCGCGGCTTCCCCTGGCCGGGCGCCCCCAAGGGGGACGACGGCCTTTGCTGGGGCAGTCCATGCTGCGGGGCTGCGCGGCCGGCTTGGGCCCTTGCAGGCCGTCCCGCTGTTGGGCCGCGCCAGCTTTGTCGATTGTGGGCGGTGCGTGTGGTAGTGGCAGGCCTAAATGCCTGTGGTCAGCCGCGCTCCACGGGGCGTTCGGGGTTGCTGCACCATTCGCTCCAGCTGCCTGCAAACAGCGCCGTGGGCGGCAGGCCCGCGATGCGCATGGCCAGCAGGTTGGGCAGGGCGCTGACGCCGCTGCCGCATTGGTGCACCACGGTGGAGGGATCGCGTCCGGCCAGCAGCTCCTCGAATTCGGCGCGCAGCAGGGCCGCGGGCTTGAAGCGGCCATCGGCGGCGATATTGCTGGCAAACGGGCGGTTGAGCGCGCCGGGGATGTGGCCGGCCACGGGGTCCAGCGGCTCCACCTCGCCGCGGTAGCGGGCCGGTGCGCGGGCATCGATCAATGTCTGCGTGGGCTGGCCCAGCTCGGCCTGCACCTGGTCCACGGTCTTCAAGGTTTCTAGCGGCGTGCCCAGTTCGAAATTGCTGCTGAAGTGGCTGGGCTCTTCGCCCGAGACGACGGGCTGGCCGGCTGCCTGCCATGCCTGCAGCCCGCCGTCGAGCACGGCCACGGCATCGTGCCCGGCCCAGCGCAGCATCCACCACAGGCGCCCGCAGTAGTTGGCGCCGTTGCGGTCATAGACCACGGCCTGCATTCCGTTGTCGAAACCGACGGAGCTCAGCCAGGCGGAAAAGCGCTCGCGCGTTGGCAGGGGATGGCGCCCGCCCGAGGCCGACTGGCTGCTGGTGGCCACTTCGCCGTGTGCCCCGGGCGTGCCGTGCGGGGCGCTGAGGTTTTTGTCCAGGTCGGCGAATACGGCATCGGGAATATGGGCCTGCAGATACTGCGCATGGCCTGCGGCCGGGTCGGCGAGGTCGAAGCTGCAGTCGAACACCATGAGCGGCCTGCCGGCGGCCTGCAGGTCGGCCAGCTGCTGTACGGAAATCAGGGTGTTGTAATGCCCGGATGCGGGCATGGAAGGCGTGGTGGTCATGGATGAGCGCTCCGGAAATGACGATCCATTATGCGTGCACCAAGCCCGTGTTCCGGGTCGCAGGGGCAGCGGCCTGAGCCTGCCGGCAATGCCTGTTCCGTCCCTTCGCGCAAGACGTGGAGCACAGAACCCAGGCGGCCCCGCGGCCTCGCCGAAGGCATCGTCTTCCTTGGGGGCTGACCAGGGGGAGCCGCTCAGCGGCTCCAGGGTCAAGTCCTGGAACGCAGCGCCGTCGCAATGGCGCCGCTGACCACGATGAGCGCGATGCCCGCCCAGCCGATCAGAGGAATGCGCTCGCCGAACATCACCAGGCTGAGCAGGGCTGCGAACACGATGCCCGAATACTGGAGATTGGCCACGACCAGGGTGTTGCGCTTGCTGCCGGCCGAGGCATAGGCCTTGGTCATGCAGACCTGCGCCACGGCGGCCAGCACGCCCACGGGCAGCAGCCACAGCGCGCTCCAGCCCGGAAAGGGCGAAACGCCCGTGAGGCACATGGCCGCGCCGCCGGCGACTGCCGAGCCCAGGGAGAAATAGAACACCACGCGCGACTCGGGCTCGCCCATGCGCGAGAGCGTTGTCACCTGCATATAGGCCATGGCGGCGAACATGCCGCCAAACAGCCCGCCCATGGCTGCCACCCATTCGCCCGCAGGGGCGGAGCTGGGCCGCAGCACCAGCAGCACGCCCACAAAGCCCATGACCACGGTGCTGACCAGGCCCCAGGGAAAGGGCGGCAACGTGCGCGGTCCCGGAGGCAGGCCGTGCGCATCGTCCTGCCGCATGCGGTGGCGCAGCCACAGGCCCTGCACGATGAGGAATACCGCCATCCAGATGCTGCTCATGGAGTTGAGCGTGGTGGCCGTGGCCAGCGGCAGGTGGCCGATGGCGTAGAACCAGGCACCCATGGAAATCACGCCCACAAAGCTGCGCCAGGCATGCTCCCTGGGAAACCTGGTGGCCAGAGAGATGCCGTCGCGGCGCGCCAGCAATGCCAGCAGCGCCATGCTGACCAGGCCGCGGTAGAAGACGATTTCCGCCGCATTGAAGTCCCGGGAGGCAAACTTCACACACACACTCATGACCGCGAAAATGAACGCGGCCAGCACCATCCACAGGGCTTGCATACCTAAATCAATTCAGCATAAAAAATAGCTGCAGCGCTTGTGGGGTAAGCGCTAGCAGCTATCGGTTTTGAGGTGAATGCCTCGTTCAGCGTTTGGGGATGGAATCGCCCATCACGCCTCTGTACCACTCGTGGAAGTGCTGCATGCCGTCTTCCATGGGGCTCTGGTAGGGGCCGACCTCGTTGTCGCCGCGCTCGTACAGGGCCTTGCGGCCGCCGTCCATGCGCTCGGCGATCTCGTCGTCCTCGATGCAGGTTTCCATGTAGGCGGCCTTTTGCGCCTGCACGAACTCGGGCTCGAAGGCCGCGATTTCCTCGGGGTAGTAGAACTCCACCACGTTCAGCGTCCTGTCCACGGCCAGCGGGTGCAGCGTCGAGACGGTGAGCACATGCGGATACCACTCCACCATGATGTGGGGGTAGTAGGTCAGCCAGATGGCGCCGCGCTCGGGCAGCTTGCCTTCGCGGTAGTTCAGCAGGACCTCGTGCCACTTCCTGTAGACATCCGAGCCCGGGCGGCCGAAGCCGGGCGCCACGCCCACGGTCTGTACCGAGTACTCCTTGGCGAACTCCCACTGCAGGTCATCGCAGGTCACGAAGTTGCCGAGGCCGGGGTGGAAGGGGCCGACGTGGTAGTCCTCCAGATAGACCTCGATGAAGGTCTTCCAGTTGTAGTTGCACTCGTGCATCTCGACATGGTCGAGCACGAAGCCGTCGAAGCTGAGCTGCTCGCGCAGCTTCATGCCGGCCAGGTCGGCTTCGATGTCGCGGCCGTTGTCCTCGAACAGCAGGCCGTTCCATTCGCGCAGCTTGTAGTTGTTGAGGTTCAGGCAGGGGTCGTGGCTGAAATGGGGCGCGCCCAGCAGCTCGCCGCTGGTGCTGTAGGTCCAGCGGTGCAGCGGGCAGACGATGTTGCCGCCCGCATGGCCCTTGCCCTCGGTCAGCAGATTGCCGCGGCCCTTGAGCATCACGGCCTGGCGGTGGCGGCAGACGTTGGAGATCAGCTCGATCTGGCCCCTGGCATTGCGCACCAGCGCACGGCCTTCCTTTTCCTGGGGCAGGGCGTAGTAGTCGCCTATCTCGGGAACGGCCAGCTGGTGGCCCACATAGCGGGGGCCGGGCTTGAAAATGGTTTCCAACTCGCGCTGGAACAGCGCTTCGTCGAAGTAGCTTGAAACTGGTAGTTGGCTTGCGGCCTGCTGCAGTTGAAGACTTAAATCAGACATGGGTGACCTGACCTAAAGACTCCCCACAGGGAGGGTGCGCGTGCGCACGGGTAAAAAACGAAACCGGCCTTGTCTGGACATGGGCACTGGGCTGGAATCCATGGCGCAAGCGCTCACCTTCTTCAAGCCCAGCCAAGATGACCAGGCACGGGGCCGGCTTGACGGGAATGGGATTATAGCCCGTGGGGTTATTTCCGGCTTTTCGGTACGTGTATTGGCCTGGGCAGCCGCTGGCGGCCTGAAGCAGCGGGGCTCCGGGGGCACCATGGAAAAGATGGCGGCCACGGCCGATCCGGGCATGAAAGGCGCAATGCCGGCCGGCCTTTGCCCGCATTGCCGGCTTGCCGTGCCGGGGCGCCTAAAATCGTCGTTTGCCTCCAACACTGCCCAGACCGCCCATGCCCAAGGCCGCAGCCTCCAAAACGTCCGCACCGACCGCCGCATTGCCCGCCAGTTACGAAGCTGCACTGCAGGAGCTGGAGCAGTTGATTGCCCAGATCGAATCGGGCCAGCTGCCGCTGGAGCAGATGCTGACCGGATACCAGCGTGCCGCCGAGCTGCTGAACTTCTGCCGCAGCAAGCTCGATGCGGTGCAGGAGCAGGTCAAGGTGCTGGACGAAGGCACGCTGGCGCCCTGGAGCCAGGACTGAAACCTCTTGCCGGCCCGCAACCGACCGGGCCTTGCCTTGTGCATCTGTAAGCGAACACTCAATGAACGTAGCGATGATTGCCGAACCGCAGCCGACCGCCGGAGCGGTTTTTTCCGCGCAGGAATTTTCCGCCTGGATGCAGCAGTGCCTGGAACGCACCGAAAGCGCACTGTCCCGCTGGGTCGGCGTGGGCGCACCGGCGGGCCTGGGCGACGCCATGCGCTATGCCGTGCTCGACGGCGGCAAGCGCCTGCGACCGCTGCTGGTCTGGGCCGCGGCCGAAGCTGTGGGCGGCTTGCCGGCCGCAGCGATCCGCGCCGGCTGCGCGGTGGAGCTGATCCATGCCTATTCGCTCGTGCATGACGACATGCCCTGCATGGACAACGATGTGCTGCGCCGCGGCAAGCCCACGGTGCATGTGCAGTTCGGCGAGGCCTCGGCCCTGCTGGCCGGCGATGCGCTGCAGGCCCTGGCTTTCGAGCTGCTGGTGCCGGAAAACGACGGAACCGCCGAAGAGATTCCCGCCGCCCTGCAGGCGCGGCTATGCCGCCTGCTGGGCGCTGCGGCCGGCAGCCAGGGCATGGCCGGCGGCCAGGCCATCGATCTGGCCAGCGTGGGCAAGCAGCTGACCGAAGACCAGCTGCGCGAGATGCACCGCCTCAAGACCGGGGCCTTGTTGCTGGGCAGCGTGCGCATGGGCGCGGCCTGCAATCCGCAGGTCGATCCCGCAGCCTGGGAAGCGCTGACCGCGTACGGCCAGGCGCTGGGCGTGGCCTTCCAGGTGGTGGACGACATTCTCGACGTGGTGGCCGATTCGGCCACGCTGGGCAAGACGGCCGGCAAGGATGCGGCCAACGACAAGCCCACCTATGTCTCGCTGCTGGGGCTGGAGCGCGCGCGCGCCCATGCCGAGGAGCTGTGCGCACAGGCCCATGCGGCCCTCGCGGGCAGCGGCCTGGCCGATACCCGCGCGCTGGCGGCGCTCGCGGATATGGTCGTGCGCCGCACGCACTGAGCATCCCGGCCTACACTGCCCGACTGTTGTGACCACGAAGCAGCTGCCCGACCGCCATCCAGATCTGGATGCACGGGCGCAGCTGTCGAACATGGCTTACGCAAAACAGGCGCCCACGGCAGGCCTACTTCTGTGCCGCCGCCGCGGATGCTCTGCGGTTTGCGCAAGTCCTACAAAATAATGCCCATGTCCACGAACACCTATTCCCTGCTGCAAACCGTCAACGATCCTGCCGACCTGCGCGGCCTGTCGCGTGCCCAGCTCAAGGCACTGGCGGGCGAGCTGCGCGCCTATGTGCTCGACAGCGTCTCCAAGACCGGCGGCCACCTGAGCTCCAACCTGGGCACGGTGGAACTGACGGTGGCGCTGCACTCGGTGTTCGACACACCCCACGACCGCATCGTCTGGGACGTGGGCCACCAGACCTATCCGCACAAGATCCTCACGGGCCGGCGCGACCGCATGGCCACGCTGCGCCAGCTCGGCGGCCTGTCCGGCTTTCCGCAGCGCGCCGAGAGCGTGTACGACACCTTTGGCACGGCCCATTCGTCGACCAGCATCTCGGCGGCGCTGGGCATGGCGCTGGCGGCCAAGCAAAAGGGCGAGGACCGCCGTGCGATCGCCGTGATCGGCGACGGCGCGATGACGGCCGGCATGGCCTTCGAGGCGCTCAACAATGCGGGCGTGTCGGAGGCCAACCTGCTGGTCATCCTCAACGACAACGACATGAGCATCAGTCCGCCCGTGGGCGCGCTCAACCGCTACCTGGCGCAGCTCATGAGCGGCCAGTTCTACGCCAAGGCCCGCGACGTGGGCAAGAGCGTGCTCAAGCAGGTGCCGCCACTGCTGGAGCTGGCCAAGCGCCTGGAGCAGCAGGCCAAGGGCATGGTGGTGCCGGCCACCATGTTCGAGAACTTCGGTTTCAATTACATCGGTCCCATCGACGGCCATGACCTCGATTCGCTGATTCCCACGCTGGAGAACATCAAAAGCCTCAAGGGCCCGCAGTTCCTGCACGTGGTCACCAAGAAAGGCCAGGGCTACAAGCTGGCCGAGGCCGACCCCGTGGCCTACCACGGTCCCGGCAAGTTCGATCCCAGCGTGGGTCTGGTCAAGCCGGCCACGCCTGCGAAGCAGACCTTCACCCAGGTCTTCGGCCAGTGGCTGTGCGACATGGCCGAGAAGGACCCGCGCCTGGTCGGCATCACGCCGGCCATGCGCGAAGGCTCGGGCATGGTGGAGTTCCACAAGCGCTTTCCGGGCCGCTACTACGACGTGGGCATCGCCGAGCAGCATGCCGTCACCTTCGCGGGGGGCATGGCCTGCGAGGGCGTCAAGCCCGTGGTGGCCATCTACTCCACCTTCCTGCAGCGGGCCTACGACCAATTGATCCACGACGTGGCGCTGCAGAACCTGCCCGTGGTCTTCGCGCTGGACCGCGCGGGCCTGGTGGGCGCCGATGGTGCCACGCACGCCGGCGCCTACGACATCGCCTTCGTGCGCTGCATTCCCAACATGAGCATGGCCTGCCCGGCCGACGAGCGCGAGACCCGCCAGCTGCTGAGCACGGCCTACGAGCAGGACCACCCCGTGTGCGTGCGCTATCCGCGCGGCGCGGGCGTGGGCGTGGTGCCGCTGGAGGGCCTCGAGGGCCTGCCCTTCGGCAAGGGCGAGATCCGCCGGGAATCCGTAGCCGGGACAGTGGCCATCCTGGCCTTTGGTACCCTGCTGTATCCGGCGCTGGCTGCCGGCGAGGCGCTGGATGCCACCGTGGCCAATATGCGCTGGGCCAAGCCGCTGGACGAGAAGCTGGTGCTGGAGCTGGCTGCGGGGCACGACCTGCTCGTCACCGTCGAAGAGGGATGCATCATGGGTGGCGCGGGCAGCGCCGTGCTGGAGTGCCTGCAGGCCCATGGCGTTGTCAAGCGCGTGCTGCAGCTGGGCCTGCCCGACGAGTTCATCGAGCACGGCGATCCGGCCAAGCTGCTGGCCGGGCAGGGACTGGATGCCGCAGGCATCGAAGCATCGATCCGCAAGGCCCTGCACTCCCGCTGAGTTCCACCGCAAAGCAACTGAAAGAGGACGCCAATGGACCGCCGCTCGCTTGTCAAAAACGTGGGTCTGGCCGGTGTACTGGCTGCCGGCATGGCGCCCGCCGTCCATGCCCAGGAGACACTGCGCTGGCGCCTGGCGACAAGCTTTCCGAAATCGCTGGATGCGATCTCCGGCGCTGCCGAGAAGTTCGCCCAGACGCTCAAGCTCATGTCGGGTGGCCTGATCGAGGTCAGCATCCATCCCGCCGGCGAGCTGATGCCCGCCTTCGGCGTGATGGAAGGCGTACAAAGCGGCACGGTCGAGATGGCGCTGACGGCTTCCTATTACTTCACGGACAAGGACGACTGCTTTGCCTTCGGCTGCGCCGTGCCGTTCGGCTTCACGGCCCGCCAGATGGATGCCTGGATGGAATACGGCGGCGGCCGCAAGTTCATGGACGAGTTCTATGCGCAGTACAACATCAAGAGCCTGAGCGCGGGCAATACCGGCACCCAGATGGGCGGCTGGTACCGCAAGGAAATCAGGACCGTTGCCGACCTCAAGGGCCTGCGCATGCGCGCCGGCGGCGGCCTGCTGTGCGAGGTCCTGCAGAAGCTGGGCGTGCAGGCCTTCAATCTGCCCGTCGGCGATGCCTACCAGTCGCTGGAGAAGGGCCGGCTCGATGCCGTGGAGTTCGTCGGTCCCTACGACGACCAGAAGCTGGGCTTCGGCAAGATCGCGCCTTACTACTACTACCCCGGCTGGTGGGAGGGAGGCTCCGAGCTGTCCTATTTCATCAACACCAAGGCCTGGGCGACGCTGACACCGGAATTCAAGGCCATGGTGGAAGCCGCCGCCGCGCTGGCGGCCAAGGACATGACGGCCAAGTACCTGGCGCTCAACCCCGTGGCGCTCAAGAAGCTGCTCAGCGAACGGGTGCAGCTCAGGGCCTTCCCGCGCGAGCTGATGGATGCGGGCTTCAAGGCCGTGATGGCGACCATGGCCGAGCACGAGGCCAAGTCCGCCACCTTCAGGAAGATCCATCGAAGCCTGCGCGGCTTCCAGCACGACCAGCTGCTGTGGGACCGCTTCTCGGAGTTCCGTTACGGCAGCTATATGAGCGGGGCGCGCCTGTAGCCGCTGTTGGAGCCGTGCCACTAGGTAGAAATTCCTAAGCATGCGGCTGTTTTTTCGATGGGGCGCGGGCCATGGCTCGTGTACATTTTGAGATCGTTTTGCGATTGCAGGCCGACGCAGATCGGCTGCCTGCCCATACCCCCCGTTCATCAAGGAGACAGAAGTGGATCGTCGTTCCATTCTCAAAAATGCCGGCATCGCCGGCGTCCTGGCTGCCGGCGCGGCCCCTGCCGTCCATGCCCAGGCCGCAGTGCGCTGGCGCCTGGCTTCCAGCTTTCCCAAGTCGCTGGACACCATTTTCGGCAGCGCCGAAAAGCTGTCCCAGACCGTCAAGGCACTGTCGGGCGGCAAGTTTGAAATTTCGGTCCACCCCGCCGGCGAGCTGATGCCCGCCTTCGGCGTGGTGGATGCCCTGCAGGCCGACACCATCGATATCGCCGAGACGGCGGCCTATTACTTCACCGGCAAGGACCCCATCTTCGCCTTCAGCTGCGCCGTGCCCTTCGGCCTGACCACGCTGCAGATGAATGCCTGGAAGGACCACGGCAACGGCCGCAAGCTGCTGGACGCCTTCTTCGAGAAGTACAACTTCAAGACCGCCAGCGCAGGCAATACCACGACCCAGATGGGCGGCTGGTACCGCAAGGAAATCAAGAGCGTGGAAGACCTCAAGGGCCTGAAGATGCGTCTGGGCGGCGGCGTGTTCGGCGAAGCCATGGCCAAGCTGGGCGTGGTGGCGCAGAACATGCCCGCCGGCGACGTGTACCAGGCCCTGGAAAAGGGTACGCTGGATGCCGTGGAGTTCGTCGGTCCCTACGATGACGAAAAGCTGGGCTTCAACAAGGTCGCGCCTTACTACTACTACCCCGGCTGGTGGGAAGGTTCGGCCGACCTGGAGTTCTTCATCAACATCAAGAAGTACAACGCGCTGTCGCCCGAGAACAAGGCCATCCTGGATGCCGCCACCCGCGTGGCGGCGGCCGACATGACCAGCAAGTACCAGGTGCTCAACCCCATCGCCATCAAGAAACTGGTGGCCAACAAGACCCAGCTCAAGATGTTCCCCAAGGCGCTGATGGACGCCGGCTTCAAGGCTTCGATGGAAGTGTTTGCCGAGCACGAAGCCAAGTCGCCTGAATTCAAGAAGATCCACCAGGACATGCGCGCCTTCCAGCGCGACCAGATCCTGTGGAACCGCTTCTCCGAGTTCCCGTTCAACCAGTACATGGCATCCGCCAAGATCTGATGGATATGAGCAGGGCATGGCCCTGTTCGAAAAAAAACCGCAGCTTGCTGCGGTTTTTGTCTTTGAGCTCGCAGAAATTTAAGCAGCGGACGATGTGGCTGAGGCTGCTCTGGGGTAGCTTTCGCATCCCTCTTTGATCTCTTTATCGCTCCCATAGGGGGGCGTGCTGACTGCTTTCCCGATACGCTTTTTCACTAACTCATTCGGCTTTGGCATATAAGTCGGAAAAGCCTTTGGAGATATTCGCAGTGACTGATACACGAACCCTTCGCGGCGCGACCATCGCGTTCGACCTTGATGGCACGCTAAGTGAAGCGGCCCCAGATTTAATTGGAGCAGTGAACGCCACCCTGATCTCAGAAGGCTTTAAGGCGCTGCCCTATACAAAAATGCATGGCCTTTCATCAACCGTGGAGCCCATTGGCTGCTTCAGGGGGTCTTACGGAAGCTGGAGCGAAAGACCCCGACGGTCTCGCTAATGCACTTTTTGGGCGCTTTCTAAATCATTGCGGTGCGCATATCGCGGATGAGAGCCTGCCTTTTCCCGGTGTGATTGATGCCTTAAAAGAATTGAAGGCAGCGGGCGCGAAACTGGTGGTCTGTACCAATAAGCCTGCTGACCTGTCAATTAGTCTGCAGACCAAGCTCAGTATGGTTGCACTATTTGATGGCGTGGTCGGAATTGATGCCGTTACTGCGGCGAAGCCTAATGCAGCACACTTGATTGAAGCGGTGGAATCTGTGGGAAGTGATTTGGCTCGCACGGTCATGGTCGGGGATGCAGATACCGATGCGGGAGTTGCTCGTGCAGCGGCGACACCGCTAATCTTGGTTGATTTCGGCTATACCGAAACTCCTGCTGCTGAGCTCGCCCCCGATGTGCTGATACAGCATTTCGATGATTTGGTTGATGCATGTACCGCCATTTTTAACTGATCGATTTTTGTGGCTTGAAAAAACGCTCCCCATTTTGCGACATGGACTCAAAGGCCTGCTACTGGCCGAAATATGGCTGCCGCTGGGCGACTGGCGCGGGTGATTGATACCTGCTGGAAGATCGGCGGGCCTAGGCTAGATCATCGGGCTGATCTGGCGCGTAGATGAGCTCATGCCCTGAACGGGGTGATGGCTGTCGGCAGGTTGGAACAATTCAACCCGATTGCGTCCTGAGGTTTTGCCGCGGTAAAGCGCGGTGTCGGCCTGTTTCATGGCGTCTTCCAGCGCAGAGTTGTTCGCGAAGCTCTGTGAAACCCCAATCGTGACTGTGCAATGCAGCGATTGATCGGAGTCGTTGATCCGGAGAGCTTGCTTTTCTACCTCCAGACGCAAGCGTTCCGCCAAATGCAGAACTCCCTGTGTGTCAGTGTCCAGGCAGATGACAACGAACTCTTCCCCGCCAAGACGGCTGACCAGATCGCCGCGGCAAGCGGTGGCCCGGAGAACCTCGGCCACGTGGCATAGAACCGCATCTCCGATCTGATGCCCATAGGTGTCGTTGATGCGTTTGAAATGGTCAACGTCCAGCATCAGCAGGTATGCAGCCTCTGTCTTGCGCGTGTTGAAACACAGTTGCAGGGTCTCTTTGAGTCCTCGGCGGTTGAGTAGCTGCGTCATGGGGTCGCGCGCAGCAATGCCGCGAAGCTCGTCGGTCAAGCGGCGCAATATCAGCCAGACAATCGATGGCGGCAACACCGTGGCCAGGAACGACATATAGATGTAGAACACCAGTTGAAAATTGCGGTCCATCTGCAGCGCCTCCAGGCCCCCCTCCAGCAGCTTCATGAACTTCAGTGCGTTGAGTATGCAGATGCCGCTGATCAGAACTGCAAAGAACACCATTTCGCCATACAAGTCCTTGGCAAAGGTGCGCACGCCATAGATCACGGTGATGGCCATGATCAAGAACAGCAGTGCCGACATGCCTGAAAGCATGGCGTAGCGGGCGACCGGGCCCAGGCTCCACTGCACCAATACTTGGGCGACGCTGTAGACCGCGGCAAATGCCAGCAGCGGGCGCAACAGAGGAACGGGGTGCCCAAAGAAGCGCATGGCCCCGAGCCAGTAAGCCACCGGTGAGGCCAGTGTCAGGGTATGGTTGACCACGCTCATCAGGCTCCAGGCGGGGCCTCCCTCCAGCAGTTGCAGCACATAGGCCAAACCCAGCAGGAGGTTGCCCATGGCAAAAAAATCCATCCCCATTTTTTTGCCTTGCAGGCGCTTGCTGATGAGCAAAAACATGACCGAAAAGCACAGCAGATGTGCGCACAGCATGCCGACGAGAACGGTAGCAACCATGTTGAGATTCAAAGGGGATGGGTAAGCAGTCTGCGCTGGAGTCTGTGGCACATCGCTTTGCAAAGACGACTAAGGATTTGACCGCCGGTCTTTGCAACAATGTGTAATCAAAAAATGAGATGGAGTTTAAGCGCCTGCGTGTAGATTCCAAATCCCAGGGCTGAGTCAGGGGGGCAGATGCTTGCCGGACGTTGCCGGCTGCGTGGGGCGCTGACAAGTCTTTGATCGGTCGAACATGGCCGCGCAGAGCAGGTGGTGCTGCCCGCATCTCTGCACCCTATATCGAGGCTTGGCAGTTCGCTGCATCCGCTGCGAAACAGACAGAAAAAAAAGCCCCAGCTCTTTCGAGACAGGGCTTGATGAAGCAAGGCTTCGCGAACTTTACTTGGCTGCCGGGGCTGCCTTGAGCGAGTCCTGCAAGGCCTTGGCCGGATCGTCCGAGCCGTAGGCGCCGGCGTCGGGGGCTGGCGCTTCGGGCGCAGCCGGGCTGCCGTCCTTGGGCGCCTCGGGTGCGGCCGAACCTTCCTCGCCTTCCTCGGGGGCCCAAACGGGTTTTCCGTGCCATAGCCGCCACCGGCGTCGTTGAGCTGCTCGAGCATCTGGTCGCCGATCTTGTTCATGTCCACGGCCACAGGTTTGTCCAGCGCACCGGTCACGATGCCGGGGAAGGCGATCAGCACGCCCACCATCACCAGCTGGATCAGCACGAAGGGAATGGCTCCCTTGTAGATCTGCATGGTGGTCACGGGTTCGACCACCTTGTGCGTGACCCGGTCCACATACTGCTTTTCAGGCGCCACCGAACGCAGGAAGAACAGCGCGAAGCCGAACGGCGGATGCATGAATGAAGTCTGCATGTTCACGGCCAGCAGCACGCCGAACCAGATCAGGTCGATCCCCATCTTGTCGGCAACCGGCCCCAGCAGCGGCACCACGATGAACGAGAGTTCGAAGTAGTCCAGGAAGAAGGCCAGGAAGAAGATCATGATGTTGACCACGATCAGGAAGCCCACCTGGCCGCCTGGCAGGCTGGTCAGCAGATGCTCGACCCACTTGGGGCCGTCGGCGGCCTGGAACACCAGGCTGAAGGTCGTTGCGCCGATCATGATGAACATCACGAAGCTGGCGAGCTTGGTCGTCGATGCCAGGGCCTGCTTGAGCAGGTCCATGTTCAGGCGCCGGCGCGCGAAGCCCATGACCAGTGCCGCCATGGCCCCCATGGCACCGCCTTCGGTCGGCGTGGCAATGCCCAGGAAGATGGTGCCCAGCACCAGGAAGATCAGCAGCAGCGGCGGAATCAGCACAAAGGTCACGCGTTCGGCCAGCCTGGACAGCAGCCCCAGCTTGAAGACGCGGTTCAGCGAGGCGATCACGAAGGCGATGAAGGTGCCGCCGCACATGGCCGTGACGATTTTTTCGTCGGTGGCGACTTCGGTCACCAGCTGGCCTTGCCACCAGGTGTGGATGTCGGTCATGTGCTGGGCCATGAAGATGGCCACGGCGGCCGAGATGGCGGCCACCACCACCAGCGAGGTGTAGCCGCCGCTGCCATTGGCCTCGCGGTAGATGCGGGCCTCGGGCGGCAGCGCGGGCACCATCTTGGGCCTGAACACGGCCAGCAGCACCACCCACAGCACGTACAAGCCCATCAGCATGAAGCCTGGAATGAAGGCGCCTTTGTACATGTCGCCCACGCTCTTGCCCAGCTGGTCGGCCATCAGGATCAGCACCAGGGACGGCGGGATGATCTGCGCCAGCGTGCCCGAGGCGGCGATCACGCCGGAGGCCAGGCGGCGGTCGTAGTCGTAGCGCAGCATGATGGGCAGGGAGATCAGGCCCATGGAGATCACCGAGGCCGCCACCACGCCCGTGGTCGCGGCCAGCAGCGCGCCCACGAAGATCACGGCCAGCGCCAGGCCGCCGCGGATGGGGCCGAATACCTGGCCCACGGTGTCGAGCAGGTCCTCGGCCATGCCGGAGCGCTCCAGGATCAGGCCCATCAGGGTGAAGAAGGGCACGGCCAGCAAGGTGTCGTTGGCCATGATGCCGATCAGGCGCTGGGGCAGCCAGGCCATCACGGAGGAGGGGAACACGCCCAGTTCGATGCCCAGGAAGCCGAAGGCCAGGCCTGCGGCACCCAGGCTGAAGGCGACGGGAAAGCCCAGCAGCAGGAAGACGATCAGCCCCGCGAACATGATGGGGGCGTAGTTGGCAGCAATGAATTCCATTGGATGTGTCTCCTGCTGCCGTCAGGCCTTGTGCGAACCGGCTTGCGCGGCCAGGGCCTCAAGCTGCTTGCGCTCGGCTTCGGCGCGCAGGGCCTCGGCCAGTTCTTCTTCCGCGCTCTTGTCGCCGAGCTTGCCCGTGGGATCCGGGCCGTCGCCGGTCAGGAACGCGATGCGCTTGATCAGCTCGGAAATGCCTTGCAGCAGCAGCAGCGTCACGCCCACGGGAATCGCCATCCACACGGGCCAGCGGATCAGGCCGCCGGGATTGCCCGACATCTCGCCGGACTGGATCATCTGCATCACCACGGGCGTCGTCAGCCAGAGGATGGTCAGGCACAGCGGAGTCAGGAAAAAGGCGAAGCCCAGGATGTCGATCCAGACCTGGACCTTCTTGGACAGGCGGCTGTTGATCACGTCGATGCGCACATGCTCGCGGTGCAGCAGCGTGTAGCCGGCGGCAATCAGGAACGACCAGGCAAACAGATACCACTGGACTTCCAGGAAGGCATTGGAGCTGGTGTCGAAGACTTTGCGGACGATGGCGTTGGCGGCGCTGATGAAGGTGGCGGCAAATATCAGCCAGATGCAATATTTGCCGACAAAGGCATTCAGCCTGTCGATGGCCCTGGAAAGGGCAAGTAAAGCCTGCATGGTGTCTCCAGAAAGTAGGCTGTGTGCGTCGCACGCTGGGGGCCGGTAAGCCTCAGGAGCGATCTGTTTGGATGGATCGGAAACGGCCGGGGCCCCGGTTGCCCCGTGATCGCAGCCGTCAGGCAGGGCGATGCCCGGCAAAAGCCGGGGCCGGTGGCGCTGGCCGTTCCAAGCCAAGGATTCTACGAAGTGGCGGGTCCTGTTCCCGCCAAATTTCGTCGTGCCTGTGGCGGCATAGCGTCAGTGAACATGTGCTCTTTTGTTGATAGCTGCAGGCGCTTTCCGGATATGGGGTCGAACTGCTTTTCTTTCGTATTGGTTGCGAAGGCAAGCGCCCGGCGCCGGCGCGGCGCTTGGGGTAAGTCCCGTGCCGAAGCTTTGGGCTGCAGTCCGCTTCAGCCGGCCGGCGGCCTGCGCCGGGACAGGCGCCGGTACAGCGTGGCGCGGCTCAGCCCCAGGTTCCTGGCCGCCAGGCTGATGTTGCCGCCGGCTTCCTGCACGGCCTGCTGGATCAGCAGTTGCTCGTTGGTGCGCAGCGGCATGGCGCCCGAGGCGGGCCGGGGGGCGGCCGCCAGCCCCTGGAAGAGCCCGGGCTGCAGCGCCGGCCCGGTGCGCACCAGCGCCTGCAGCCGCAGGCCCGACCACAGTGGCACCTGTACGGGCTCGTCCTGGCGGCGGCGTGCATGGTCCACCAGATTGCTCCAGGGCATGGCCAGCAGCTCCTGGCAGTGCAGCCGCCCGCCCGGCGGCTGCAGGGGGCGTGGAACCAGCTGGCGCGCCACGGTGTTGCCGCCCAGCAGGTAGCCTTCGGCATCCAGGGCCAGCAGGCCTTCGCCTTCCTGCCCCAGCGGACCGCCAGGCCAGTTCAGGTGCAGCAGCACCGCATGGGGCATGGCGCGCAGCAGACGGTCTTCCATGGCGCGCGCGCAGCGCAGGGCCAGCAGCTGCAGCTCGGGGCGCTCGGGCACCTCGATGCCCGTGATGTCCAGCATGCCCAGGCACTGTCCCTCGGGCCCGAAGACGGGCGCGCCCGCACAGCTGTAGTCGCGCAGCGCATCGAAGAAATGCTCGCGTTGGTGCAGCCAGACCGGTCCCTGCTCGGCCAGCGCCGCGCCGATGGCCGAGGTGCCCACGCCATGCTCGGACAGATCCACGCCCACGCGGCCGATGGCCAGGGCGCGCAGGTCCTGGCGGTTCACCGGGCCCTGGACTTCGAGCACCGTGCCGGCGGCATCGGTCAGCAGGCAGAAATAGCGCATGGCCCCCACGGCCCCCACCAGCTGGGCCATCACGGGCCGCGCGGCCTGGATCAGCGCCTGATGGCGCTCCTGCGCATGGCGCAGCGCATGCGGTCCCACGGCCTCGAACTCCACCTTGTCCTGCGGGCGCCGGCCGCCTGCCATGCAGCGCTGCCAGGAGCGCCACAGCCAGCCGGCCACGCCCTGCGGCGCGAGTGCGTTCTCGGCGCCGGAAAGCATCTGGGTGCGAGCCTGGGCGACCAATACATGGCGCTCGCCGGCCGGGGGCGCTGCGGGGCAGAGTGAGGTCATGGAGTGGAGAGCTTGTGGGCTGCGGTGGGTTGTCTCATTTTGAGACTATCTGCGCTGTGGCCCGCTGCCTTGGGGGACAACCCTAGGCTGAATCGACATTCAGAGCGATGCGCATGGGAGATGAGACGATACAGGCAGGAGGAAACCAGCCTAAATGTCTCGTCCCAGCCGCTACGAAC
>NZ_JBANEL010000026.1:0-67908 GCF_040187735.1 Comamonas sp. w2-DMI | reverse complement strand
CGCCACGCGCTACGACCGCAAGGCCGCCCACTTCATGGCATTCCTCTGCCTCGCTGCAAGTCTGGCTTGGCTGACAGATTGAATGTCGATTCAGCCTAGCGCGAAGCGCGTAGAGAGAGGGGGAGCGGCGCAGCCGCTAAGGGGGTGCTATAATCGCCGGTTTGCTGGCATCATCCTCAGACACAAAGGAAAACATACCATGGCAACCAAAGCCAAGAAGAACCCCCGCCTGGCATCGGGCCGCAAGCGCGCCCGCCAGAACATCAAGCTGAACGCTGCGAACACCTCGCTGCGTTCCAAGTACCGCACCGCTGTCAAGAACGTCGAGAAGGCCGTCGTGGCCGGCGACAAGGCAAAGGCTACCGAGCTGTTTGCCAAGGCTCAGTCCGTGATCGACGCGATCGCCGACAAGGGCATCTTCCACAAGAACAAGGCTGCTCGCGACAAGAGCCGCCTGTCCGCCAAGGTCAAGGCCCTGGCCCTCGCCGCTTAATACCGGCAACCATCAAGCACGGATGGCCGGGATTTCCATCACAGCCATCTGCCGTTTGTAACGGGTGCGCTGCCAGCAAACATCAAAACCGCCTTCGGGCGGTTTTTTTGTGGACGGAAATCCCTGAAGCGCTGCGCCCCATCTCAAAGGGATGATGTGCAGCGGGACGACACCCTCGCCGCAAGGCGGCTCCTGCCTGGCCCATCCCGGCCTGGAGGGCGAACCGGTTCAGGGTCCACGGGCGGCACCACGACCCATCGGGGCACAAAAAAACGCACCCTTGTGCGCTCTTGTTCTCTTCAAAAAAGCAAAAAGCCTGGGGGTCAGGCTTTTTCGTCGGGCAGCAGGCAGGCTTCGGCGACCTGCAGGTCATTGTCCTTGGCGAAGTTCAGGCAGAAGTCCCAGGCCATGGGCTCGTAGTCGCGCAGATCCCGGTTGACCACCACGCACTTGACGCCGTTCATCACCGTAGGCACGCACCAGGGCGAATAACTCAGGTGGCTGCCCTGGCAAGCCCCTCCGGGTCGGAACTGGCTCATGACGCCGGCCAGTCGCTCGGCCCAGTCGCTGGGTCTGAAGGTCTTGCCGGAATGGGTCATGCCCAGAATGAACAATTCTTTGCTGGAGGGGGTAACCATCAAATATGCGCCAAAAAGATCCGGGGCTCCACCAGAAAACGAGGGTGAATTGGGGTGGGGTCTCCACCGATATGCCCATGGAGCATTCTAGCTCTTGTATAAGAGCCAGCGCCCGGGTCCGGCCGGCATCCCAGTCGGGCGTAGGCTCATTGCATGGCTGCGATGCGCAAAGCGCAATGTTGGGGTTATCCGCGGCATCTAGAATCAGGCCTCGCATTTTTACGGTGCCACCCGCACCACTGACCGCCCTGCTGAGGAGATTTTTGCAATGACCGCTCATATCGAGGTTGCCGAACCCCATGTGATGACCACCTACGGCCGCGTCCCCATCGCTCTGGAGCGAGGCCAGGGTTGCCGCCTGTGGGACGTCAACGGCAAGGAGTACCTCGACGCGCTGGGCGGCATTGCGGTCAACACGCTGGGCCACAACCATCCCAAGTTCGTGCCCGCCATCCAGGAACAGGTGGCCAAGCTCATCCACTGCTCCAACTACTACCATGTGCCCGGCCAGGAAATACTGGCCCAGCTGCTGACCGAGCGCGCCCGGATGGACAAGGCCTTCTTCTGCAGCACCGGCCTGGAGGCCAACGAGGCCGCCATCAAGCTGGCGCGCAAGTACGGCGTGGACAAGGGCATCGCCAACCCCATGATCGTGGTCTATGACCACGCCTTCCACGGCCGCTCGCTGGGCACCATGAGCGCCACGGCCAACCCCAAGGTGCGCGAAGGCTTCGGCCCGTTGCTCGAGGGCTTTGTGCGCATCCCGGCCAACGACATCGAGGCGCTGAAGCAGGCCACCGAAGGCAATCCCAACATCGTGGGCGTGATGATGGAGCCCATCCAGGGCGAAGGCGGCCTGCACCCCATGCGCGCCGAATACATGCAGCAGGTGCGCGCGCTGTGCGACGCCAAGGGCTGGCTGATGATCCTCGACGAGGTGCAGTCCGGCATGGGGCGCACCGGCAAGTGGTTCGCCCACCAGTGGGCCGGCATCGTGCCTGACATCATGTCCCTGGCCAAGGGCCTGGGCTCGGGCGTGCCCGTGGGCGCGTTGCTGGCCAAGGGCAAGGCGGCCGAGGTGTTCAAGCCCGGCAACCACGGCACGACCTTCGGCGGCAACCCGCTGTCCATGCGCGCCGGCATCGAAACCATCCGCATCATGGAGGAAGACGGCCTGCTGGCGCACACCACCAAGGTCGGCTCCCACCTGAAGGCCAGGCTGCAGCAGGAACTGGGCACCCTCCCCGGCGTCGTGGAAGTGCGCGGCGAGGGCCTGATCATCGGCATCGAGCTGGCCAAGCCCTGCGGCGTGCTGCTCACCCGCGGCGCCGAAGCCGGCCTGCTGTTCTCCGTGACGGCCGACACCGTGGTGCGCCTGGTGCCGCCGCTCGTCATGACCGAGGCCGAGGCCGACGAAGTCGTGGCCAAACTCAAGCCACTGGTCCAGCAATTCCTGTCCGAATGAAAGGCGGGCCCATGTCCTCCATCAAGCATTACCTGCAGTTTTCCGATTTCACCGCCGACGAGTACGCCTATCTGCTGGAGCGCGCAGCCCTGATCAAGAAGAAGTTCAAGGGCTACGAAAAGCACCACACACTGGTTGACCGCACGCTGGCCATGATCTTCGAGAAGGCCAGCACCCGCACGCGCGTGAGCTTCGAGGCCGGCATGTACCAGCTCGGCGGCTCGGTGGTGCACCTGACCACGGGCGACAGCCAGCTGGGCCGCGCCGAGCCCATCGAGGACAGCGCGCGCGTCATCAGCCGCATGACCGACCTGGTGATGATCCGCACCTTCGGCCAGGAAAAGATCGAGCGCTTCGCGGCCCATTCGCGCGTGCCCGTCATCAACGGCCTGACCAACGAATTCCACCCCTGCCAGATCCTGGCCGACATCTTCACCTTCATCGAGCACCGCGGCTCGATCGCGGGCAAGGTCGTCGCCTGGGTGGGCGACGGCAACAACATGGCCAATACCTGGCTGCAGGCTGCCGACCTGCTGGGCTTCACCGTGCACCTGTCCACGCCCAGCGGCTATGAAGTGGACGAGAAGCTGGCCTTCGGCGGCAAGACGCCGCGCGCCGGCTGCTACAAGGTCTTCGCCGATCCGCTCGAGGCCTGCAAGGGCGCCGACCTGGTCACCACCGACGTGTGGACCAGCATGGGCTACGAGGCCGAGAACGAGGAGCGCCGCAAGGCCTTTGCCGACTGGTGCGTGGATGCCGAGATGATGGCCGCCGCCCAGGGCGACGCGCTGTTCATGCACTGCCTGCCCGCCCACCGCGGCGAGGAAGTGGAAGCCGAAGTCATCGACGGCCCACAATCCGTGGTCTGGGACGAGGCGGAAAACAGGATGCATGTGCAAAAGGCACTCATGGAGTACCTTTTGCTGGGACGGGTGGACTGACGATGCCGCAGGCATTGGCAGTTCGCACGTCAGGCCGCGGCATGACATGCCGTGGCCCGCATTCTGTTTCGGCGCAGGCTCACGTCCGCGCCGCGGACGTGAAGCAGCCGCAGGCTGCGTGCCGCCGCCAAAACCGCATGCACGTGCAAAAGGCACTCATGGAGTACCTGCTGCTGGGCCGCCAGCCCGGCTGATCGGCCACGCACAGGCTCGGAAGCATCCATACCCGCACCATGCACACGAGCCACACCACGACCACACACCGCCTGCAGGCCGCGCGCCCGCAGGCGGTGTTTGCGTTCGGGGCCCATGCCTTGCGCCAGCCCCATATCGCACGCCACTGGCGCGTGCCGTCCGCCTTCGGGCCACGCAAGCGCTTCGCGGCCCGGGTCCGCGCGCTTTATGTGCGCATCCACACCTTCTATCTGAAGTTTCTCCAGGGCCATACCTAGCGCCCGGTTCAGCGACCGCTTTGCCGCCCGCCGCAAAGCCGTCTTCATCACCTCCTGCCAGCAGGCCGCCTTCTCCCGAGGAAGGCGGCCCGTCGTCGATGACCCTGAATCCGAGAAACTTCCATGTCCGAATCCGTACACCCCTGCCTGCGCTGCGGCGTCTGCTGCCAGAACTACCGCGTCGAGTTTTCCATCTACGAGCTGCAATCCATGGGCGGCACCGTGCCCGACGCCATGGCCCATGAGGTCAATGGCAACCGCGCACGCATGAACGGCACGCAGCAGCATCCCGTGCGCTGCGTGGCGCTGACCGATCTGCCGCATCTTGGCGAAGGCTGCGTGGGATGCGGCATCTACGAGCAGCGCTCGCGCCCCTGCCGCGACTTCCCCTTCGCCTCCTACGGCTGCCATGACACGCGCGCCAAGTTCGGGCTGCCCCAGCTGTCGGAGGAGGAAGTGGCGCAGTGGCAGGAAGCGGCCTGAGTCCGGCAGCCCGCTTCTTCATCGAGTCGCTACAAAAACAAAAGCTTCCTGCACCGTCCGGCTCTACATTTCAACCCATTGATGGTTTGAAATGCAGAATCGTCCAGCGCAGGAAGCTATGGATTTGGAAGCGCCTCGATTCTCTTCAGCGCTTGCGCGTATCCGAGCAGCTGTCGCCGCCGCAGGCGCTGCAGCCGCCGCAGGAGCCGCCGCCCTCGCCTGGCGCCAGCGAGGGATGCAATCGGCCGGCCTTGCGGCGCCAGCCGGCCGGCAGGTAGCGCCAGACCAGCGAAGCCGCAGCCACGGCCACGATCAGGGCGACGATGATGTTTTGCCACATGGTGATTCTCCTCAGCCCCAGCCCAGCGCCAGGGCCACGCGATAGGTGACGAAGGCCGCCAGGTAGGCCAGCGCGAACAGGTAGCCGGCCATGATCAGCGGATAGCGCCAGCCATTGGTCTCGCGCTTGACCATGGCCAGCGTGGAAATGCACTGGGGTGCGAACACGAACCACACCAGCAGCGACAGCGCCGTGGCCAGCGACCAGCTGTGCGCGATCAGCGGGCCCAGCTGCTGGGCCATGGCGTCGTCGCCCGAGGCGGACAGCGCATACACCGTGCCCAGGGCGCCCACGGCCACCTCGCGCGCGGCCATGCCGGGCACCAGGGCGATGGCGATCTGCCAGTTGAAGCCGATGGGCGCCAGCACCACCTCGAGCCAGCGGCCGATCTGGCCCGCGAAGCTGTAGCGGATGGCCGCCTCGGTCACGCCTTCGGGCGCGGCCGGGTAGCTGGCCAGGAACCACAGCACGATGCTCACCGTCAGGATGATGCCGCCCACGCGGCGCAGGAAGATCATGGCGCGCTCGTACAGCCCCAGCGCCAGGCTGCGCGGGCTGGGCCAGCGGTAGGCGGGCAGCTCCATCATCAGCGGCGTGCGGGCCTTGTTCGTGCGTGCCAGCTTGGCCACCCAGGCCACGGCCATGGCGCTAAGAATGCCGCCGATGTACAGGCCGAACAGCACCAGGCCCTGCAGGTTGAAAAGGCCGGCCACGGTCTTTTCCGGGATGAAGGCACCGATCAGCAGCGCATAGACCGGCAGGCGGGCCGAGCAGGTCATCAGCGGCGCGATCATGATGGTCAGGAGGCGGTCGCGCCAGCTGCTGATGGAGCGCGTGGCCATGATGCCGGGCACGGCGCAGGCAAAGCTCGACAGCAGCGGGATGAAGGAGCGGCCCGACAGGCCCACCGTGCCCATGATGCGGTCCAGCAGGAAGGCCGCGCGCGGCAGGTAGCCCGAATCCTCCAGCACCAGGATGAAGAAGAACAGGACCAGGATCTGCGGCAGAAAGACCAGCACGGCGCCCGTGCCGGCGATCACGCCGTCGGCCAGCAGGCTGCGCAGCACGCCCTCGGGCATGGAATCCTTCACCCAGCCCCCGAAGCTGCCCACCGCGCCCTCGATGCCGTCCATCACGGGCTGGGCCCAGCTGAACACGGCCTGGAACATCAGGAACAGGGTGACGATCAGCAGCAGCGTGCCCCACACAGGGTGCAGCACCACGGCATCGATGCGGTCGTCGCGCTGGGTGTCCGTCTGCGGCTCCTGCACGGCGATGCGCATGATATCGGCCACCTGCTGGTGCAGCGCCAGCAGCTGCTCCTTGGCGCTCTGGCCGGCCTTGGGCTTCCAGCGCTCGTCCACAGGCGGTGCCTGCAGGTTGCGCGCCTCGTCGCTGTCCAGCCAGGCCAGCAGCTCCTTGCCGCCGTCCTGGCGCACGCCTACGCTTTCCACCACGGGCACGCCCAGCGCCTGGCTGAGCTTTTCGCGGTCCACGACGATACCCTGGCGGCGCGCCATGTCGCTCATGTTGAGCACCAGCACCATGGGCAGGCCCAGCGCACGCGCTTCCAGCACGAGGCGCAGGTTCAGGCGCAGGTGGGTGGCATCGGTGACGCTGATCAGCAGCTCGGGCGGCGCCTCGCGCGCATGCAGGCCGCTGACGATGTCCCGCGTGATGCGCTCGTCCTCGCTGTGTGCATGCAGACTGTAGGTGCCCGGCAGGTCCAGCAGGCGCACGCGGCGCTTGCCCGGCGTGGTCAGCCAGCCTTCCTTGCGCTCCACCGTCACGCCGGCGTAGTTGGCCACCTTCTGGCGCGCGCCGGTCAGCAGATTGAACAGCGCCGTCTTGCCGCAGTTGGGGTTACCCAGCAGGGCCGCACGCAGCGCCGCCTGGCTGCCTCCCGAAGCGGCCTGGGCCACGGGCTGGATGGCGATGGGCTGCACCACCGCGCCGGCCACGGGATTCTCGCGCGCGTTCATGCCCAGCCCTCCACGGCCACCAGCACCTTGGATGCTTCATGGCGGCGCAGCGCGAACGTGGCTTCGCCCACGCGCACGGCCAGCGGATCCGGCCCCGGAAAGCCCGTGGCCACGATGCGCACGCGCTCGCCAGGCAGAAAGCCGATCTCCATGAGCCGCAGCATCAGCTCCTGCTCCTCGACATTGCTGGCGGGAGCCAGATCGACCACGCGGGCCGGCACATGGCGCGCCAGCGTGTCGAGACTGACCGTGGCCACGGCTGCGGCCGGTGCGGCTTGCGCCTGAAGCGGGGACGATTCAGCGGCGCACTCCGAGAGATTGACGGGGGCCGCGCTGCCAGGGGCCGTGGACTGCAGAATACTCATGGTTGTGCATTTTATTGATTTTTATTCTCATTATGATCCGGATGCCCGAGTGCCCCACTCCGCATCGTTGTCGCCGGCGGCTGCGAGCCGGGCAAATCAGCGCCACCTGCCAGCGTCCGCTTGCCTCCACGGCCATGCACTTGCGGGGGCGAGGGCGGTTTCCGGGCGGCGCACTCGGGCTTGCCGCAGCCGCCGCGCCAGCTTGCGCAGCCACGCGCAAAATCGCTCGCCCACTCTGCCCCGCCGCCCTCCTCCATGACCCATCCCTGCCTGACCTGCGGCGCCTGCTGCGCCTCGTTCCGCGTGGACTTTTCCGTGCACGAATCCCAGGAGCATGGCGGGCGCGTGCCTGCCGGGCTGATCGAGGAAGTCACGGACCACACCTGCCGCATGCGCGGCACCGACTGGGCCCGCCCGCGCTGCGCGGCCCTGGTGGGCAAGGTGGGCGAGAAGGCGCACTGCGGCATCTATGAATGGCGCCCCTCGCCCTGCCGCGAGTTCGCTGCGGGCTCGGATGCCTGCAACCGCGTGCGCCAGCGCCATGGCATGCCGCCGCTGGAAAGCGGCCTGCTGTAGCACGCAGCGCGCCCTGCCCGCACCTGAAACCAGCATGCACCAAGGCCAAGGACCCCAAGGAAGGAACTAGGCGGCCCCGCCGCCCCGCACCGAGGTGTCGCCGGCTGCCCGGATGCCCCCTTGCGCGAAGCGGGAGGGCGAGCGGTGCAGCCGCTCAGGGCGCGCATTCAAACAGGCAGCCCCGCCAGTTGCCCCTTGAATTCCTGCAGCGAGAAATGCGTGTGCACCTGGCGCACGCCCGGCAGGCGGTGCAGCTTGCGCTGCAGCAGGTCGGAGTAGTCGTCGAGATCGCGCGCCACGACGACCAGCAGAAAGTCCTCGGGGCCCGAGATGCCGTGGAACATGACCACCTCGGGAATCGCACAGACGGCCTCCTCGAAGATGCGCGACGATTCCTCGTTCTGGTGATCGATGGCCACCATCACGAAAGCCAGCACGCCGAAGCCCAGGGCGCGCCGGTTCAGCGCCGCGTGGTAGCCGGTGATCACGCCCTCGTCCTCCAGGTGCTTGATGCGCCGCCAGGAGGGCGACTGCGACAGGTTGACCCGCTGCGCCAGCTCGCCCGAGGTCAGCCGTGCGTTCTCCTGCAGCGCCCGGACCAGCATACGGTCGGTCTTGTCGAGCTTCTCTTGCATATGAATATGTTTCTTTGAATTTTTATTGGATTGATTATCCAATTTTGAACAGATTTATGGATAACCATTAAATCACTCCTCCACACGGCCCCTAGCATGCGCTCTCCAAGCCAAAACCATGACGGAGACATCCATGCCGGCCTTTGAGGAAATCGTCCAGAGAGAGTCTGGACTCAAGCAACAGCTGTCTGCGGGACAGATGACCATGATCGCCATCGGCGGCGCCGTCGGCACCGGCCTGTTCCTGGGCAGCGGCTTCGCCATCGGCTTTGCCGGCCCCAGCGTGCTCATCAGCTATGCCGTGGGCGCGCTGATCTCGCTGCTGCTGATGGGATGCCTGGCCGAGATGACCGTGGCCCATCCCACCTCGGGCTCCTTCGGCGCCTATGCCGAGCACTACATTGCGCCGGTTGCCGGCTTTCTCGTGCGCTACGCCTACTGGGCCGCCGTGGTGCTGGCCGTGGGCACGGAGGTGACGGCCATCGGCCTGTACATGGGCTACTGGTTCCCCGAGGTGCCGCGCTGGACCTGGGTGGTGCTGTTCTCGGCCCTGCTGATCGGCGTGAACATGATGAGCGTCAAGGCCTTCGGCGCCGTGGAGTACAGCTTCTCCCTGGTCAAGATCATCGCCATCGTGGCCTTCATCCTGATCGGCGCCTGGGTGGTCTTCGGCACCCGGCCCGCCGGCGTGGGCTTCGCCAACTACGTCAACAACGGCGGCTTCTTTCCCAACGGTCCCTGGGGCACCTGGGTGGGCGTGATCATCGCCATCTTCAGCTACCTGAGCATAGAGATGATCGCCGTGGCCGCCGGCGAGGCCAGGGACCCGCAGCGCGCCATCACCAGCGCCTTCCGCTCGACCATGGTGCGCCTGGTGGTGTTCTACCTGGCCACCATTGCGCTGATGCTGGCCATCGTGCCCTGGGCCACGGCCGGCAAGCAAGGCAGCCCCTTCGTGAAGGTGATGGAGATCATCGGCATTCCGGGCGCCGCCAGCGTGATCAACTTCGTGGTGCTGGTGGCCGCGCTGTCGGCCATGAACAGCCAGCTCTACATCACCACGCGCATGATGTTCAGCCTCTCGCGCGCCGGCCATGCGCCCGCCGTGCTGGGCCGGGTCAATGCGCGCGGCGTGCCCCTGCCGGCGCTGCTGCTGTCCTGCCTGGGCATTGCCGTGGCCACGCTGTTCAACATCGTCAACCCCGAGCAGTCCTTCATGCTGATGATGGCCGTGTCCATGTTCGGCGCCATGTTCACCTGGTTCATGATCTTCGTGACCCATCTGTTCTTCCGCACCCGCCGTGCGCGCCAGGGCGCCGCGCCGCTGACCTTCCGCATGTGGGGCTTTCCATGGCTGACGCTGCTGGGCGCGGCCCTCATGCTGGCGGCCCTGGTGTCCACGCTGTTCACCGACGTGTTCCGCCTCACGCTGCTGACCGGCGTGCCCTTCCTGCTGCTGCTCGCCGCCGCCTATGCGCTGTGGTACCGCAAGCCTGCGGCAGCCACACCCGCGGCCGCCTCGGCCAAGGCCTGACAGGCAGTCCGCAACCCGATTTCCATTGGCAACCCATGACCACCATGACCCCTTCCTCTTCTTCCGTCTTTGCCCATGTTCCGCCCTACCCGGGCGACCCCATCCTGTCGCTGATGGAGGCCTTCCAGCAGGATGCGCGCGCCGACAAGGTCAGCCTGAGCATCGGCCTGTACTTCGACGAGCAGGGCCGCCTGCCGGTGCTGGACTGCGTGCGCCAGGCCGCCCAGGCGCTGAGCCAGAACGCAGTCCCCTGCGGCTACCTGCCCATCGAGGGCATCGCCCCCTACCGCCAGCTGGTGCAGGACCTGGTGTTCGGCGCCGACCACGAGGCCGTGCGCGCGCAGCGCATCGCCACCATCCAGTCGCTGGGCGGCTCGGGTGCGCTCAAGGTGGGCGCGGACTTCATCAAGCGCTACTTCCCCGACGCCGAGATCTGGCTCAGCGACCCGACCTGGGAGAACCACCTCGCCATCTTCGAAGGCGCGGGCCTGCGCACGCACAGCTACCCCTACTACGACGCGGCCACGGGCGGCCTGCGCTTCGACGCGATGATGGACACGCTGCGCGGCATCCCGCCCGGCAGCGTGGTGCTGCTGCATGCGAGCTGCCACAACCCCACGGGCGTGGACCTGTCGCGCGAGCAGTGGCAGCAGCTGATTCCCGTGATCGTGGAGCGGGGCCTGATCCCGTTCGTGGACATGGCCTACCAGGGCTTCGGCGACGGCCTGGACGAAGACGCCTGGTCCGTGCGCGCCCTGGCCGAAGCCGGTGCCCAAGCCTTCGTGGCCAACTCCTTTTCCAAGAATTTCTCGCTGTACGGCGAGCGCGTGGGCGGCCTGAGCGTGGTCTGCAACGACGCCACCACGGCCGCCAACGTGCTGGGCCAGCTCAAGGCCACGGTGCGCCGCAACTACTCGTCGCCGCCCACCCACGGCGCGCGCCTGGTGCAGCAGGTGCTGCAGTCGCCTGAACTCAGCGCGCAGTGGGCCGGCGAGCTGGCCGAGATGCGCGGCCGCATCAAGGACATGCGCGCCCAGCTGCACCACGCGCTGCACGAGCGCTTCGGCGAGCGGCGCGACTTCGGTTTCCTGCTGACCCAGCGCGGCATGTTCAGCTACACCGGCATCACCGAGCCCCAGGTCCACCGCCTGCGCGAGGAGCACGGCGTCTACCTGATCCGCTCGGGCCGCATGTGCATGTCGGGCCTGTCCCGGGCCAATGTGCAGCATGTGGCCGACGCCATCGCCCACGTGCTGGGTTGAGGCCCGCCATGAAGCAAGTCATAGACATAGGCCTGCCGCCCCTGCGGCAGCCGTTCTCCTGGGCCGTCAAGGCCAGCGGCAGCATGCTGTTCACGGCCCACGGCCCGGTGCGCGAGGACGGCAGCATCCACACCGGCCCCGTCGAGGAGCAGGCGCGCCTGACCTTTGCCAACCTGCGCCGGGCCGTCGAGGCCGCGGGCGGCACGCTGGCCGACGTGACCCAGGTGCTGATCTACATGACCGAGGTGGCCGACATGCCGGCCATTGACGCCGTCTACCGGGAGTTCTTCGAGGCCCCCTACCCCAACCGCTCCAGCATGGGCGTGGCCGGCCTCGTGGTGCCCGGCATGAAAATCGAGATCGTGGCCTACGCCATGCTGCCCTGATCCTGCGCGGCCCGGTCCGCCGCGCAATTGCGTTCAATACAGGACAGGCGCGCGGCGCGAGACTGCAGCCCTTTGCAGTTCCGCGTCCGCGCGACCTCTCATGTCCTCTTCCCTGCTCGCCATGGGCATCTTCACCCTGGTCGGTGCCATCACGCCCGGCCCCGTCAACGTGCTGGCCCTGCGCCATGGCGCCGCCCGCTCCCGCCGGGCCTGCGCCTTCTATGTGCTGGGCGCCAGCGCCAGCTATGCCGCCGTGGTCTGGGCCATGGGCCAGAGCGCTCAATGGCTGATGCAGGCGCTTCCCCGGCTGTCCACCACCGCCGAATGGCTGTGCGCGGCCTACCTGCTGTGGCTGGCCTGGCGGCTGGCGCGGGCGCCTGCCGAAGCGGCAGAAGCGGAAGAAGCGGCATCCGGCGATGTATCCCCCGGGGAAAGCCGGCAACATCGGGAAAGCCCGGCATCCCGCACGCTGCGGCTGCTGCTGCAGGGCGCGGCCGTGCAGACGCTCAATCCCAAGGCCTGGCTGGTGGCGCTGGCCGGCGTCGGCCTGTTCGTGCTGCCGCAGGCCGATGCGGCCCTGGCGCTGCTGCAGTTCTGCGCCATGTCGCTGCTGGCCTGCCTGGTGGGGGTCGGCAGCTGGGCGCTGCTGGGCCAGGCCCTGTCGAGCCAGCTGACCACGCCGCGCCGCCAGCGGCTGTTCCACCGCCTGCTGGCCCTGCTGCTGGTGGCCAGCGTGGCCGCCATGCTGGCATGATGACCGCTTCTTGCCGCCCTCGTCCCATGACAGTCTCCGCCTCGCCACACCGCTTTCACCGCCACCCGGCCGCGCCCTGGGCCGAGCTGCGCGACAGCGCAGCTTCGCCGCATTGCTTTCGGCTGCACATGCATGCCGAGTATTCGATAGGCATCGTGGACGCGGGGCGTACCGTGTTCCACCATGCCCAGGGTCCCCAGCCCGTGACGGCTGGCGGCGTGGTGCTGATCGAGCCGGGCGCCTGGCATGCCTGCAACCCCGAACCCGGCGCATCCTGGGCCTACCGCATGCTGTTCGTCGACGCCGACTGGCTGCATGCCCGGCTGGGCGTGGCCGCGCTGCGCTTTGCACGGCGCACGCCGGACGATGCGCAGACCGCCCGGCTGGTGGACGGCCTGTGCCGCCCCGTCGACGGCCCCGCTGCCGCGCAGCGGCTGGCCCAGGGCCTGGATCAGCTGATGGCCCGCTGCGCCCAGCCGGCTGCAGCGCCTTTGCACTGCACCGGCCCGGAGCTGCAGTCCGCCTTGCACCGGCTGCATGCGCAGCCCGACGCAGGCCTGACCGTGCAGTCTCTGGCCCAGGAGTGCGGCATGAGCGCCACGCGCTTCATCCGCCGCTTCAAGGCCGCCACGGGCATGACGCCCGGCAGCTATCGCCTGAACCTGCGCATCAACGGCGCACGTCGCCTGCTGGCCACGGGCGCAGCGCTGGCCGAGGCCGCCCACGCCATGGGCTTTGCCGACCAGGCCCATCTGCAGCGCGCCTTCAAGGCCCACCATGCGCTCACGCCGGGCTGCTATGCAAGAGGCGGCCGCCCTTAGGCCGTCCTTAGGCCGTCCTTAGGCCGCCTTATCTTGGCGGCGGCAACTGAACGGCCGAGCCGGTTGCATGGCGCTGAAAGCGCCGATACTTACGCCTTTCGCTTTCACACCGATCTGCAGCGCACCATGGCCGCCTTCCAAGACATACAGCAACGAGAAACCGGCCTGCGCCAGCAGCTCAACTCCGCCCAGATGGCGATGATCGCCATCGGCGGTGCCATCGGCACGGGGCTGTTCATGGGCAGCGCCTTCGCCATCGGCGTGGCCGGCCCCAGCGTGCTCATCAGCTACGCCATCGGCGCGCTGATCGGCCTGCTGCTGATGGGCTGCCTGGCCGAGATGACCGTGGCCCATCCCACCTCGGGCTCGTTCGGCGCCTATGCCGAGCACTACCTCGGCCCGCTGGCCGGCTTCCTGGTGCGCTACGCCTACTGGGCCGCCGTGGTGCTGGCCGTGGGCATGGAGGTCACGGCCGTGGGCCTCTATATGCGCTACTGGTTCCCCGATGTGCCGCAGTGGGTCTGGGTGCTGCTGTTCTCGCTGGCCCTGGCGGCCGTCAATGCCACCAGCGTCAAGGCCTTCGGCCAGGTCGAGTATGTGTTCTCCATGGTCAAGGTGGTGGCCATCGTGGCCTTCATCCTGATCGGCGCCTATGTGCTGTCCGGCCCCCGCCCCGAAGGTGTCGGCTTTGCCAACTACACGGCGGGCGGCGGCTTCTTTCCCAACGGCTGGTGGGGCACCTGGGTGGGCGTGATCGTGGCCATCTTCAGCTACCTGAGCCTGGAGGCCATCGCCATCGCCGCCGGCGAGGCCGAGCACCCGCAGCGTGCCGTGACCTCGGCCTTTCGCTCCACGGTGCTGCGCCTGGTGCTGTTCTACCTGCTGTCGCTGGCCATCATGCTGGCCATCGTGCCCTGGAACCAGGCCGGCACCGACAAGAGCCCGTTCGTCAAGGTGATGGAGATCCTGCGCATTCCCGGCGCGGCCGGCGTGCTCAACTTCGTGGTGCTGGTGGCTTCGCTGTCGGCCATGAACAGCCAGCTCTACGTCACCTCGCGCATGATGTTCAGCCTCTCGCGCGGCGGCTATGCGCCGTCCGGCCTGGGCCGCCTGAGCAAGAGCGGCGTGCCGCTGGGCGCGATCGCCGTGTCCTGCCTGGGCATGGCCGTGGCCATGGTCTTCAATGTGCTCAAACCCGAGCAGTCGCTGGAGCTGATGATGTCGATCGCCATGTTCGGCGCCATGTTCGCCTGGTTCATGGTCTTCGTCACCCATTTGTTCTTCCGCCCGCGCTGGCAGCGCGAACATCCAGGCGAGCGGCTGCAGTTTCGCATGTGGGGCTTTCCGGTGTTCACGCTGCTGGGCGCCGTGCTGATGCTGGGCGTCATCGTGACCACCTACTTCACCCGGGAATTCCACACCACCGTGCTGGTCGGCGTGCCGTTCCTGGTGCTGCTGATGCTGATCTATGCTTTCTGGTACCGGAGGAAATAAGGCCATGCCACGCCAGATCTGGGACATCTCCCCCGCCATCCACCCCCTGGCCCCGGTGTTCCCGGGCGACACGCCGTACTCGCAGCAGTGGTGCGCCACCATAGGCCCGGGCTGCCCGGTGAACGTGAGCGCGATCACGCTGTCGCCCCATGTGGGCGCGCATGCCGACGCGCCCCTGCACTATGACGCGGGCGGCGCCAGCATAGGCCATGTCGATCTCGACGCCTTCCTCGGCCCCTGCCGCGTCATCCATGCCATGGGCTGCGGCCCGCTGATCAAGTGGCGCCATATAGAACACGCCATCACCGCCGACCTGCCCGCGCGCGTGCTGGTGCGCACCTACGAGAAAGCCCCCACCAGCTGGGACCCGGATCTTGCCGCCTACGCGCCCGAGACGGTGGCCCGGCTCGCCGACCGGGGCGTGCAGCTGATCGGCATCGACACGGCCAGCATCGACCCGGCCACGAGCAAGACCTTGGACAGCCACATGGTGATCCGCGCGCGCGGCCTGCGCGTGCTGGAGAACCTGGTGCTCGACGAAGTGGCCGAGGGGGACTACGAGCTGATCGCGCTGCCGCTCAAGCTCACCGAGGCCGATGCGTCCCCGGTCCGGGCCGTCTTGAGAAGCATCCCCTGAGGTGCCACGCACCTTCCCCCTCGCTTCGCGGGAGGGGACGATGCCTTCGCCTGGGCCGCCCCGCTGCGAGACGGCTCTTGCTCGGCATCCCTGGCTTGCACCATGCCTTGTCCAAGCACAATTGCCTCGGCAAACATTGTAGAAATCAAGAGTAAACCGGCTGTAGCGCTTGTCCATCAAGCGCTGGCAGCTATCAAAAAGGAATTTCGATGACCACTTTGCAAGAGTGCCAGGCCCTGGATGCACAGGATGCGCTGCGCCCGCTGCGCGAGCGCTTTGCGCTTCCCCAGGGCGTGATCTACCTGGACGGCAATTCGCTGGGCGCCCAGCCCAGGGCCGCGGCGGCCCGCGTGGCCGAGGTCGTGCAGCAGGAATGGGGCCAGGGCCTGATCACCTCCTGGAACAAGGCCGGCTGGATCACCCTGCCCGAGCGCCTGGGCGACCAGTTCGCGCCCTGGATAGGCGCGGGCGCGGGCGAAGTGGTGTTCACCGACACCACCTCCATCAACCTCTACAAGGTGCTCACGGCCGCGGCGCGCATCGCCCGCGAAGACGCCCCGGCGCGCACAAAACTCATCAGCGAGCGCAGCAACTTCCCCACCGACCTCTACATCGCCCAGTCCGTCTGCCAGGAATACGGCCTGGAGCTGGTGCTGCTGGAGCCCGAAGAGATCGCCGGCGCACTGCAGGACGACGTGGCCATCTCCATGCTCACCCATGTGAACTACCGCACGGGCGCCATGCACGATATGGCCGCCGTCACGGCCGCCGCCCACGCCAGGGGCATTCTGTGCGTCTGGGACCTGTGCCACAGCGCGGGCGCCGTGCCCGTGGACCTCAAGGGCGCCGACGCCGACTTCGCCGTGGGCTGCAGCTACAAGTACCTCAACGGCGGCCCCGGCGCGCCGGCCTTCGTCTGGGCGCATCCGCGGCTGATCAACCGTTTCTGGCAGCCGCTGTCGGGCTGGTTCGGCCACGCCGAGCCCTTCAAGTTCGTGCCCGACTACCACCCGGCCCAGGGCATACAGCGCTATCTGTGCGGCACCCAGCCCATGGTCAGCATGAGCGTGCTGCAGTGCGGCCTGGACATCTATACCGAAGCCGAGCGGTTCGGCGGCATGGCGGCGCTGCGCGCCAAGTCGCTGGCCCTGACCGACCTGTTCATCCGCCTTGTGGAAGAGCGCTGCCAGGGCCACGGACTGGGCCTGGCCACGCCGCGCGAGCATGCGGCGCGCGGCTCCCAGGTCTGCCTCACCCGCGAGGAAGGCCTGGGCGTGGAAGGCAAGGACAGCGGCGCCTACGCCATCGTGCAGGCGCTGATCGCCCGCGGCGTGATCGGCGACTTCCGCAAGGGCGACGGCACGGGACGCCACAAGGACATCCTGCGCTTCGGCTTCACGCCGCTGTACGTGGGCTTCGAGGACGTGTGGCACGCCGTCGAGCACCTGCGCCAGGTATTGGAGTCGGGCGAATGGCAGCAGCCCGGGTTCAACACCCTCAACGCGGTGACTTAACCCCCCTGAGCCGCTCACGCGGCTTCCCCCAGGGGACGACGCCCTCAGTTAGGCGCCCCCGCCGCGAGGCGGCTCTTGCTCGGCGTCTCTGATCTGTGCGCGCCAGTTCCACCGGTCGGAGCGCAGGAGCACTCACTACGTCAATACGCCGTATCGGCCAGCGAGGCCCACAGGTGCGCCGCGACCAGTGCGCGCCAGGGCTTGAACTGCTCCAGCCAGCCGCTGGCCGTGCGCGCATCGGGCTGGGCGCTGCCCGTGAGCAAGCCCATGGCGCGGCGCACGGCCACGTCGCCGTGCAGGCTGCCGTCGGGCCAGCCGTAGCCGCGCAGCAATGTGTAGTTGACCGTCCACGGCCCTATGCCCTTGAGGGCCAGCAGCTGCGCGGTGGCCGCATCCACTTCCTCCTGGCGCCAGGCGCCTGCGGCGCTGCGGGCCGCCCAGTCGTCGAGCGGCAATTGCCCTTCGGCAACGGCCCGGGCCACGGCCAGCAGGGCCTGGGCCTTGGCCTGCGAAAAGCCCGCGCCGCGCAGCGTCTCCATGTCCAGCGCCGCCACGCGCTGCGCATCGGGGTATGCGCGCAGCGCCGGAAGGTCTCCGTTCCACCGCAGCGGCTCGCCTGCGAGGGCGATCAGCTTGCGCCGCAGCGAGACCGCCACGGCCACCGTGATCTGCTGGCCGGTGATGGCCCAGGTCAGCGCCTCGAACGGCGTGGGCGCTCCGGGCACATGCAGGCCGGCCTGGCGCTGCAGCAAGGGCCCCAGCTCCGGGTGGCCGCCATGGGCGCGCTCCAGCTCGCCGGGCGGATAGGCCAGGCCCAGCATGCGCTGCACCATGGCCTGCAGTGCGGCTCTGTCGGTCTTGGCCTGCCCGGCGCCTGGCGCATGCAGACCCGCCCGCACACGTCCTGGCTGCCACTGCAGCTGCAGCAAGGCAGGCCGGTGCTTCCAGATGATGGCTTTGTGCAGGCTGCAGGCCAGGGCATCGACGCGCTCTGCCACCTGCTGCTCGTCGCGGTTATGGAAATGCACGAATTCGTCGAAACGGTAGGGTTCGGGCAGGGCAAGAGAGACTTCAAGCAGCATGCGGTTTTCTATCAAATTGGAAGCGCCTTGCGCAATCCGTTCCTCGGTTTGCAATAAATATCACTGCAAAACATGGGAACAGAAAGCGCCAGCTGCTCCCTTTTCAGGAGTTCCTGGCCTTGGCCTGCTGGGCTTCGCGCAGCAGCAGCGCACGCTTGCGCTCCACGCCCCAGCGATAGCCCGAGAGGCTGCCGTCGTTGCGCACCACGCGGTGGCAGGGCACAGCCACGGCAATCGGGTTGGCCGCCACCGCATTGGCGACGGCGCGCGCGGCCTGCGGCATGCCCAGGCGCTGCGCGAGTTCGGAATAGCTGATGGTCTGCCCTGCGGGAATGGCCTGCAGCGCCTGCCAGACCCGCTGCTGGAAGGCCGTGCCCTGGATGTCCAGCGGCAGCGCCAGGCCCACGCGGGGCTGCTCGACGAGGGCCACCACCTGGGCCACGGTCTGCTCGTAGCGCGCATCGCCGCCGACCAGCTCGGCGGCCGCGAAGCGCCGCTGCAGGTCGTGCACCAGCGCCTGGGCATCGTCGCCCAGCAGCACGCTGCACACCCCCCGATCGGTGCTGGCCACCAGCAGGCTGCCCAGCGAGCATTCGGCCACGGCAAAGCGTATGGTCTGGTTGGCGCCCTTGCGCCGGAAGGCCCCGGGCGCCATGCCCAGCATGGCGGGCGCATCCTTGTAGAAGCTGCTGCTGGCCTCGTAGCCGCTCAGATAGGCCGCATCGGTGACCGAGCTGCTGCGCGCCGGCGCCAGCGCCGCGCGCAGGTTCTGGCCGCGCCGGGCCTTGGCGTAGGCCTTGGGCGTGAGCCCCGTGCTGCGCTTGAAGGCGCGGTGCAGCTGCCACGGGCTCAGGCCCGTGCGCCGGGCAAGCTCTTGCAGCGCGGGCGGCGGATCTTCGGCCTCCAGCCAGCGGCAGCAGCGCGTGATCTGCTGCTGCAGGCCGTCTGCGTCGGCGGTGCTGAGCGGGTCGGCAAGGCGTTGGGCGGTAGCAGGCATGGCGTCGGCTTTCTTCGGATGCAGGGCTGGTTCATTCATGAAACATCGGACTTCACTGTACGCAGGATGCACGGGGCCCGCATCCACGTTCTTGCAGCGCCCGGCCCCCGGATTTGCAGGAATGCTGCCGTGCTTTCGGTTACGCTGCGCACCAGCCACAAAACAACGCACGAGACCATGACCCCAGAATCCACCGGCTGCCCCATGCATGGCGGCGAAGCCATTGTCCGCTCCGAAAACGCCCAGCTCGATTTCAGCAAGGACATGAGCTATGGCGACTACCTGCACCTGGACCAGATCCTCAGCGCCCAGCACCCGCTGTCGCCCGCGCATGACGAGATGCTGTTCATCATCCAGCACCAGACTAGCGAGCTGTGGATGAAGCTCATGCTGCATGAGGTGCGCGCGGCCACGGCCGCCATCGCCAATGCCTCGGGCGAGACCAAGCCCGATGCCTTCAAGATGCTGGCACGCGTCTCGCGCATCATGGAGCAGCTGGTCAGCGCCTGGACCGTGCTGTCGACCATGACGCCGCCCGAATACTCGGCCATGCGCCCCTACCTGGCCAACTCCAGCGGCTTCCAGAGCTACCAGTACCGCTGCATCGAATTCGCGCTGGGCAACAAGAACGCGGCCATGCTCAAGCCCCACGCGCACCGCAGCGACCTGCTGGCCCAGGTGCAGGCCGCCTACGAGTCGCCCTCGCTGTACGACGTGGCGCTGCAGCTGCTGGCACGCGAAGGCATTGCAGTGCCGGCCGACCGCCTGCAGCGCGACTGGACCCAGCCCTATGAAGCCAGCGAAGGCGTGAAGCAGGCCTGGATCACCGTCTACCGCGACCCGCACAAGCACTGGGACCTGTACCAGCTCGGCGAGAAGCTGGCCGACATCGAGGACGCCTTCCGCCTCTGGCGCTTCCGCCACCTGACCACCGTGGAGCGCGTGATCGGCTTCAAGCGCGGCACCGGCGGCACGGGCGGCGTGAGCTATCTCAAGAAGATGCTGGACGTGGTGCTGTTTCCGGAGATCTGGAGCCTGCGCACGGAGCTTTGAAGCCTTCCGAGCCGCTGCGCGGCTTCCCGAAGGGAGAAGAGCACACCTACGGCTGGGCGCCTGCGCCGCCGGTTTCGAAGGCTGCCAGCTTCAGAAAGCAGTCCCCGCCGGGCCGGACCGCGCTCCTGCGTGACAGACGGGAAAGGCACAATCCGCTAGAACGATTTCCTGCCTTTCCCTGCTTTCCCCATGCTGCAGGCATCCACTTGCCGGCACCCTCTCCATGTCCAGCCCCGAAGCCATCTCCCCGCAAGCCGCCCCGCCTTCTTCCCGCGTTCTCTGGGCCATGCTGCTGTGCCTGCTCTCTGCCTTTGCGCTGAGCCAGGCCTTTCGCACCGTCACCTCCATCATGGCCGACGGGCTGCGCAACGACTTCGGGCTTTCGTCGCAGTCCCTGGGCTCGTTTGCCGGACTGTTCGGCCTGTCGTTCGGCGTCACCCAGCTGCTCATGGGCGTGGGCATGGACATCTACGGCCTGCGCCGGACGGTGCTCACGGCGTTTCCCATGGCGATCGCGGGCGCCACGTTGTCCGCGCTGGCCACGAGCTATCCCTGGCTGATGCTGGGCCAGCTGCTGATCGGCGTGGGCTGCTCGCCGGCCTTTCTGGCCTGCACCATCTTTATCTCGCGCCATTTCCCGCTCAACCGCTTTGCCTTCATGTCCGGCGTGGGCATGGGCTTTGGCGGCCTGGGCCTGCTGTTCACCGGCACGCCGCTGGCCTGGCTGGTGCAGCACCAGGGCTGGCGCTTCGGCTTCGGCGTGCTGGCCGTGCTGTGCGCCCTATCCTGGCTGCTGATCTTTTTCCGCGTGCACGAGCCGCCGCTGGCCAGCGACGCCCAGCCCAAGCCCGGCTTTGTCGAGGCCCTCAAGGGCTTCGGCAGCCTGCTGCTGCTGCCCCATACCTGGGGCATCGTGCTGATCGGCATGGTCGGCTACGCCTCCTTCCTCACGGTGCGCGGCCTCTGGCTCAGTCCCATGCTCATGGACCGCTACCAGTTCTCGCTGGTCACCACGGGCAACGTGGCGCTGGCCCTGTCGGTCATCTCGCTGTTTGCGCCCTCGGCCTTCGGCCGCCTCGACCCCGGGCCCGGCCTGCGCCGCCGGCGCATCATCGTGTTTGCCCTGAGCATGGCGGCCATCTTCGTGCTGATGGCCTTTGTCCACCACCCCGTGGTCAATGTGGCGCTGATCTTTGCCATGGGCGTTTTCTCGGGCTACTCGTCGCTGCTGTATGCCGACGTGCGCTCCTCCTACCCGCGCGAGACCACGGGCCGCGCCCTGTCGGTCTACACCATGGCCATGTTCCTGGGCGCGGCGCTGATGCAATGGCTGTCCGGCGTGGTGGCCGGCATGGCCGAACGCCAGGGCTGGGAAATCTACCGCATGGTCATGCTCATGGTGACCGGCATGCTGGTCGTGGGCTGCCTGGCCTACCGCTGGCTGCCCATGTCGCCGCTGCTGCGCGGCACGGCCGGGCAGTCCAGGAAATAGGCTTGCAACGCTTTCCCATCAAGCGCAGGCAGCTCATTTTTTTATCCAGGAAAGGCTAGGCGCCCCCCTTCTTGGCATCCGCCACGCGCCATAGCTGCAGCAGGCCGAACAGCAGCTCGAACGCCGTAAAGCCCAGCACGATGGCGCTTGCACCATGGAGCACCGCATACACCTGCCAGAGGGCAAACAGCCAGCGCGCGAGCGCATCGAGCCGGCCCAGCAGCAGCGTGGGCTGGATGATGCGGGCCAGCGCCCACGCCACCACGACCGAACCCACCAGATTGGCCAGCAGCACATGCAGGGTGTCGGCGGCAGGCACGCTGCCGGGCAGATCCAGCATGGCGTGCACCCCGGCCAGCAGGCCCAGCAGCCAGGCAAAAGTCCATGGCAGCGCGAAAGGCCAGGTCACAAGCAGGTCGTACCAGGCGCTGGCGCGCACGAGGCGCCGATATTGGTTCGTGGAAAAGGCGGGAACGGACATGGATTCATGCAGGGAGTGAAAGAAGCCAGGAGCTTCACCTTCAAGCAGGCTCAAAGGTCAAGCATTTTTTGCTCCGCCAATGGGGCGCCACGCCGATCCGCGAACTGGCCCATGAACCGAGTAGCCCTGCATTTGTGTGGACCGCAGCGCTTGCCGCGTGCGGGGCGCCTGTCCGGCGGCAGCCGCGACCATGCGGCAAAGCATGTGCGCTGTTCGGCGCCCTGCTCTTCGCCCGACAGGCGGGCGCATCCTGGCCAAAACGGCAGCCCCATGCCCGCCCACCATGGCCCCCGGGGCCGGCAACCAGTCCGCGGGAGGGGACGAGGACAGCGACTAGTTATTGCCGCGATACAGCCAGGGTACATCCATGAGCCGGCTGCCCAGCATGCGCAGCGACAGGTCCCGCCCCCAGCGCACCAGGCCGGTCGCATGGAAGATGCGGCCGTTGCGCAGCGAGCGCTCCTGCACGCGCGCATTGCGCTGCCAGCGGTTGAGCGCATAGCGGCGCAGGCGCAGGCTCACATCCAGATCGTGCATGGACAGCGCGCCTTGCAGCTCGGCCGCGTCCTCGATGGCCATGCCCGCGCCCTGGGCCAGATACGGGCGCATGGGATGGGCCGCATCGCCCAGCAGGGCCACCAGGCCCTGCGCCATCTGGCGCGGCGACGCCAACGGCACGCGGTCGGCCACCGGCCACAGCCGCCATTCGCCGCCGGCATCGGGCACATGCTGAACCAGATCCTGCAGATAGGAGCAGGTGCCTTTCAGGTGCACGAGCAGATCGGGCAGATTGGCCGAATGGTCCCACTGGTCCAGATCCTCGGGTGCCGGCCCCTGGACAATCACCACCAGGTTCTGCAGCTCTCCCCGCCGCACCGGGTACTGGATGGCATGCAGATGCGGCCCCAACCAGGCCGTGACGTCGCCGGTGCGCAGGCGCTTGGGCAACTGGGCCTGGTGCACCATGGCGCGGTAGGCCAGATGCCCGGTGATGCGCGGCGGCCCGTCGTCCAGCATCTGGGCGCGGACCTTGCTGCGCACGCCGTCGGCGCCGATGAGCGCATCGCCCTCGATGAGCTTGTTGCCGCTGGTGCGTATCGTGACCACGCCATCGCTTTCCGCATAGCTGCTCACGAACTGATTCAGGTTGAGATGGACGGAAGGCTGCTCCTGCAATGCCTCCAGCAGCAATGCATGCAGATCGGCCCGGTGGATGGTGGCATAGGCCGCGCCATAGCGGTGCACGCTGTCCATTCCCAAGGGCAGGTGGCCCAGCTCCCTGCCCGTGATGGCGCTGCAGGCACGCAGCGCCCCCGGCGAGGCGATCACCCGCTGCAGCGGCCGCTGCAGACCCCAGGCCTGCAGGCAGCGCACCACATTCGGCCCCAGCTGAATGCCCGCGCCGACTTCGGAAAACTGCCCTGCGCGCTCGAACAGGCGCACATCCCAGTCCGCACGCGCTGCCGCAATCGCCGCAGCCAGCCCGCCAATGCCGCCTCCTGCTATCAACACCTGCTTGTTCATGGCTTCATATTGTGCCGTCTCGGCAACGGGCCAAGCCCGTGCCAAGCGGGCCAAACCCGATGCAGATCATCTGTTCGCGCCGTCTTTGCGCTGCTTCAGAAAAGAAAAAAACCCGCCGGGGCGGGTTCTTTCAACATGCGCGGGGCAGCCAGTCAGATGGCGAACTTCTCGCGGTCCTGATCTGCAATCCACTTCGGGGGCTTGCCGCGGCCGGTCCAGGTCTGGCCGGTCGCAGGATCACGATACTTCGGTGCCACCTTGGAGCCTGCATTGGAGGAACGCGAACGCGCGGGAGGAAACACATCCTCCGCGGTCAGGCCGTATTCGGCGACCAGGCTACGAACCTTGGCCACAGCATCCGCAAGTTCGCGCGCACGCGCTTCCTTGATTTGCTGCTCCAGATCTTCACGTTGCTTCAGTAGTTCCTTGTAGGTGCTCATGGTTGCGCTTTGCTGTTGATTTAAGACCCGTTAATTATAAGTACAGTTATTAGTTTGGCCATTATCCCAGCATACGCAGTAACCACATTTTCAACGCATTAGCACAGCCGCCAGCCATATTCCAGCCCATATACCGGACAGGTGCGGCATGGGATTTTGCCAAGCTTCCGACTTTCACCGCATCGCCTCTCCAGCCATTTTGCGAAGCGGGCCGCTCTAATGCGCCGGCGGCTGCAGCGCCCCTACTTGAAGCGCAGGAGAACCCCAGGCCAGAACAAGGCCAGCCCGGGTCCGGCCAGGGGCGGCCGGCCCTGTCAACATCTCCTGTCCAAGCGGGAAAACCGGCAGCAAGCGCGCACTTGTGGCCCCCATGCCTTGCCAGAAGGACAACACCACGGCGCCTGCGCCAAGCGGCCCGACGCTTCGTGGCGCCCAACGCCCTCATTTCCCGGCATTCATGCCCGCGCAAAATCCAAAGCGTGAAAAATCGTCAAACCGGCACCCTATACCTGCAGATTGACAGCCATTTGCATCGAACAAGCAGGAACTCTGTCGCTGAAACGGAAATTCCGCGGAAGTCGGCATTCTCCATACTGAATGCCATGCTGTTGAAAATCGGCTGGCCTGTTTCAACATCCACCGGCTCTCCATTAATCATTAACATGAACAATATCCAGAGGTTGAACCCGTAATGGAAAAGGTTTCCGTATCCCGGCCCGCCCGAAGGAGACGCAGGCTCTCCAGGGTCGTATCGCCGCAAGGCTGGCCGGCCTCAAGATCCCGGGAGGGCAGGCGGGATGGCAAGGAGATGACCTTTAACGCGTCGCGATGCCGCGCGTCGCTGCAGCATCACCCGGAAACGGCGGAAAATCCCCGTTCATCCATCCGAAGGAAAAGCATGGCAATTTACTGTATCGGGGACATTCAAGGCTGCTACGACGCTTTCGAGCAGTTGCTGCACACCGTGGATTTCTCCGCAAGCAGGGACACGCTGTATGTGCTTGGCGATCTGGTCAACCGCGGCCCCAAATCGGCACAGGTGCTGCGCGCCTGCATGGCCGCAGGCGACTCCATGCGCGTATTGCTGGGCAACCACGACCTGCATCTGCTGGCCGCCGCCCACGGCCTGCGGCGCCAAAGCAAGCGCGACACCCTGTCTCAGGTACTCGATGCGCCCGACAAGGACGGGCTGCTCGACTGGCTGCGCCAGCAGCCGCTGGCACGCCTGCATGTCAGCGCCAGGGGCGAGCCGCTGCTCATGGTCCATGCGGGCGTGCTGCCGCAATGGACGCTGCAGGACAGCCTGGACCTTTCCGCCGAAGTGCAAGCCGTCTTGCAAAGCTCGGAGCTGGCAGCTTTCTTGCACTCCATGTACGGCAATCAACCCGATCGCTGGGATCCGGCACTGACGGGCAACGACCGGCTGCGCTGCATTGTCAATGCCTTTACGCGCCTGCGCTTTTGCAGCAGCGAAGGAACCATGGACTTCGACAGTGCCGAATCGGCCGAGCATGCCCCCGAAGGCCTGATGCCCTGGTTCGAAGTGCCCGGCCGTGCAACGGCCCAGGTCACCATGGCCTTTGGCCACTGGTCCACGCTGGGCCACATCAACCGCCCGCACCTGATGGCGCTGGATACGGGCTGCGTCTGGGGTGGCTGCCTGAGCATGATGCGCCTCGGCGATGCGCTGGCCGAGCGCGAACTCATACAAGTCCATTGCCCCCAGGCCCAGGCTCCGGGCAAATCCGGCTGACCGACCAGCAAAAACGCCTGCGCAAGGCAGGCGTTTCCAGCTTCTTTCCGCGGCGCCTCAGGAGGAGGCCACGGGCGCCTTGAACAAGGCGGCGATCTTGCGCTTGGGGCGGATGCTGGGGCTCACGCTCTTGACCGCTGCAGCACGCTGGCTTTCCCAGGATGCAGGCTCTGCCGCCGACGAGGGCTCGTACGGCTTGTCGAAGAACGGGTCGGCATTGTTCGCACGCTGCGCCATGCGCGATGGGCGATGGCCATAGGCTGCGGCACTGTAGCCATCACGTTCGCGGCGGCGCTCGCCCTCGCCATGGCCGGGGCGGCTCGTGCGCGGCGGACGGAAATCCTCCATCGGGCAGCGCTCCACCTCGATCTTCTTCTTGGTGAGTTTCTCGATGTCGGCCACGTTGCGGCTGTCATGGCTAGTGACCAGCGTGACGGCCAAGCCCGAGGCGCCGGCACGGCCGGTGCGGCCGATGCGGTGCACATAGTCTTCGGCGTTGAAGGGCACGTCGTAGTTGAACACCGCAGGCACGTCCTTGATGTCCAGGCCACGCGCCGCCACGTCGGTGCACACCAGCAGGTCGACTTCGCCGGCCTTGAACGCTTCGAGCGCCTTCAGGCGCTCGTCCTGGCTCTTGTCGCCATGCAGGGCCGCCGCGCGCAGGCCGTCGCGCTCCAGCGCCCGCGTGAGCCGCGAGCAACCCAGCTTGCTGTTGGAAAAGATGAAGGCTTGTCGGATGTCGCGCTGCTTGAGGATGGAGCGGATCGCATAGCGCTTGTCGTCGTCGCTGACGCTGTAGAAACGCTGCTCCACCGTGGACGCCGTTTCATTGGGACGCGCCACCTCGATGGTGACGGGGTCCTGCAGATAGCTGTTGGCCAGGCGCTTGATCTCGGGCGAAAACGTGGCGCTGAACAGCAAGGTGGTGCGCTGCTTGGGGAGATAGGAAAGAATGCGCTGCAGGTCGGGCAGGAAACCGATGTCCAGCATGCGGTCGGCTTCGTCCAGCACCACATATTCGACCTGGTTGAGCACCGCGTTCTTGGCCTCGATGTGGTCGAGCAGGCGCCCCGGCGTGGCCACCAGCACTTCCACGCCTTTCTTCAGTTCGGCCGTCTGGGGCTTCATGTCCATGCCGCCGAACACCACCGTGCTGCGCAGCTTGGTGTGCTTGGCGTACAGCGCGATCTGCTGGGCCACCTGATCGGCCAGCTCGCGCGTGGGCAGCAGCACCAGGGCGCGCACGGGATGGCGCGCCGGGGAGGCCGAGGCGTTTTCATGGCGCATCAGGCGCTGCAGCAATGGCAGGGAAAAGGCCGCGGTCTTGCCTGTACCTGTCTGGGCCGCGCCCATGACATCCTTGCCCGTCAACACGACCGGGATGGCTTGCGCCTGGATGGGAGTCATGGACTCATAGCCCATGTCGGCTACAGCGCGTGCCAGGGGCTCAGCCAGGTGAAGATTGGAAAAAGAGCTTGTCATTGAGGGCGTAATTGTCGCACTGTGTGCGTTTTTGCGCCAAACCGGCGCAATGGCTGCCTGAAACCAAGGGCTACAGGATGAAAGCAAGAGGGAAATTCCCCGGCGCGGGCCGATGGAATTTCGCCGCTGCCGCCACGCTGCCTGTCAGGCAAGACAGGCGTGTGACAACCTCACACGCCCGCGCTTCACGGCACGGCCTTACAGCGATGGCGCGGAGAAGGTGTCGCAGGCCTTCACGCTGCCGGTCTTGTAGCCCTGGGTGAACCAGCGCACGCGCTGGGCGCTGCTGCCGTGCGTGAAGCTGTCGGGCCGCACCACGCCCGTGGACTCGCGCTGCAGCTTGTCGTCGCCGATCTGCTGGGCTGCGTTGACCGCGGATTCGATATCGCCCTGATCCAGCCAGTTCTTGGCCTGCTGCGATTTGTTCGCCCAGATGCCGGCAAAGCAGTCGGCCTGCAGTTCCAGCCGCACGGACAGGGCATTCTGTTCGCGTTCGCTGATACGCCCGCGCATACCGTCGACCTTGCCCGAGATGCCCAGCAGATTCTGCACATGGTGTCCGACTTCGTGGGCCACCACATAGGCGCGGGCGAACACGCCCGGCGCGCCCAACTGGCGGCTCATGGTGTTGAAGAAGTCCATGTCCAGATAGACCTTCTGGTCCCCGGGGCAGTAGAACGGCCCCATGGCCGCCTGGCCCGTGCCGCAGGCAGTCGGCGTGACGCCCGTATAGAGCACCAGCTTGGGATTGCGGTATTGCGAGCCGCCCTGGCTGAAGATCTGGCTCCACACATCCTCGGTGGACGCCAGTACGGTGGAGACGAACTTGGCGCCCTGGTCGTCGCCCGGCGGCCGGTGCGCAGGCGCCTGCTGCACCTGGGGCGCGCCGCCGCCCGAGAGCACGCCGATCGTGGTCAGCGGGTTGATGCCGAACACGCCCCAGCCGATCAGCGCCAGCACCACCGTGCCGATGCCGATGCCGCGGCCGCCGATAGGAAAGCCGCCGCCTCCGCCCTCTCCCCGGCGGTCCTCCACATTGTCCGACTCCCGGTTTCCTTCCCATCTCATGGCGAGCACTCCTTTGCTGTCCCGACCAGCCCGGCAGTTGCCAGGGCCGTGTTGTTCCATTGCCGAGCACGGCCGACACCGTGCTCTCCATCCTGCGATAACGCTTTACTTCACCGGCCCGCTGACGGACTGGCCCGCACCATGGGCCGGCATCAGGCCGATGGTGGCCGGCCCGGCCCCCGGATGGTTGCGCGCCACCTGCTCCTGCACCACGTCGAACATGCGCATGAGCAGATAGGCCACCACCAGCAGCCCCAGCACCGCCAGCGCCAGCGTGAGCCAGCCCCGGCCCGGCGGCTGGCGCTGCGCCTGGCCCTGCACGCGGCTGGGCTGTCTGACGGCGCGGGTGCTCTCGCTGTCATGCCATGCGGGCTCGGAGGACGAGGCGCTGGCCGGCGCCTGGGTCCAGGTGGGCTCGCTGCGTTGCCCGGTACGGGAAGAAGAACCAAACATGAAAAGCAAAATCTGTTGGATGCGACAGGCGCTATTGTCGCTCGCCGGACAGGCTCGCCCAACGGCCCTGTTGCCGCCACGCCATGTCAGCCGGTTGCGCCAGTCGCCTCCCGGGCCGCGCGCCATTGGTTGCCGGCGGCCTGCTGTGTACAGTTGCGGGCATGACCCATGTTCCAAGCCCCATGCCCGACGCGCTGGACGCCCGGGCCACCGCCGCCGTGCTGCCCTGGAATGCCCTGGCCGACGAGATTGCCGCCTTGCTGCTGTCGCTGCGCGACTCGGACGCCATCCACGTGCCGGCACGCATCGTCATGCCGCTGGCCCGGGACGGCGCCCTGTTCTGCATGCCGGCCACCGACGGGCAGCTGGCCATGACCAAGCTCATCAGCTTCACGCCGGCCAATGCGCAGACCGCACGCCCCACGATTCAGGGCGACATCGTGGTGTTCGATGTCGCCACGGGCGAACGCCGGCTCATCCTGGACGGCCCCACTGTCACGGCGCGGCGCACGGCCGCCGTCTCTCTGCTGGCGGCCAGGCGGCTGGCGCCCAATCCCCACGGGCCGCTGCTCATCGTGGGCGCCGGCGTGCAGGGCAGCGCCCACCTGCAGGCCTTTGCCAGCGGCCTGGGCACCCGCGAAGTCTGGATCGCCTCGCGCAGCGAGAAAAGCGCGCAGCAGTTGGTGGAGCAGGCCCGGCAACTGGGCCTGCAGGCCCATGTGGCCGCCGACCTGGCTGCGGCCACACGCCACTGCCCGCTCATCGTGACCTGCACGCCTGCGCAGGCCGTGGTGCTGCACGACGCACCGCGCGACGATGCCTTTGTCTGCGCGGTCGGCGCCTTCACCCCGGCCATGGTGGAGCTGGCACCCGCGCTGTGCCGTGACATGCAGGACCGGGGCCTCATCGTCGTGGATACCCAGGATGCCCGGCATGAAGCAGGCGACCTGCTGCAGGCCGGCATCGCCGTCCAGGGGCTGCCCACGCTGGAAACGGTCCTGGCCCAGGACTGGCCGCGCCCCCGGACGCCGGTACTGTTCAAGTCCTGCGGCTGGGGCGGCTGGGATCTGGCCGCCACGCGGCTGGCGCTGCGCATGGCGCGCCGGCAAGCCGCAGCCAGCCCATAGCCAGCATCCGGCATGCTATCTTCCAGGGAGCAATTACCCCGCATCCTTCCATGACGAGAGCGAGGTTCCATTGAATTCCCCCACCGAAACCTCTCAGACAGAGCCCTTCGCAGCGCAGCCCGCCTCGCGCTGGCAGCGCCTGGGCCTGCGCGCCCAGCTGTCTCTCGTGTTCGGCTCGTTGATGGTTGTGCTGGCCGTTTGCATGTCGGTGGGCTTCGCGGAGCTGCTGCGCTGGCGCATGCAGCGCGACGCCGCGGCCTCGCTGCATACCGTCGCGTCCAACGCCTCCCGGCTGCTGGCCGACGGCCTGTTCGACCGCACACGCACCGTCCAAGTGCTTGCCGGCTCCAGGGAGCTGTGGGAACAAGGCCTCTCCGCGCCCGGCGTCAGCGCCCTGCTGACCCGCCTGCAATCGACCCTGCCTTTCAGCACCTGGATCGGCGTCAGCGACATCCAGGGCGTGGTGCGCAGTGCCACCAAAGGCCAGCTTGCAGGAGAGCAGGTACAGAGCCGATCGTGGTTCCGGCACGGGCTTGCGGGCCTGCACGTCAGCGACGTGCACGAGGCGCCGCATCTGGCCCGGCTGCTGCCGCCTGCCGCCAACGGCGAGCCTCACCGCTTCATCGATTTCTCGGCCCCCATCAATCCGCAGGGCCGCATCATCGGCGTGCTGGGCGTCTACAGCAGCTGGGGGTGGGTACGCGAGACCATTGAAAGCCTGCTGCCCGGCAATGCGCAGGAACGCCGGATCTCGCTGTTCATCTTCGACCGCAACGGCCGGCTCATCTACGGCCCCAACGGACAGATGCAGCCCTTTGCCCGCCTGGGGCAGGAGCTGCCGCTCAAGCTGCATGCGGCCGAAGCCGACATTGCGGCCCTGCAGGCCCAGGCCGAGATTGCACGCTGGAAGGACAGCGACGAACGCTTCCTGACGGCCGCCGTGACACTGCAGCCGCGCAACGCGGCATCCGACCTGGGCTGGCGCATCGTGGCCCGCCAACCGCTGGCCACAGCCTATGCGCCCGCGCGCCAGGCCATGGTCAAGATCGTGGCCGCCGGCCTGGCCGCCGCTTTCCTGGCCGCAGGCATTGCCTGGCTGGCGGCCCGGCGGCTGAGCCAGGACCTGAAGCAGCTCGCGCGCGCCGCCTATGCGCGGGACAGGAACGGCCAGCCGGCCGAAATTCCGGTGCTGCACAGCAGCCGCGAAGTGCGCCATCTGTCGCTGACGCTGCGCGGCACCATCGCCAAGCTGCGCGCGGCCAACGAGGCCATGGAGGCCCAAGTGGCCGAGCGCACGCTGCAGCTGCAGCAGGCCAATGCCGAGCTGCAGCGGCTGGCCCATAGCGATCCGCTCACCGGCCTGCTCAACCGGCGCGGCTTCGAATCGCAGCTGCAGTTCGCCCTGGCGCTGGCGCGGCGCAGCCAGCGGCCGATGTGCCTGCTGAGCGTGGACATCGACCATTTCAAGTCCATCAACGACCGTTACGGGCACGACATGGGCGATGCGGTACTGCGCCATGTCGCCCGGCTGCTGGGCGCGCGCCTGCGCCAATCCGATGTACTGGCCCGCATGGGCGGAGAGGAGTTCATGGCGCTGCTGCCCGACACCTCGGCCGAAGCAGCCATGGAGCTGGCCCGGCAGCTGTGCGCCATGGTGGCCGAAAAACCCATGCAGCATGGCGCCACCGTCACCATCAGCATCGGCGCCAGCGCCCTGCACAGCACGGACAGCGACGACGGCAGCGCCATGCGGCGGCGCAGCGACGAGGCCTTGTATGCAGCCAAGGCCGCCGGCCGCAACACCGTGCGCTGGCAGGACTGAGCGGCCATGAAAAAAGCCCGCAACCAAAGGCCGCGGGCTTCAGCGGGCGGACAAGCCGCGATCAGGTCTTGGGCAGGGTCACGCCATGCTGGCCCTGGTACTTGCCGTTGCGGTCCTTATAGCTGGTCTCGCATTGTTCGTCGCCCTGGAAGAACAGCACCTGGGCGCAGCCTTCGCCCGCGTAGATCTTGGCAGGCAGCGGCGTGGTGTTGGAGAACTCCAGCGTCACATAGCCTTCCCACTCGGGCTCGAACGGCGTGACGTTGACGATGATGCCGCAGCGCGCGTAGGTGCTCTTGCCCAGGCAGACGGTCAGCACGTCGCGCGGAATGCGGAAATACTCGACCGTGCGGGCCAGCGCGAAGCTGTTGGGCGGGATGATGCAGTAGTCGCCCTCGAAGTCCACAAAGCTCTTCTCGTCGAAGTTCTTGGGGTCCACCACCGTGCTGTGGATGTTGGTGAACACCTTGAACTCGCGTGCGCAGCGGATATCGTAGCCGTAGCTCGAGGTGCCGTAGCTGATGATCTTCTTGCCGTCGAGCTGGCGCACCTGACCGGGCTCGAAGGGATCGATCATGCCGTGCTGCTCCGCCATCCGGCGGATCCATTTGTCGCTCTTGATGCTCATTGGGAATCCTGTATCGCTTGATTTTTCATAGCGTCGTGCGCTCATGAATCAAGCGCAAGACTCCTATTTTGCTTGAGAAACAATGGTTTGCTCAATCAGGCGGTCATCTCCGAGGATGATCATGGCGAACAGCAGTTCGTCCAGATTGCGGGCTTCTCCGGTCTTGCGCGCCAGCAGCGGCGTGCAGCCCGGATTGATGACGACAAAGTCGGCCTCGCAGCCCGGCTGCAGATTGCCTATCACGCCTTGCAGGCCCAGGGCGCGCGCGGCGCCTGCCGTGTGCTGCCACCAGAGGTGGCCGGGCGCCAGGCTCAGGCCCTGCTTGGCCAGGCTTTCGCGGCCCACCACGTAGGCGGCCTGCATGGTACGGAACGGCGAGAAGCTCATGCCGCCGCCCACGTCGCTGGCCAGGCCGTAGAGCATGCCGGCCTCGTCGGCCTTGATGTAGTCGAAGTAGCCGCTGGCCAGGAACTGGTTGCTGGTCGGGCTGATGGCCGCCGCCGAGCGCGTGTCATGCATGAGCTTGCGGTCGGTTTCATCGAGCCAGATGCTGTGGGCGTAAACAGCGCGCTCGCGCATCAGGCCAAAGTCGTCGTAGACGGCCAGATAGCTGCGTGACTCGGGAAACAGCTGCTTGACCCAGGCGACTTCGTCCAGGTTCTCGGCCACATGGGACTGGATCCATACGTCGCCATACCTGGCGGCCAGCTCGCCGGCGCCGCGCAGCTGGGCGTCGGTGCTGGTAGGCGCAAAGCGCGGCGTGATGGCATAGCCCAGCCGGTCCACGCCATGCCAGCGCTGGATCAGGGTCTCGGTGTCGATCAGGCCCTGCTCGGTATCGTCGCGCACGCCGTCGGGGCTGTTGCGGTCCTGCAGCACCTTGCCGGCAATCATGCGCATGCCGCGCTGGCGGGCGGCCGTCATGATGGCGTCCACCGAGGTCGGGTGCGAGGTGGCAAAGGCCAGCGCCGTGGTCACGCCGTTGCGCAGCAGCTCGTCCATGAAGAAGTCCGCCACGCCGTCCGCATAGGCGCGGTCCGCAAAACGCGATTCATGCGGGAAGGTGTAGTTCTCCAGCCAGGGTAGCAGGCCGGACGCGGGCGCGCCGATCACATCGGTCTGCGGATAGTGGATATGCAGGTCCACGAAGCCGGGGGCCAGCAGGCGGCCCGGCAGGTCGATGCGCTGCACGCCCTCGCGGTCGATGTACTGGGGCGCCAGCGCCTGCCAGCTGCCCGCGGCCACCACGCGCTGCACGCCTTGCGCATCGGGCGCCACGGCCAGCAGGCCATCGGAGTCATACACGGCTTGGCCGTCATCGGCAAAGCGCAACAGGGCACTACGGTAGATTTTCATGGGAACAAGCTTACGCGCGGGTGCCGTCGCACGGCGCACGGCGACCCTTATAAGGGCTATATGGTTTGGCGCAATTGTGGCGTGGCGCCTGTCCGCTTGCGGCGCCGACAGACGCATCTTCATCAAAAAGCATAGCTTGTTGCGCTTGGCATATCTTGATTGCAAAACCATTGCATATCAGAAACAGCAGCTATCAGGCGCTGCACGCTATTGTTTACGAAGCATTGCGCAGCCACCCAAGCGGCCCTGCCCCGCACCGACGACATGGATGGCCGGCGCAGCACCGGAGTTTGCGCCTTGCCGCCCCATTGCCCGGATATATTTTTTCGTTATTTGATTCCAGAAAAAAATATTTGCTCGCAAGTTCCATGCGAATATCCGTTTATTTCTTCGATGGTTTGCATATCCGGCCAAACCTCAATATCAGAAATAATTATGCCCGCGCATAAATAAAAAGTATTTCTATAAATGGAGAAGCAACTCCATACTCCGCATTCCCCTCCAGACGGAAACAGCATGCGGACCAGTCCCCCGATTCGAACCAGCTCGACATACAGAAAATATCGCCTGTTTCTGGCAATGCTTCTGTTTTCATTTTCGGCCATGGCTCAGAACAGCCAGACCCGGATATATGGAATCATGGATATGTATGTCGGCTATGGAAAATCCGGCTCGAAATCCATCACCAAACTCAATGAAGGTGGCAATGCCGGTTCACGCATCGGCTTTCAGGGTGTGGAGGATCTGGGCGGCGGGCTCAAGGCGCGCTTCGACCTGGAAGCAGGGATAGGCGCTGATACCGGGTCCGGCGAGGCGCCCGACGGCTCCCTGGCTTTCCTTCGACAGTCCAGCATAGGTCTTACCAGCCGCTGGGGCCTGGTGGACTTCGGGCGCATGTACACGCCGATGTTCATCGGCATCGTCCAGGCCGATCCCTATGTGCTCAATGCGACTTTTTCGCCGCTGAACCTGCGCTCCATCGTAGACAGCCAGCAGGGCGTGCGCGCCTTTGCCTCGCGCGGCAGCAACATGATCCGCTACATGACACCGCCGGAGCAGAACTTCTTCGCCATCCTCGCCTATTCCTTCGGCGAACAGGGCAGCAGCAGCCAGCGGCTCAACGACCTCTATGGCGGCAGCCTGGGCTGGAAAGACAGGAGTTTCTATCTGGCCTACTCCTTCCAGAATGTGCGGACCGCGAGCACGGACCAGCCCCTTGCAACGCCCATCACTTCGCGATACCAGGCGCTGAGCGCGTATTACCGGATCAGGCCGGAGCTCATGCTTTCGGCCAACATCGCTCAATCCGGATCCAACCACAGCGCCACCCGGGAATCCACGCTGAGAAGCGGTGGTATCTCCTGGCAGGCGAGCGTCCAGTCCCGGCTGATGGCCGTAGTGGCGCACCGCAGGGTCGAGGCCAGCGCCCGCGGCCAGACCGTCTGGACCCTGGGGTACGACTATGCGCTGAGCAAGCGCACGGAACTGTACGGGCGCCTGTTGGGCGTCAACAACCGGGGCGGCGCGGCCGTGGCGCTGGGCGGCGTGCCCATCGAGGCCGCCGGCAGCAGCTCGGGGCGGTTCATCGCAGCGGGCATTCGCCACTCCTTCTGACCATTATTGCCGTCATTGAAAATCATGCCCATATCTCGCCCCTTATTCTGCGCAAAATACATTTTCGCGGCCGCCGGCATGGCATTTGTCTGCGGATGCCAGACCGCCAGCTCATTATCATCCGCAGCCAGTTCAGATATTGAAGAAGCCCATAATCCATTATTCAGTGAAAGAAGCAGGCCACTCCATCCCGAGATGAAAATCACCCGGGAAAACTGGCTGCTTCCCGAGAATATCCGCTGGGGCCTGAGAAATGCCCGGGAAATCGTGCCGACCTCGACGATTCCCAATGCACTGGTCGCCTCGCCCCTTTTCTCTGGCACCCCGATTCAGGACAGAGAACTGGCAATCAAAACCCCGGACGGGCAGAACTTCGGCATGGCGCAATATCTGGCCGAAAACCATGTGGACGGACTGCTGGTCATACATGAGGGGAAAATCATCTACGAGCGCTATCTCAACGGCATGCGGCCGCGCGATGTGCACAGCTGGGCATCCATGTCCAAATCCATGGTCGGCCTGATCGCCGTTCAGCTGGCACAGCAAGGCAGGATCGACCTCGATGCCCCGCTGGCCGCCTATGTGCCAGAGCTGCGTGATTCACCGTTCGGCCAGGCATCGGTCCAGCAGAACATGGACATGCAGCTGGCCCTGGCGTATCCGCAGGCCCTGCCGCCCGACATTGGCATGTTCGCCGCTGCCGGCCTGCTGCCGGCCCGCAGCGGCATGCCGGACTCCATCCATGGCTTCCTCAAAGTGCCCCAGGCCACGGAGCCGCCCGCTAACGGCATCTTCTACTACCAAAACGGCTCCACGGAGGCCGTGGCCTGGGCGCTGCAGCGCGTGACAGGCCGGTCGCTGTCGGACCTAGTCAGAAACATGGTTTGGCAGCCCATGGGCGCACAGGACCAGGCCTACTACCCGCTTGATGCAGCCGGCAGCGAGTTTGCGTCGGGTGGCCTGCACAGCACGCTGCGCGACGCCGCGCGCTTTGGCGAGCTGATCCGCAACCAGGGGCAGGCACAGGGGCGCCAGGTCGTGGCAAGGCAGGCCATCGAGCGGATTCTTGCCACGCCGTCGACCGCCAACCAGGCGCGCGTAAGGCAATCGGGCCGGGCCATGCCTTCGGGTACGGGCTATGCCGACTTCTGGTGGCATCCCATCCAAGTGCGCGGCGCCGTGATCGCATCGGGCCGCTTCGGCCAGCGCATTCTCGTGGACCCGGCCCACGCACTGACCATCGTGCAGTTCGGTACCTATCCGGACACGCGGGCGCGTCCGGCCACGGCCGGGCAGGCCATCACACGGCAGGACAATGTGCTCAGGACCGACGACGGGCTGGTCGCGCTGGCCCAGGCCGTGTCGCAGCACCTGCGGACTGCACACTGAAGCGGTTTCCCGGACAGACCGCCTTGCAGCGCCGGCGGCAGTGGCGCACGGGCGACGGCGCATAAGATAGGCCGTTTCAAGAACCGCAAGGAGACCTCGATGCCCATGTTCGTGGATGAATCCCCCGCCGGCGAATGCATTTTCTGCAAGCTCGTCAACGGCGACATTCCGTCGGCCAAAGTCTATGAGGACGAGCTGACCATCGCTTTCATGGACATAGGCCAGGCCTGCGAAGGTCATGTGCTGATCGCCTCCAAGCGCCATGCGGCCAATCTGCTGGAACTCACGCCCGAGGAAGCCGGCGCCGTGATGCAGACCGCCCGGCGCATCGCCGCCGCAGCGGCCCAGGCGCTGGAGCCCGAGGGCATCACGCTGTTCCAGGCCAACGGCGCCGCAGGCGGGCAGACGGTGTTCCATTTCCACCTGCATGTGCTGCCGCGCAAGGCGGGCGATGGCCTGTCGCTGACCTGGAAGCGCGAGGAGCCCGGCATGCCCGTGCTCAACCGCTTTGCCGAGCGCCTGCGCCAGGCCCTGGCGCAGACATAGAAGCCGGCAGCGCCCATCCGGCCGCCGCCGGACGGGAGGGATTCACGCGTCTCCGGTCCGGCGCGCGAACTGCGCGAACGTTTCGTCCAGCAATGCGATCCACTGCTCCTTCTGCGCAGCGGCCACGAAGCTGGCCTCCAGGCTGTTGCGCGCCAGCTGGTAGGCCTCCTGGGCGCCCATGCCCGTGGCCTCGAACAGCTGCAGGTAGTTCTCGTTCACATAGCCGCCGAAGTAGGCCGGGTCGTCCGAATTGACCGTGACCTTGAGGCCGGCCTTGAGCAACTGCGGCAGGTTGTGCGCGGCCAGCGAATCGACCACGCAGAGCTTGAGGTTGGACAGCGGGCAGACCGTAAGGGGAATCTGCTCGTCGACCAGCCGCTGCATCAGCACCGGGTCTTTTTCGGCCTGCACGCCGTGGTCGATGCGCTCCACATGCAGCACGTCCAGCGCGCCCCAGATATAGGCCGGCGGCCCTTCCTCGCCCGCATGGGCCACCAGGTGCAGGCCCAGTTCCCGGCAGCGCCCGAACACGCGCGCGAACTTCTCGGGCGGATTCCCCACCTCGCTGCTGTCCAGGCCCACGCCGATGAAGCGGTCGCGCAGCGGCAGCGCGTCTTCCAGCGTCTGCAGCGCCTCTTCCTCGCTCAGGTGGCGCAGGAAGCTCAGGATCAGCGAGGCCGAGATGCCCTGCTCGATCTCCGCGTCGCGGCAGGCGCGGTAAAGGCCGTTGATCACGGTCTCCATGCCCACGCCGCGCGCGGTATGCGTCTGCGGGTCGAAGAAGATTTCCGTGTGCACCACGTTGTCGGCCACGGCGCGGTTGAGATAGGCGCGCGCCATGTCGTAGAAGTCCTGCTCGTGCAGCAGCACGCTGGCACCCGCGTAATAAATGTCCAGAAAGCTCTGCAGGTCGGTGAAGGCATAGGCCGCGCGCAACGCCTCCACGTCGGCGTAAGGCAGCTGTACACCGTTGCGCTCGGCCAGCGCGAAGATCAGCTCGGGCTCCAGCGAACCCTCGATATGCATGTGCAGCTCGGCCTTGGGCATGGCACGCAGCAGCGCGGGCAGATGTTCAGCATGGATCCGGGGCACGGAATGTTTCATCAGCAGACTCCAAACGTGATGCCTTGGGCCTTGAGGAAGCGGCGGTAGGCGGATGACATGCGGTCCGCGGCCGAATGCATCTCGGCACGCGGATCCAGCGGCAAAGCCTTGGGCAATTGCGATTCCAGCACCGGCTGGTCCTGCACGAAGATGGTGTGCTGGAAGCTCTGCAGCTGCGCGTCGCTGGATTCGAAGTCTGCCACGGCCAGGCGGAACCAGACGCGGCTGGTTTCGGGCGTGACGGGGCAGATGAACAGGCCAATGGATTCGCGCCACCCCTGCCTGGAAGAGCCCTCCTCGGGAATCTTGGTCAGCAGCGCGGTGTACGGCGCCGTTACCTCGTAGCTGTATTCGACCTCCGCGGCCTGGGTGGAGTGCAGGTTGGACTGGGGCTGCACGGCCTTGCAGCCCGTGGCCAGCACGCCGGTGGCCGTGGCTTCGACGGCGTAGGGAGCGATGGCCGTGGCATCGCGGCTGCCCAGCCAGCCCTCGTGCACGAAGCCGAAGTGGGACATGTCCAGGAAGTTCTCGATGATGCGCGGCGCACTCGCGGCCACGTCATAAGGACCGCAGTTGACCTTGCGCAGGTGCTCGTCGGCTTCGGCGGCAAACGCGGGCAGCGGATGCTCCCCGGCCTCCAGGCGCACCCAGACCAGGCCATAGGCTTGCTGCACCTCGAAGGATTTCACGCACTGCGTGGGCGGCGGCGTGAACTCGGGCAGCGCCGGCACCTTGACGCACCGGCCGCCGCTAGCGAACTGCCAGCCGTGGTACGGGCATTCCAGGCGGCCGTTCTCGACACGGCCCATGGACAGGCGCGCACCACGGTGGGGGCAGCGGTCCGCGAAGGCCTGGACGGCATCGTCCTCGTTGCGCCACAGCACGATGGCCTGCCCCAGCAACTGCACGGCCAAAGGAGTATTCGTCACATCCTGCGCCTGCGCCACAGGATGCCAAAGTTGTTTTTCAATCATGGGAAGGTCATTGAGCATTTACGCAAGCAAGAATGCACAGGAAGCACTTCCCGCGGGACGCGCTGCCTGAATCCGATTTGCGCAAGTCGTGCCATTGTGAACGCTAAACCGAAAAAAGGCCGCCCGTGGGCGGCCTTTTTCAGACGGTGGCGCGATTACTGGCCGCCGGGCACCTTGCCTTCCACGCCCTTGACGTAGAAGTTGATGCCGCGCAGGAAGTTGTCGTCGGCCACCTGGCCGGCCGCCACGACTTCCTTGCCTTCGGAGCTGGCGATCGGGCCCTTCCAGATCTGGAAGCTGCCGTCCTTCAGGCCCTTCTTGACTTCCTCGACCTTGGCCTTGACCTCGGCGGGCACATCGGCCGCCAGGGAGACGATGTCGATGGCGTCCTCCTTCACGCCCCACCACGATTGCTGGCTCTTCCACGTGCCGTCCAGCACTTCGCGCGTGGTCTTGATGTAGTAGCCCGAGGGGTTGAAGATGGCCGATGCCAGGTGGGCCTTGGGGCCGTAGCTGGTCATGTCCGAATCCCAGCCGAAGGCGCGCTTGCCCTTTTCCTCGGCGGTCTTGAGCACGGCGGGCGAATCGGTGTTCTGGAACAGGATGTCGGCACCGCCGTTGATCAGGCTGGTGGCGGCTTCGGTTTCCTTCGGGGGAGCGAACCATTCGTTGACCCAGACCACCTTGGTCTTGATCTTGGGATTCATGGACTGGGCGCCCAGCGTGAAGCTGTTGATGTTGCGCAGCACTTCGGGAATCGGCACCGAGCCCACCACGCCCAGGGTGTTGGTCTTGGTCATGGCACCGGCGATCACGCCTGCGAGATACGCGCCTTCGTAGGTGCGGAAATCGTAGGTGCTGGCATTGGCTGCGGTCTTGTAGCCGGTGGCGTGTTCCCACTTCACGTCGGGAAATTCCGGCGCCAGCTTCTGGATGGTGTCCATGTAGCCGAAGGTCGTGCCGAAGATCAGCTTGTTGCCCTGCGTGGCCAGGTCGCGCAGCACGCGCTCCGCATCAGCCCCTTCGGGCACGCTTTCCACATAGGTGGTCTTGATCTTGTCGCCGTATTCCTTCTCCAGCGCCTTGCGGGCCTGGTCGTGCGCAAAGGAATAGCCGCCGTCGCCCACAGGGCCCACATAGGCGAAGCCGATCTTGAGCGGCTCGGCGGCAGCGGGAGCAGCCGCTGCAGGCGCCGGTGCCGGAGCGGCGGCCGGTGCGCTCGCCTCCTCCTTCTTGCCGCAGCCCACCAGGGCCGCGGTGGCCACGGCCGACAGTGCAGCCACCTTGAGCAGCGAACGCTTGTGGAAGTCAGTCATTTCGGTTTCCTTTGGAATCGTTGAAATACGCAAATGCCTTGAAGGCGAAGAACAGCATGCAAGAACCAGGCCATCGCCGGAGTCCGCTCCGCCGAAACGGAGCGGTCCGTGGCCTGCCAATATAGGCAGAAATCGGCCGATGTAACCAATGGTTTGCCACAAAGCGACAAGCACTGGACATGACGCAATACCCAGCAAAAAGGCCCCTGAGGGCCTTGAATGGAGCGCCAAGCGCTCCTGTTTTTTACTTGGCGCCGGGCACGGAGCCTTCGATGCCGTTCACATAGAAGTTGATGCCCTTGAGGAAAGGCTCGTCGGCCACCTGGCCGGCGGGCAGCACCTCCTTGCCCGTGTTGTCCTTGATCGGGCCGGTCCAGACCGCGAAGCTGCCGTCCTTCAGGCCGGCCTTGGCCTTCTCGACCTTGTCCTTGATCTCCTGGGGCACGTCGTCGGCGATCTTCACCAGATCCATCGCGCCTTCCTTCACGCCCCACCAGTAGGAGCCGCCTTGCCACTTGCCGGCCAGCGTGTCTTCGACCACCTTGGTGTAGTAAGGCGTCCAGTTGATGACGGCCGAGCCCAGGTGGGCCTTGGGCGCGAAGGCGCTCATGTCGCCATCCTTGCCGAAGGCGCGCGCACCGCGCTCTTCCGCGGTCTTGAGCACGGCGGGCGAGTTGGTGTTCTGGTACATCACGTCCACGCCGCCGTTGATCAGGCTGGTCGCGGCTTCGGATTCCTTGGGAGGCGCAAACCATTCGTTGACCCAGACCACCTTGGCCTTGATCGAGGGGTCCACGCTCTGGGCGCCCAGCACGAAGCTGTTGATGTTGCGCACCACTTCAGGGATGGGCACCGAGGCCACCACGCCGACGGTCTTGGTCTTGGTCATGCCGCCAGCCACGATGCCGGCCAGGTAGGCGCCCTCAAAGGTCTTGGAGTCGTAGATGGCGACGTTGTCGCCCATCTTGTAGCCGGTGGCATGCTCGAACTTCACGTCCTTGAGGTCGGCTGCGACCTTCTGCACGAACTCCTGGTAGCCGAAGCTGGTCGCGAAGATCAGCTTGTTGCCCTGGCCGGCCATGTCGCGCATCACGCGCTCGGCATCGGCGCTCTCGGGCACGCTTTCCACCATCGAGGTCTCGATCTTGTCGCCGAACTTTTCCTGGATCGCCTTGCGTGCCAGCTCATGCTGGAAGGTCCAGCCGCCGTCGCCGATGGGGCTCACGTACATGAAGCCGATCTTGAGCTTGTCGGCGGCCGGGGCCTGGGCGGCAGGCGCTGCAGCAGGTGCAGCCGGGGCCTCGTCCTTCTTGCCGCAAGCCGTCAGGGCAGCCAGCGAAACGGCCGACAGGCCGATCATCTTGATCAGGGCACGCTTGCGCAGTGTGGTCATTGCAAATTCCTCTCAAACGTAGTTCTAAGGGTGAAGTCGATCCAGGCTCAGGAGCCCGGGTAGAAGGGTTTGCCCAGCGAGGCAGGCATGTTGGCGCGTATCCAGGTCGGATTGCGGGAAATCAGCACCAGCACCACGATGGTGGCCAGATACGGCAGCATGGACAGCACCTGGCTGGGCACCTGCAGCCCCGTGGCCTGCAGGTGGAACTGCAGCATGGTCACGCCGCCGAACAGGTATGCGCCCAGCAGCACGCGCGCGGGCCGCCAGGTGGCAAAGGTCGTCAGCGCCAGCGCGATCCAGCCGCGGCCCGAAACCATGCCCTCCACCCACAGCGGGGTATAGACGGTGGAGATATAGGCACCGGCGAGGCCGCACATGGCGCCGCCGAACACCACGGCCATCAGGCGGATGCGGCGCACCGGGTAGCCCAGGGCATGGGCCGAGGACGGCGATTCGCCCACGGCGCGCAGCACCAGGCCCGCGCGCGTGCGGTACAGAAACCACACCATGGCAATGGCCAGCACCACGGCCCCGTACACCAACGGATGCAGCGTGAACAGCGCCGGACCCACGACGGGCAAGTCGGCCAGGCCGGGAACGGCGTATTTGGGCAGCTCGGGCAGCTTGGCCTGCACATAGCCCAGGCCCAGAAAGGCCGAGAAGCCGGCGCCGAACAGCGACAGGGCCAAGCCCGTGGCGTACTGGTTGGTATTGAGCCAGATCACCAGCAACCCGAAGATGGCGGCCAGCAGCGCGCCCGCGCCCATGCCGGCGGCAAAGCCCAGCCAGGTGCTGCCCGTATGCACCACGGCGGCAAAGCCCGCAATGGCGGCGCACAGCATCATGCCTTCGGCGCCCAGGTTGACGATGCCCGCCTTCTCGTTGATCAGCAGGCCCAGCGCCGCCAGCGCCAGCACGGTGCCGGCGCTGAGCGTGGCGCCCAGAAGCAGTGCATAGGATTCCATCAGCGGACTCCCTTCGCTGCAGCCACGGCCGGGCCGGCTTTCTGTGCCATCCAGCGGATGCGGTAGGCCACCAGCGTGTCGCAGGCCAGCAGCGTGAACAGCAGCAGCCCCTGGAACACGCCGGTCAGTGCCTTGGGCAGGCCCAGGCGCGACTGCGCCAGCTCGCCGCCGATATAGAACATGCTCATGAGAATGGAGGAAAAAATCATGCCCACGGGGTGCAGGCGCCCCACGAAGGCCACGATGATGGCCGCAAAGCCATAGCCAGCCGGCACATAGGGCGTGAGCTGGCCCAGCGGGCCGGCCACTTCCAGCGCGCCCGCGAGGCCCGCGGTGGCGCCCGAAATCAGCAGCGCCGTCCACAGCGCCTTACGCGAGGAAAAGCCCGCATAGCGCGCGGCTGCCGGCGCCAGCCCGCCGACCTGCAGCGCAAAGCCGGCGCGCGTACGGAACAGAAAGGCCCACAGCAGGCCCGAGCCCAGCAGCGCGATGACGACGCCGATGTTCATGCGCATGCCCTGCACCAGGCGCGGAATCTGGGTGACGCGCTCGAAGGTCTTGGTCTGCGGGAAGTTGTAGCCCATGGGGTCCTTCCAGGGGCCGTAGACCAGATAGCCGAGCACCAGCGTGCCCACATAGACCAGCATCAGGCTGACCAGGATTTCATTGGCGTTGAAGCGGTCGCGCAGCAATGCCACGATGCCCGCCCACGCCATGCCGCCCAGCACGCCGGCGACCAGGATGGCCGGCACGATCCAGGGACCCGTGCTCTTGTCGGCCAGCAGCGCCATGCCGGCAGCCGCCACCGCGCCGATGACGAACTGGCCCTCGGCGCCGATGTTCCAGACATTGGAGCGGAAGCACACGGCCAGCCCCAGGGCGATCAGCAGCAGCGGCGTGGCCTTGACGGCCAGTTCGCCCAGCGCATAGCCGGACTTGACCGGCTCCCAGAAGAAGGCTTGCAGGCCGCGCACCGGGTCCTTGCCCAGGATGACGAACAGGCCCACGCCGATCAGCACCGTGATCAGCAGCGCCAGCACCGGCGAGCCATAGGTCCAGAACTTCGAGGCCTGGGGACGCTGTTCGAGCTTAAGCATGTGCAGCTCCCTGCGCCGAGGCGCCTGTCCCATCCCACAGACCGCTCATCCACTCGCCGATCTGCTGCACCGTGGCGTCGGCACGCGCGACGGAAGGCGACAGCCGCCCCTTGGCCACCACATGCAGGCGGTCACAGATTTCAAACAATTCGTCCAGCTCCTCGCTCACGACCAGCACGGCGCAGCCGGCATCGCGCAGCTGCAGTATTTCGCCGCGTATCTGCGCGGCAGCCCCCACGTCCACCCCCCAGGTCGGCTGGGAAATGATCAGCAAGCGCGGCCTGGCATCGATCTCGCGGCCCACGATGAACTTCTGCAGATTGCCGCCCGACAGCGACTGTGCCGCGGCATTCGGTCCCCCGGCCCGCACATTGAAGCGGGCGATGATGTCGCGCGCCTGGGCCTGCAGTTGGCCCATGCGCATCCACCCCCCCCTTGCCCAGCGCCGTCTTGCGTGTCAGCAGCAGGTTGTGCGCCAGCCCCATGCCGGGCACGGCACCGCGCCCCAGCCGTTCCTCGGGCACGAAGTGCAGGCCCAGGCCACGGCGGCGCGCCGGTCCCATGCGGCCCACGCCCTTGCCAAGCACCTGGATCATCTCGGCGTCCGCGCGCGTGTCCTCGCCCGACAGCGCGTACATGAGTTCCTTCTGGCCGTTGCCCGAAACGCCGGCAATGCCGACCACTTCGCCGGCCCGCACCTGCAGCGCGATGTGCTGCAGGTCGACGCCGAACGGATCCTGGCTCCTGAGGCTCAGGTCCTGCACGCGCAGTACGGCCTCGCCGACCCTGGCGCTGCGGTGTTCGAGCTGCGGCGGCTCGGAGCCGATCATCATGCGCGACAGGGAGGCATTGGTTTCCTGCGCGGGATTGCATTCGCCCGTCACCACGCCGCCGCGCAGCACCGTGCAGGCCGTGCACAGCGAACGGATTTCATGCAGCTTGTGGCTGATATAGAGGATGGAGCAGCCTTCGGAGGCCAGCCGGCGCAGCACGACGAACAGTTTTTCCACGGCCTGCGGAGTCAGCACCGAGGTGGGCTCATCCAGGATCAGCACGCGCGGATTGGTCAGCAGCGCACGGATGATCTCCACGCGCTGCATCTCGCCCACGGACAGCGTGTGCACCGGGCGGTGCGGATCCACTTCGAGGCCGTAGTCGCGTGCCGTGGCGGCGATGCGCTCGACCACCTGGGCCAGTGCCATGCTTTTGTCCAGGCCCAGCCAGACGTTCTCGGCCACGGTCAGCGTATCGAACAGGCTGAAATGCTGGAACACCATGGCAATGCCCAGCTGGCGCGCCTCCTGGGGATTGCGGATCTGTACAGGCTTGCCGTCGACGAAGATGCTGCCTTCGTCGGGCTTGACGGCACCATAGATGATCTTCATCAGCGTGGACTTGCCAGCGCCGTTCTCGCCCAGAATGGCATGCACCTCTCCGGGGCGAACATTCAGCGATACCCCATTATTGGCAACCACCGCCGGGTATCGCTTGGTAATACCTGCCAATTGCAGACGCGCAGGCGTCTCCATCGGCGAGGAAGGGGTGTGGGGGGGATTCATCGCTGGATTGTCTCTCAATTTAAACAACCAATTGACACATCCAGGTCCGGGAGCTTACATCCATCGTGTGTGCAAACTATTGATTTCGAAGCATTAAAGCCACATTCCGTACCACTTCCCGCAACCACCGCGTGGCAGCACCCGCATGCGAACGAGCGTGCCACAACTGGTAATAGACCAGTGGCGGAAACTCCACAGGAGAAGGCAGGATGACCAGAGGCAGGCGCTCGCAAAAGCGTTCGCAGAACAATCGCCCCGAGGTCAGCACAAGCAAGCTTGATGCCACCATGTCGGGAATCAGGCTGAAATGCGCGCAACGCGCCGTGACCTGGCGCTGCAGCCCCATGCCGGCCAGCTGCTCGTCGATCACGCCGCGTGCGCCCGGATAGGCCGGTGTGGGCGCAATATGCTCGGCCTCCAGCCATTGCTGCACGTCCCAGCCACGGCGCACCGCCGGATGCTTGGGGCTGACCAGGCACACCACCTCGTCCTCGAACAGCCGTGCCATGTGCAGGCCCTGGGGCGGCTGCGGCCAGTTGCCGATCACCACGTCCACCTCTCCCTGGGCCAGCTGGCCTTCGTAATGGGACTCCGCACTCAGCGGCAGTATGTCCACGGGACAGTTGGGAGCCTCCAGCTTGATGGCAGCCACCAGGCGCGGCAGGAACTGCGGATCCAGATAGTCGCTGGCGGCGATGCGGAAGGTCCGTGTCGAGGTGCGCGGATCGAAATGGCGCGCATCGCTGAAGAGGCCCTCGGCAGCACGGAGGATGTCGGCAGCCGGCTGCATCATGCGCTGTCCCACTTCCGTGGGCTGCATCTGCGCGCCCGAACGCACCAGCAGCGGGTCCCCGGCCAGCTCGCGCAGCCGCCGCAGGGCGGCCGATACCGCGGGCTGGTGCATGCCCAGGCGCAGGGCGGCGCGAGAAACGCTGCGTTCCGTGAGCACGGTATGCAGCACGCGGATGAGGTGCAGGTCTATCTTGTCGAAAAGGGTCTGATCACGCATAGGCATGGGCGCAGGGCCCCGCGGCCGCAGCGTTGTCTCTTGTATGAAGTTCTGACGCGTAAAAATCAGGCGCGAGCGTAACCTACTCGCCGCCGGCCGTCAGCACGGAAACGGTTTATTCAAGGCAAAACATCGGATATGAACAGTGGCGGGTTGTGGCCCATGGCCTGCACCCTGGCTAGGCTGCCTGCGTCATGACCTCCACCCGGTTGCGCCCCTTGCGCTTGGCCGCGTAGCAGGCCATGTCGGCCGCCTTGAGCGCTGCGGCCACCGTGTACCGGCGGGCATCGATCACCAGCAGGCCGATGCTCACGCCCATCAGGTTCCATGCCCCTTCCCAGTCCTGCACGGCCATGCACAGCAGTTGCGCCGTGCGCATGCCCTCCTGCTGGGTGGCGCCAGGCAGCAGCACGGCGAATTCGTCTCCCCCGACCCGCGCAACCCAGCCTTGCGGACGTACCGAGGCTTCTATCAGCCGGGCAATATGGCCCAGCACCTCGTCGCCCGCCTGTCGGCCGCCCTGCTGGTTGACTTGGGAGAAATGGTCGAGATCCAGATAGAGGATGACGCCATGCGTGGTTTCCTCGGCCGGCTCGCCCGCATCCATGCCGGCCGCCGCAGTGGCCTCGGCGCATTCGCGCAGCCACTCCTGCAGCCGCATGGCAAAGGCGGCACGGTTGGGCAGCTTGGTCAGCGGATCATGCATGGCCTTCCAGCCCGACTGTTCGCGCACCAGTCGCTGCGTGGTGACATCCTCCACCTCCCAGACCAGAAAGTCTTCCCGGGCCTCGCGCTTGGGCACCTCCCAGCCGCGGCGCATGCGCTGCAGGCTCTGCCCGTGGATGCGTACCCACACGACGTTGCCATCCTTGCGCTGCAGGCAGGTTTCGCTGTCGAACTGGCCATAGATGTCCAGGTCGCGCCGTATGCGCTGCACCAGCTGCTCATAGACATGGGAAGAGGAACAGAGCCGGTGGACCGGCATGCCCTGCAGCTCGCGCGGCGTATAGCCGAGGATGCGGGCCGCCTGCATGCCGACGCGCTGGATGCGGCTGGCCTGGGTCACCACCAGCCCGACGGGTGCATAGTCCATCAGTGTCTGCAGCTGCAGCTGCATCTCCTGTTGTCTTTCCTGCTGCACTTCCCGGCTCCGCCCCAGGGCCTGCAATGCATTGCGCAAGGCCTGTGCCTCGCCCCAGTCATGCTCGGACAGGCGCCGCCACCACAGGGAACCCCGGACACTGCCATCCACTTCGTCCACAAGCTGGCTCTGCAGGGCTCGCTGCGAGCGGCGATAGAGCTCGGTCAAGGGATAGGCAATCAGGGCCAGGACCAGTGCCAGGGCCACAGCCGCGGCCACTGCGACGGCAACCACGGTCCATTGCTCGCGCTGCGTAAGCCCGGGTGCCAAGGCCTGCACATCGGAAACCTTGAGCAGAATCCACTGCGTCCAGGGCAAGGCCACGGCACTCCACAGCTGCTGGCCGCGCTGCTCGCCGACCGCCCCCACCTGCACCGATTTGATCCAGTCCGCATCGATGGCATCGCGCATCCAGGGCGTTTCGGAGCTGCCGGCCAGCTGCCAGTGTCCGCGCTCGTTCCCGGCAATGATCTTGCCATCCGCGCCCAGCACCAGCAGGCCGGCCTTTTCGTCGTTGTCCGTGCCGGCGGCCGCGGGCAGAAAAGCCTGGGCCGGCATCTGCAGGCTGCCGCCCAGCACGCCGACCAGCCTGCCCTGCTCATCGCGCAAAGGCACCACATGCAGCATGTCCAGCATGGCATCTGCACCATCCGGGTGCATCCAGACCTTGGTCAAGGGCTTGCCATCCTCCAGGCCACGGCGCAGCACATCGCGCTCCGGCCCGGTCAGGCCGTCCAGCGCCTGGGCCTGCCCGCCCTGCAGGCTGACAAGCAACTGCCCCTGCGCATCGGCCAGCTGCAGGCGCTCGAACAGCCGCCCCATGGAAACCTGTTGCTGCAGCATAGACTGCAGCACTGCGCGCGGCTCTGCAACATGCGGCGCCAGCGCACTGGCCAGGGCCTGTAAGGGCTTTTGCTGCTGCTCCAGCCTAAATGCCAGCGTGCGGCCCATCTGCTCGAGGGCCTGGGTCTGCAGCGGCAAGGCATGCTCCACCACCGACTGCCGCGTGGAATGCACGCTCCACCAGACCAGGCCGATGCTCAGCACGATGGCCGTGAGGGCCGCCATCAGCAGCATGCTGCGCACAATGGGCCCGGGCCCGCGAGGCCTGCCACCCGGCTTGCGCGGAGAAAGCCTCTCCCCTGCAGCCGCAAGGGGCTGCTCCGGAACCACCCAGGGCGGCTCTGACGAAGGATGCGGAGGGCGCTCGGACATGAGCTCCCAATATAGGAAGATGGCAACCGTTATCCAACGGGAGGAACCCCTGAGCCATCCTCTCGGCCAGCCATGGCGCCGGCGGCGCTGCCTGCGCGGCGCGTGTCAGAAAGAGCCCAGCGCCAGCGTACGCAAAGCACCCGGCTCGGGCAGATCGATCACGTTGCCACGCCCGCCGATCAAGCCGCGCTCGCGCAGCTGGCGCAGGATGCGCGACAGGGTTTCGGGAGCCATGCCCAGCTGGGCGGCTATCGACTGCTTGCGGGCATGGAGCGTCACGCGCAGGCTGCCCTTTTCGTGCGGCACCGCATGGTGCAGCAGCCATTGGGCGCACCGCGCCTCGGCGTCCTGCGCCAGGCGGCTGACCGCCAGCTCCGCCTGCGTGCAATAGGCGCGCGCCAGGTCCTGCAGCAGCATCTGCACCGGCGACTGCAGTTCGGCCAGTGCCTGCCGGAATGCTGCCACGGGAATGGAGTGCACACGCACATGGCTCTGGGCCTGCATGTCCATGCAAGGCAGGTGCTGCTGCATGGCGAATGCGGCATCCAGCCAGAGCGGCCCTTCCACGCGTCCCAGCTGGTGGCGCATCTGCTCCTGCTGCGCCACGCCCAGCAGCACGCAGCCGCTCTCGAGATACAGCACATGTTCCATCGGTGCGTGGCGCCGCCTGAGCCACGAGCCTGGAGCAAACACCGCGGGTTGCCCGAACATGGCGGTCAGTTGCGACATGGATGGCAGAGTGAACATGGCCGCCACTTTGCCGTCCGCCAGCCACCACCGCATTGAGCCAGGTCAACAACCGGCATATCCCTCGCCCTGTGAGCAAGGCCTTGCCGGCTCGGTGCGATACAGGAACAAAAAAGCCGCTTCCTGAAGAAGCGGCTTTGGGGCTTGGCTGTATCAGCAGCGCATCAGTTCACCGAAGCGCCCGATTCGTACCACTGTTTGATCATGTTGCGCTCGTCCTCGGTCAGCGAACCGGGGTTGCCGAAAGGCATCTTGCGCAGCTGGACCACCTGCTGGTAGATCTGCTGGGCGTGGGACTTCACGCCTTCGGCCGAGTCCAGGCGCACGCCCTTTTGCTGGATGGCAGCGCCGTGGCACACCACGCAGTGCTGCTGGAAGAACGGACCCACCTGGGCATATCCGATGCTGCCACCGGCTGCGGCGGCAGGCGCGGCAGCGGGCTGCTCGGCGGCTGCCGGAGCTGGCGTGCCTTCCGCTGCGGCAGCAGGTGCTGCGGCGGGTGCGGGGGCAGCAGCGGGCGCCGGTGCAGCCGCGGGAGCCGCCGGAGCGGGCTTCAGCCAGGAGAACACGCCGATCAGAACCAGCACGCCGACCAGGGCATAGGGCCAGGGATGGCTGTTGCGGCCCAGCTTGTAGCCGTGGCGCATCACGAAGAACTGGCGGATGGCCGCGCCGGCAAACATCATCAGGATCAGCACCAGCCAGTTCAGCTGGTGGCTATACAGCCAGCCATAGTGGTTGGACAGCATGGCGAACAGCACGGGCAGCGTGAAGTAGGTGTTGTGCACGCTGCGCTGCTTGCCGCGCTTGCCATGGATGGGGTCGACGGGCTGGCCGGCTTTCAGGGCGGCAACCACCTTGCGCTGGCCGGGGATGATCCAGAAGAACACGTTGGCGCTCATCGAGGTGGCGATCATCGCGCCCATCAGCAGGAAGGCGGCCTGGCCGGGGAAGATGTGGCAGGCCAGGAAGGCCGCAATGCACACCAGCACCAGAACCATGGCGCCGACGATGGCGTCGCCGTTCTTCCTCTGGCCGAAGGTGCGGCAGATGAAGTCGTACAGCAGCCAGAACACCACCAGGAAGGACAGCGCCGAGGCAATGGCGGCAGCCGAGCTCATGCCGTTCGGATCGCCGGGGTTGACCAGGTAGATGTTGGCATTCCAAAGATAGGAAACCGTCAGCAGCGCGAAGCCCGACAGCCAGGTCGTGTAGCTTTCCCAGTAGAACCAGTGCAGGTGGTCCGGCATCTTGGGAGGGGAGACGTTGAACTTGACGGGATGGTAGAAGCCACCGCCGTGCACCGCCCACAGCTCGCCGTTGACGCCCTGCTTCTTGAGGTCGTCATCGACAGGCGGCGTCAAGCTGCTGTCCAGGAACACGAAGTAGAACGAAGAACCGACCCAGGCAATGGCCGTAATGACGTGGAGCCACCGCAACAGCAGGTTAGCCCAGTCGAGAATGTAGCTTTCCATAGCTCTCAACCTTGGCAGCGTGGGGCTGCCGACAACCTGCTCACCACTGCGGGCGCTCTGAGCAGAAGGTAAAAGGCCGCGCTCCCGGGAGTGAAAGATCACGGGGCACCGCTGCGACCAGTTTGTGGACAGAAAGTGTATGCACTTTTCTGATCCAGATCATCCAGTTTCGGGATATCCCACCCTAGAGATTTCCCTTATATCGATGAACTTTTGGCCGCGCGATGGCTTTCATGACACGCAAATGGGTTAGAAGCCGCCGGCCTTGCATGGCCTGGCCTGAACGCGGGACCATGCCGTCGCACCCGCGGCAAGCGCACTGCAGGAGTTTACGCCATGGCCCGGCTGCCCCGGTTCTGCAGCAGCTGGGCCGCCACGGCCACTGCAATCACCTCGGGCTCCTTGCCGTCGATGCCCGGCACGCCTATGGGACAGGTGACATGCGCCAGTTCCTCGTCGCTGAAGCCGCGCTCGCGCAGGCGGCGCCTGAAGGTCGCCCACTTGGTCTTGCTGCCGATCAGGCCGATATAGGGCAGATCGCCTTGCAGGCGCTGGCGCCGCAGGCACTGGGCCACGATCTCCAGGTCCTCGGCATGGCTGAAGCTCATGATCAGCACCTGGGACTGCGGCGGCAGATCCTGCACCGCGCCCTGCACGGGGTCGGAATATTCGCACTGCACGCCGATCTGCTCCTGCTCGGGAAAGATGGCATCGCGGCTGTCCACCCAGATGACGCGGTAAGGCAGGCTGGAAAGAATGCGCACCAGCGCATAGCCGACATGGCCGGCGCCGAACAGTGCCACGCAGGCATCCGGAATGGGCAGCAAGGGACGCAGCTGCTCCTGCCGGCCCTGTTCGAAAAATGCAAAGCGCAAGCCGACGGCACCGCCGCAGCATTGGCCCAGGCTCGGGCCCAGGGCATAGCGGTGCGTGACCTCTTCGGCCTGGCCGCCTTCCGTGCGCCACCGCGCCAGCAACTGCCTGGCCTGGTCAATGGCCTGCCATTCCAGGTGGCCGCCGCCGATGGTGCCGAACACCTGTTCGGCAAAAACCGCCATCCACGCACCTGCCTCGCGCGGAGCCGAGCCCTGCGTCTGATCGATCTGCACCCAGCACAGCGGCTCCTGCCGCAGCCGGTCCAGCACCTGCCTGTATGTCTCGCTCCACATGTCTGTTCAATCCGCTCGTTGCAGGGGCGCTCTCGGGACGACTTCCGCAAGCCCGCACCATTTCGCCCATGTTCTCCCATTTTGGGGATACCGGTAGATGGATTCGCATATGGGCGCGCTAACAAAGCCCGGATAGCCGGCGGCATCTGCGCGGGCAACCACCGGGCTGGCCAGGCCGCCCCGGGCAATCTGTTGCGGATTTTTCCAGCGGCGCCACATTGATTTGCACAGGCTCTGGCGGCCGTACCGGATTTCGGGATACGCTTGGCGCCATGTCTGAGACCCCTGAAATGCCTTCGGGCAGCTCCCCCCTGCCCGGCAAGCCGCGCAGCCCCTGGCTGTGGGCCGGCCTGGTGGCAACCATCGCCTCGCTGGTCACGGCCTGCAAGACCGCGCCCGACATCGGAACGGGCCCGGCGCCCGGCGCCTCGAATGCGACCACGGCCCAGGCCTACCGCCAGGATGCCGCACGCAGAATCTACGACCTCAACGGCCAGCGCATCTACAAGGGCACGCTGCCGCCCATGCTGTATGCCGTGGGTGTGCTGCAGGTGCAGCTCGACGCCAGCGGCCGCATCCAGCGCCTGCACTGGCTGCGCGCGCCCAGCCATGCGCCGGAGGTGGTGGCCGAGATCGAACGCACGGTCCGCGCCGCGGCGCCTTTTCCGGCGCCCGTGCGCCTGGGCAAGGTGACCTATACCGACACCTGGCTGTGGGACCAGTCGGGGCGCTTCCAGCTCGATACGCTGACCGAAGGCCAGCGCGGGCAGTAGACGCGCCGCCCTGGCGGGCACCCCGCTGTCCGCCCATGAAAAAACCGGCCTCGGCCGGTTTTTTTTGACGTACCGGGAGAGCATTGCGCCCTCCCCGGCAATCGGTCACTCGACAATCTTGGTGATCTTGGAGCCCTGCAGCGAGACACCGGCTTCCAGGCCCGCATTGGTCAGCACATAGCTGGTCACAGGCGCCTGGGCCGTGGTGGTGTCGATGGTGCCGTTGGCGCCGATCTTGCCGGCCGCCACCGTGGCATCGGCTCCCACGGACCAGCCGTTGCTGTTGACGAACTTGTCCAGGGCTTCCTGGGTGTTGAACACATAGATCACAGCCTTGGACTGGCCGCCGGCCTGCCAGCCGATGGAAGCGCCCGTGGTGCTGTAGTAGCTGTGGTTGCGACCGTTGACGCGCAACACGCCGCGGCCATGCTCGACGCCCACGACGAAGCTGCCGCCGATCACCGACGGGAAGATCAGCACGCCCTTGGCGCGCTGCACCATTTCCTTGGAGCCGGGAGCCGTCTGGTACAGGCGCTCCAGCGCGGCGTTGGCGCGCGTGTTGATGGTCGTGGAATCGGCGCGCGGTGCCGAGGTGGTCTCGGGCTTGGTGGTGGTGCAGGCAGCCATGGACAGGGCGCCGGCAGCCACGGCGACAGCCATGGCCACGGAACGCATGGAGATTTGACGCATACCAATATCCTTTCTTGGGATGAATGTGTGAGCACATTTGTTGGTGGTCCTGCACCCCGCGTTGTCCGGCCGCTGTTCATCCCTCATGGCAACAGCCCGCGAAAGACAGGATTGGCACGATCCTAGTGCGCCCCCGTGCGTTCATGGCCGCTCTTCAACCAACTTGAGGGTTTCGCCTACAGGGCGCCTTGCGAAGTATCAAAAATGGCCCACAAGCCCGTGCGCGTTTGCATTACCCGGCGCCGGCGGCAAGGAGCTTTTCCTGCGCCTGCGCCATGCCCCCGGCCGACCGCCACCGGGCTGTGCCATCATTCGGCGCTGGCATTGTTGCCAGGCATTCTTCCCGGTTTCGAAGGCAGACAACCACAAGGAAATTCATGAAGTTCTGGAGCCATTTTCATCATCCCCAGGCAGCCATGGTGCTGCTGCGCGTGACGCTGGCCGTGCTGACGCTGTTCCACGGCTGGGCCAAGATCCGCCACGGCATCGGCGGCATAGAACGCATGGTGGAGGCCCTGGGCGCGCCCGGCTGGCTGGCCTATGGCGTCTATATCGGCGAAGTGGTGGCGCCGCTGCTGCTGCTGGTCGGGCTGTGGGTGGTGCCGGCCGCGCTGGTGATCGCCATCAACATGGTCGTGGCCTTCGCGCTGGTGCATACCAGGCAGGTGCTGATGCTGCAGAGCTCCGGCGGCTGGGCGCTGGAATTGCAGGCCTTCTACTTCGTCACCGCCCTGGTGGTGGCCATGGGCCATTCCAAGGGCAAATAAACGAGCCCGGGAGATCCGGCACGGATCTTCAAATAAATGAGCGGCTTGCGCCCTTCATCTATAGTTTTCAGACATATTTCAATCTGAAATCCTTGATGACTCAGCGCAAGCCGCTTTCATTTTTGCCATGTTCCTCAGAACGAGCGACAAGCCCGCCCTGGTCCGCTATCAGGAACCGCGGTAGGTGGAGTAGCTCCAGGGGCTGACCAGCAGGGGCACGTGGTAGTGCTGGTCGACGTTGGCCACGCCGAAGTCCAGGCTCACCTTGTTCAGGAAGCTGGGCTCGGGCAGCTGCACGCCGCGGACCTTGAAGTAGGCGGCCACGTCGAACGTCAGGCGGTAGGTGCCGACCTTGAGCGCGTTGTTGTCGAACAGCGGCGCATCGGTGCGGCCGTCATGGTTCAGCACCAGGCTCTTGATCAGCGTGGCCTTGTCGCCTTCGGTGGAAAACAGTTCGACGGCCATGCCGGCGGCAGGGCAGCCATTCATGGTGTCGAGAACGTGGGTGCTCAGGCCCATGGAAATCTCCTCAGAGGCGGTTCAGGGCCGCCTTGGTTATGTCAAATATCGATAGACAAAGTGGCAGCGCTCGCACCCCTGCGCGAGCCATCCCCTCTTTGCCTTGTCAAAGTGTATACAGTTTCTGTACCCCACCCAAGGCTTTACAGCCTTGACTTCTAGGCACATACCCAAAATGGCCTGCAGTCCTGCAAGAAAGCGGCCGGCAGCGCTTCTAGACTGGCCCCTCGCCGGCGCAGCCCGCAACGGGCCGCATTCCCGGACGACGAACTCAGGAGACAAGAATCATGCCCCTACCCACGCGATTGCGCGCCACCGCGCAGGCCGCCTGCCTCGCCATTGCCCTTGCCGGCCTGGCCGCCTGCAGCAGCCATGGCGACCGGAACCAGGACGCCGCACCGGCCGCCACGGCATCACCCTCCGCACCTGCCGCCGCACCCGTCATGCAGTCCGATGCCGCCAAGGCCGCTGCCGCCGCCTATGACTTCGACATGGACGTGTTCCATCCCGTCGAGGCCAAAAACGGCATGGTGGCCACCGAGCAGGAACTGGCCACGCAGATCGGCGTGGACATTCTCAAGGCCGGCGGCAATGCCGTGGATGCGGCCGTGGCCGTGGGCTTTGCGCTGGCCGTGGCCCTGCCCAACGCCGGCAACATCGGCGGCGGCGGCTTCATGATGGTGCACGATGCCAGGAGCGGCAGGGACATTGCGCTGGACTTCCGCGAAGTGGCCCCCCGGGGTGCCTCGCGCAATATGTACCTGGACGACAAGGGCCATGTCATCGACGGCAAGTCGCTCTATACCCACTATGCCGTGGGCGTGCCCGGCACCGTGGCCGGCCTCACGCATGCACTCTCGCGCTGGGGCTCCATGCCCCTGCCCAAAGTGATGGCGCCGGCCATTGCGCTGGCTGAAAAAGGCTATCCCGTGAGCGTGACCCTGGCCAAGACGCTGGAGCAGGAAAAGAAGAACATGGGCCGATGGCCGGCCACCCAGGCCATCTTCTGGAAGAACGGCGCACCGCTGAAGACCGGCGACCGCCTGGTGCAAAAGGACCTGGCCCGATCCATGCGCCTGATCAGCCAGCAGGGCGCCAAGGTCTTCTACCAGGGTGCGATCGCACAGAAGATCGCGGCCGAAATGGCGCCGCATGCCAATGCCCTCACGCTGCAGGACCTGCGCGACTACAAGGTGGTGGAGCGCGAGCCCCTGCGCGGCACCTACCGCGGCTACCAGATCGTGACCATGCCGCCGCCGTCCTCGGGCGGCGCCCACCTGCTGCAGATCCTCAACATGATGGAGTGCTGGCCCATGAACCAGTGGGGCGCGAACAGCGCGCAAAGCGTGCACTACATGACCGAGGCCATGAAGCTGGCCTATGCCGACCGCTCCGAATACCTGGGCGACCCGGACTTCGTGAAGATTCCGCTGCAGGGCCTGATCTCCAAAAGCTATGCTGACGAGCTGGCCGCCACCATCCAGCCGCGCAAGGCCCGCCCCAGCAGGGACATCAGGCCCGGCAAGCCCCAGCCCCATGAAAGCGACCAGACCACGCACTACTCCGTGGTGGACAAGGCCGGCAACGCCGTGGCCGTGACCTATACGCTCAACACCAACTTCGGCAGCGGCATCGTGGCCCGGGGCACGGGGATTTTGCTCAACAACGAGATGGACGACTTCTCGGCCAAGCCCGGCGTGGCCAATGCCTACGGCCTGGTGGGCGGCGACGCCAATGCCGTGCAGGCCGGCAAGCGCCCGCTGTCGTCCATGACGCCCACCATGGTGCTCAAGGGCGGCAAGCCGGTGCTGGTGACCGGCAGCCCCGGCGGGGCGCGCATCATCACCACCGTGCTGCAGCAGATCGTCAACTACATCGACTACGGCATGAACCCGCTGGAGGCCGCCGCCACGCCGCGCTTTCACCATCAGTGGTCGCCAGACGAGCTGCGCGTCGAAAAAGGCTTCAGCGCCGACACGCTGGCCCTGCTCAGGCAATGGGGGCACAACGTGGTGCTCAAGCCTTCCATGGGCCGCACGCAGACCATAGAGATCAGGGACGGCACGCTGTACGGCGCTTCCGATCCGCGCAATCCCGACGGCGAAACCATGGCGTACTGAGCCGGCGCCCGCCCGCACGGCCCGCGCCCTCGGGAGCGGCTTTTCCGCTGCCGTGGCTGGCCCGCCGGCCTCGGCATTGGCATAAAAAAAGCCGCGCTCACCGAGCGCGGCTTTTTGCTTGCAGGACAGCTACTGGCTGAATGCGCAGCACGCATTGTTGCGCCTGGCTGTCGCCGTCCTCCCCACCAAGCGGATGTCAGCCTTCGACCTTCTGGCCGACTTCGAAATTGGCCTGGATTTCCAGGGCGCGCACCATGCCGGAATGGTCCCAGCCTGCGCCGCCATGGGCCACGCAGCTGTTGAACAGTTCCTGGGCCTGGGCCGTATTGGGCAGCGACACGCCGAGCTGGCGGGCGCTGGACAGGGCCAGGTTCAGGTCCTTCTGGTGCAGGGCGATGCGGAAGCCGGGATCGAAGGTGCGCTTGATCATGCGCTCGGCATGCACTTCCAGGATCTTGGAAGAGGCAAAGCCGCCCAGCAGGGCTTCGCGCACGCGGGCCGGATCGGCGCCGGCGCGCGAGGCGAACAGCAGGGCCTCGGCCACGGCTTCGATGTTCAGCGCCACGATGATCTGGTTGGCCACCTTGGCGGTCTGGCCGTCGCCGTTGCCTCCCACCAGGGTGATGTTCTTGCCCATCTTCTCGAACAGGGGCTTGACGCGCTCGAAGGCTGCGTCGGGGCCGCCGACCATGATGGACAGCGTGGCGTTCTTGGCACCGACTTCGCCGCCGGAGACGGGAGCGTCCAGGTACTGGGCGCCAGCGGCTTCGATGCGCTTGGCGAAGTCCTTGGTGGCGACGGGCGAGATGGAGGACATGTCCACCACGATCTTGCCGGAGCTGCCCTTGAGGCCGGCGGCCACGCCGTCTTCACCGAACAGCACCTTCTCGACGTCGGGCGTGTCGGGAACCATGATGAAGATGATGTCGGCGCGCTCGGCCACGCCGCGGGCCGTGGTGCACTGGGTGGCACTGCTTTCGGCGATGGGCGAAGGCACCTTGCCCACGGTGTTGACGAACAGCTGGTGGCCGGCGGCGATCAGGTGGCCGCACATGGGCGCGCCCATGATGCCCAGACCGATGAAGCCCAGCTTGAGGGACGATGCGTTCATGGTGTTCTCCTAGTTTTATTAAGAATCAAATTCGTGGCTGATGCCGCGTGTCAGGCGGCCACTGCGGCCTTCTTCTGGCCTGCAACCGTCTCGATCCAGCCAAGGCCGGACTCGGTGTCCCTGGCGGGCTTGTATTCGCAGCCGACCCAGCCGGTGTAGCCGATGCGGTCCAGGTGCGCGAACAGGAAGGGGTAGTTGATCTCGCCGGTACCGGGCTCGTTGCGGCCGGGGTTGTCGGCCAGTTGCACATGGGCAATGCGGGCCAGGTTCTTCTGCAGCGTGTTGGCCAGCTCGCCCTCGGTGCGCTGGGCGTGGTAGATGTCGTACTGCACGAAGGCGTTGTCGGCGCCGACTTCGTCCAGGATGGACAGGGCCTCATCCGTGCGGTTCAGGTAGAAGCCGGGGATGTCGAAGGGGTTGATGGGCTCGATCAGCAGGCGCAGGTCGGCAGTCTTGAGCGCCGCTGCGGCAAAGCGCAGATTCTCGACGAAGGTGCGGCGCAGCGTGGCGGCGTCCACGCCCGCGGGCGCCTTGCCGGCCAGGCAGTTGAGCTGGGGCACGCCCAGGGCGTGGGCATAGGTCACGGCCTTGGCCACGCCGGCGCGGAATTCGTCGACGCGCTTGGGGTCGCAGGCAATGCCGCGCTCGCCGGCATCCCAGTCGCCGGCGGGCAGGTTGTGCAGCACGATCTTCAGGCCGGTGGCGTTCAGGCGCTCCTTGATTTCCTCCACGGTGTGGGCGTAGGGAAACAGGAATTCGACGGCTTCGAAGCCGGCATTGGCGGCGCGCTCGAAACGGTCGAGGAACGGCACCTCGGTAAACAGCATGCTCAGATTGGCAGCAAAACGGGGCATGACTTCAGTCTCCAGATATCTCGTCAAAGGGAAAAGGACAGAGCCCAGGCTCTGTCCTTTGGGCCGACCGCTCAGTCCAGCAGCGCCAGTGCGCTGGGGACGTCGGCCTTTTCGGTGGCCAGGTCTTCGAACTCGACCACGTTGTCGATTTCGGTGCCCATGGAGATGTTGGTCACACGCTCCAGGATGCACTCGATGACCACCGGTGTCTTGTGCTCGGCCATCCAGGCCTCGGCCTGTGCCATGGCGGGAGCGAAGTCCTCGGCGCGGTGCACACGGATGGCCTTGCAGCCCAGGCCCTCGACGACCTTAACATGGTCCACGCCGTAGCCGCGGCTGGCTTCACCCTCATTCATGTTGATATTGTCGAACGCCAATTGCACGCAATAGTCGATCGAGAAGGCACGCTGCGCCTGGCGGATCAGGCCCAGGTAGCTGTTGTTGACCAGCACGTGGACGTAGGGCAGCTTGAACTGTGCACCCACGGCCAGCTCTTCGATCATGAACTGGAAGTCGTAGTCGCCCGACAGCGCCACGATCTTGCGCTTGGGATCGGCCACGCGCACGCCCAGAGCGGCGGGCGTGGTCCAGCCCAGCGGGCCGGCCTGGCCGCAGTTGATCCAGTTGCGGGGCTTGTACACGTGCAGGAACTGGGCGCCGGCGATCTGCGACAGGCCGATGGTGGACACATAGGTCGTGTCGCGGTCCAGCGAGCGGTTCATGCACTGGTACACGCGCTGGGGCTTCATCGGCACGTTGTCGAAGTTCGTCTTGCGCAGGAACTCGACGCTGTTCTTGCGGCCCTGGCATTCGGACACCCAGGCGCTGCGGTCCTTGAGCTTGCCGGCGGCCTTCCACTCCTTGGCCACGGCCACGAACTGCTCCAGCGCAGCCTTGGCGTCGGAGACGATGCCGTAGTCGGGGGCGAACACGCGGCCGATCTGCGTGGGCTCGATGTCCACGTGGATGAACTTGCGGCCCTTGGTGTACACGTCGACGGAGCCGGTGTGGCGGTTGGCCCAGCGGTTGCCGATGCCGAACACGAAGTCCGAAGCCAGCATGGTGGCGTTGCCGTAGCGGTGGCTGGTCTGCAGGCCGCACATGCCCGCCATCAGCGGGTGGTCGTCAGGAATGGTGCCCCAGCCCATCAGCGTGGGGATCACGGGCACGTTCAGGGTTTCGGCCAGCTCGACCAGCAGTTCGGACGCATCGGCGTTGATCACGCCGCCGCCGGAGACGATCAGCGGACGCTCGGATTCGTTGAGCATCGCGATGGCCTTCTCGGCCTGCTTGCGCGATGCCGCCGGCTTGTAGGCGGGCAGGGGCTCGTAGGTGTCGATGTCGAATTCGATCTCGGCCAGCTGCACGTCGATGGGCAGGTCGATCAGCACGGGGCCGGGGCGGCCGGAGCGCATCAGGTGGAAGGCCTGCTGGAAGGCGCGGGGCACCTGGGCGGGTTCCAGCACAGTGGTGGCCCACTTGGTCACGGGCTTGGCGATGGAGGCGATGTCCACGGCCTGGAAGTCTTCCTTGTGCAGGCGCGAGCGCGGTGCCTGGCCGGTGATGCACAGGATCGGGATGGAGTCGGCGCTGGCCGAGTACAGGCCGGTGATCATGTCGGTGCCGGCAGGTCCGCTGGTGCCGATGCACACGCCGATGTTGCCGGCGACGGCACGGGTATAGCCTTCGGCCATGTGGCTGGCGCCCTCGACGTGGCGGGCCAGAATGTGACCGATGCCGCCGTGGTCCTTCATCGCTGCGTACAGCGGATTGATTGCCGCGCCGGGCACGCCGAACGCAACGGTTACACCTTCTTTTTCGAGCACGCGGACTGCGGCTTCGATCGCTTTCATTTTGGCCATGGGGGTCTCCTAAGAACTGAGATGGACTTTAGACAAGACCCCCGCCTGGCGGAAGGCGCCCACGGACCATAAAATTTATTCCACTGAAGAATAAGTAGGAGAGGAAATCATGGACCGACTCGATGCCATGCACATGTTCGTGCGGGTGGTGGAAACCGGCAGTTTCACCAAGGTCGCCCAGGAATTCGCCACCACCCAGCCCACAGTGACCAAGCAGGTCGCGGCCATGGAAACGCGGCTCAAGGTCCGCCTGCTCAACCGCAACACGCGCGGCGTGAGCCTGACCGAGGCCGGCGCGCTCTACTACGAGAAGTGCAAGATCATCGTCAACGACGTAGCCGACGCCGAAAACGTGGTCCAGCTGCGCCAGACCCATGTGCAGGGCCAGTTGCGCATCGGCAGCTCGGTGGCCTTCGGGCGGCGCGTGGTCATTCCGCTGGCGCTGGAATTCATGCAGCAAAATCCCCAGGTGCAGGTGGACCTGAGCTTCGAGGACCGCTACACCGACCTCGTGGCCAACGGCATCGACGTGGCGCTGCGCCTGGGCAAGCTGGCCGATTCGTCGCTGGGCGCGCGCACGCTGGGCGTCAACCCCTGGGTGCTGGTGGCATCGCCCGCCTACCTGAAGAAACGCGGCACGCCGCGCCGCCCCTCGGACCTCAAGGAGCACGCCACGCTGATCTACAGCAGCGTGCAGGGCAACGACCTGTGGCGCCTGCGCAATGCCAGCGGCGAGCCCGTCTCCGTTCCCGTCACCGGGCGGCTGCGCTCCAACAACCTCTCGGCCTTGCTGGCCGCCGCACGCTCGCACATGGGCATTGCCGCCCTGCCCCGCTACGTGGCGCATGACTCCCTCAAGGACGGCCGCGTGGTCGAGGTGCTCAAGACCTGCCGCCTGCCCGAGCAGGAGATCCACGCCGTCTATCCATCGCCGCGCCTGGTGCCGCAGAAGGTGCAGTCCTTCATCGCCTTTCTGCAGGGCCGCTTCGACGACGCCTGGTGGGAGGAGCTGCCGCGCGGCGGCTAGAGATGCCCCCCTGAGTCGCTTCGCGCCCTCCCCTCTCTGTACGCGCTACGCGCTAACGGAGAGGGACGACAGTCCCGGTGCGGAGTGGCCCTTTCTCGCTGTCCCGGGGTTGGAGCGTGACTGTTTTACCAGGGCAGTCGCATCTAAATACTTTGAAAAATCAATGACTTGATTTGAAGCGTCATGCCCGCGTTACGGACAGAAGCCGGGTCTCGCCCCGGCAGGCGAGGTACTTTCTTGTCGCACGACAAGCAAGTACCCAAAGAAACGTGCCCCACTGCCGCGTCCCTACGGCTTCGCCTACAGGCAACCTGCGTCACAAGGCTTGCGGGGGGGCGCCACCGAACTCGTTGCGTGCTACGCACTCCACTCAAACAAACGGCGGCGAGTCAGACCACGAAGCGTCTGCACTCTGCGGTGCAGCCGCCCCCCCCGCCAGCCTCGTGCCGCAGGCGCATACACAGGGGGATAGGAAACAGCGCAACGCCCCAAGCCAAGCGGCAGCGACGGCCCGTGTGGTTCCCGCTCCCAACCGCTTTTTGGCTGCGCCTGCGGCGCCCGGTTCAGGCTGCGGGCAACGCTGCCGCAGGACAGCGTTGCTTCGTGCACTGACTTGCGCCCGTTTGTTTGAACGAAGCGCGCAGCGCGTCGTGAGTTGGGGCGCACCGCAGACTGAAGCAGGTGACGCAGGTTTGCCCGTAGGCGAAGCCGTAGGGACGCAGGCAGCAGGGCGCGCTTCTTCTGTCTACTCTGCTTGCGCGAGCAAGAAGAGTAGGTCGCCTGCCGGGCGAAAACCGGCCTCTGTCCACTGCACAAGCAAGACATCTGCATCTACAAAAAGCACTGATTAGATAGATGCGATCACCCTGCCAATTTTACATGCCAGCTACATAAAAAAGAGCAGCTACCGCTTTATGAACGGTAGCTGCAGATTGTTTCTAGCCTGAAACCATTGAATAGCTAGCGCAGGCAGCTATTCAATTTGATGTTTTCAAAGAATCAGAATCGCGCGGAAATCGTTGACGTTGGTGTGGGTCGGGCCGGTGATCACCAGATCGCCCAGGGCCGAGAAATAGCCGTAAGCATCGTTGCGGTCCAGATGGTCGCTGATGCGCAGGTTCTTCCCGGCTGCGCGTGCCAGCGTGTCGGGCGAGACGCGTGCGCCGGCATTGTCTTCCACGCCGTCGATGCCGTCGGTATCGGCGGCCAGCGCCCAGACCTTTTCCTGGCCTTGCAGCGCCTGGGCCAGGCCCATGCAGAACTCGCCCGCACGGCCGCCGCGCCCCTTGGCTGCACCAGGCTGGCGCGGGCGGATGGTGACCGTGGTCTCGCCGCCCGAGAGGATCACGCAAGGCTTGGCGAACGGCTCGCCGTGGCGGGCCACGGCGCGGGCCATCGCGGCATGCACCTTGCCCACTTCGCGCGATTCGCCCTCGATCTCGTCGGACAGCACATGGGCCGCGATGCCGGCCGCGCGCGCCGCCGCGGCAGCGGCGTCCAGCGACTGCTGGGGCGTGGCGATCATGTGGACCTCATGGCCTGCAAAGCGCGGGTCACCGGGCTTGGGCGTTTCCAGCGAGCCATCCTCCAGCGCGGCGCGCACGGAGTCGGGCACGCTGATCTGGTAGCGGTCCAGGATGGCCAGAGCGTCGGCACAGGTCGAGGCATCGGGCACCGTGGGGCCGCTGGCGATGATCGACGGATCGTCGCCAGGCACGTCGCTGATGGTCAGCGTCACCACCTTGGCCGGATGGCAGGCCGCGGCCAGGCGCCCTCCCTTGATGCGCGAGAGGTGCTTGCGCACGCAGTTCATCTCGTTGATGGCCGCACCGCTTTCGAGCAGGGCCTTGTTGATGCGCTGCTTTTCCGCCAGGTCGATGCCCTCGGCCGGCAGGGTCAGGAGCGACGAGCCGCCGCCGGAGATCAGGCACAGCACCAGATCGTCCTCGGTCAGGCCTTCGGTCAGCGCCAGGATGCGCTCGGCGGCAGCCAGGCCGGCGGCATCGGGCACGGGGTGGGCCGCTTCCACGACTTCCAGGCGCCGGGCCAGCCCTTCGGGGCGCGGCGGAATGTGGTCGTAGCGCGTCACGACCAGTCCGGACAGCGGCGCATCCTGTGGCCACAGCGCTTCCAGCGCCTGGGCCATGGAGCCGCCGGCCTTGCCGGCACCGAGCACCACCGTGCGGCCCTTGGGCGGCTTGGGCAGGTGCTGCGCCATGCTGTGCAGGGGCTGGGCACGCTGTACGGCGATGCGGTACAGGTCCAATAGAAATTGCTGGGGGTCGTGCTGGGGCTGGGCCAGCGCCGGGTGCGTTGCAGTGCTCATGGTTAGGTGTCTCCGACGGCCATTATGAAAGCAGCCGCCGCCAGGCAGGCACATGCGCTCCGGTCAAAACTGCTTAGCGCGCCGCAGCCGCACCGCCCGCCAGGGCCGGCGCGGCAAGGGATTGCGCCCTGCCCACCGGCCTGTCGCGGCCCCGGGACGGAATATGCGTTATTCCAGGGAAACCCCGGCGTCCTTGACCAGCCTGGCAAAGCGCTCTGTGTCGTCCCTGATCTGCTCGGCCATCTGCTGCGGGGTGTTGCCCACGGGGTCGGCGCCGATTTCGGCCATCTTCTTCTGGAAGGACGGCGACTGGATGATGCGCACCATGTCGGCGTTCAGGCGCGCCACCACGTCGGCGGGCGTGGCCCGGGGCACGAGCACGCCGAACCAGGTACCCATGTCGAAGCCCTTGAGCCCCGCCTCGTCCATGGTGGGCACGTCGGGCAAGGCCACCGAGCGCCTGGCCGTGGTCACGGCCAGCGCGCGCAGCTTGCCGGCCTTGATGTGCGGCAGCACGGGCGTGACGGTGTCGAAGGACATGGCGATCTGCCCGCCCAGCAGGTCCGTGGTCAGCGGGCCGCTGCCCTTGTAGGGCACATGCAGCAGTTGCACATGGCCCATGCTTTCGAACTGGGCGCCGATCAGGTGCTGGCCCGTGCCCGCGCCGTTGGAGCCGTAGGTGTACTTGCCCGGCTGCGCGCGCGCCAGCGCCAGCAGCTCCTGCACGCTCCTGGCCGGTACCTGGGGATTGACCACCAGCACATTGGGCACCACGGCCACCGTGGTCACGGGCGCCAGGTCCTTCTGGAAGTCATAGCCGAGCTTGCGGTAGACGCTGGTGGCGATGGTGTGGTGCACGGCGCCCATGAGCAGCGTGTAGCCGTCGGGCTTGGCCTTGGCCACGTAGTCGGCCCCCAGCGTGGCGCCGGCGCCGGGACGGTTTTCCACGATCACGGGCTGGCCCAGGCTCTTGGCCAGTTCCTGGCCCAGAGCACGGGCCAGCACATCGGTGGTGCCGCCGGCCGGGAAGGGCACGATGAGATTCACGGGCCGGCCGGGCCAGGGCTGGGCCCAGGCCGCGGAGGCGGCCGCGCCGCAGATCGCCAGGCCCAGCATGGATGCGAGAACGGTGCGCTTGCTGATGGTGCTCATGATTTGTCTCTCTGTCTTTTTTGTCGTTGGAATCATGTTCGCCGGGGCTGTCGCCCCGGCGGACAGTGCCGCGGCCGGGCTGCCTCAGACGGCCTGGGCAGCCTTGTCGGCCCGGCCGGCGGGCTGCGCATGTTGAAACCGGTCGATCACCGCCTGCGTCACCTCGGCCGTGGTGGCCTGGCCGCCCAGGTCGCCGGTGTGGAGCCGGGAATCGGCGGTCACGCTCTCCACGGCGCGCATCAGGCGCTGCGCGGCGGCGGGCTCGCCCAGGTGCTCGAGCAGCATCACGCAGCTCCAGAAGGTGCCCACGGGGTTGGCCAGGCCCTTGCCCATGATGTCGAAGGCCGAGCCGTGGATGGGCTCGAACATGCTGGGGTAGCGGCGCTCGGGGTCGATGTTGCCGGTGGGCGCGATGCCCAGGCTGCCGGCCAGCGCGGCGGCCAGGTCGCTCAGGATGTCGGCATGCAGGTTGGTGGCGACTATGGTGTCCAGCGTCGCGGGGCGGTTGACCATGCGCGCGGTGGCGGCGTCCACCAGTTCCTTGTCCCATTTCACGTCGGGAAACTCCTGGCTGATCTGCACGGCGATCTCGTCCCACATCACCATGGCATGGCGCTGGGCGTTGCTTTTGGTGATGACCGTGAGCAGCTTGCGCGGCCGGGATTGCGCCAGCCTGAAGGCAAAACGCATGATGCGCTCGACGCCGGCGCGGGTCATCATGCTCACGTCCGTGGCCGCCTCGAGGGGGTGGCCCTGGTGCACGCGCCCGCCCACTCCCGCGTATTCGCCTTCCGAGTTCTCTCGCACGATGACCCAGTCCAGGTCCTGCGGGCCGCAGCGCTTGAGCGGCGCGTCGATGCCGGGCAGGATGCGCGTGGGCCGCACGTTGGCGTACTGATCGAACCCCTGGCAGATCTTCAGGCGCAGCCCCCACAGCGTGACGTGGTCGGGGATGTGCGGGTCGCCCGCCGAGCCGAACAGGATGGCATCCTTGTCCCTGAGCGCCTGCAGGCCGTCGGCCGGCATCATCTCGCCGTGCGCGCGGTACCAGTCGCCGCCCCAGCCGTAGCTGGTGAATTCGAAGGCCAGGCCGGGCTGCGACGCGGCCAGCGCCTCCAGCACCGCCTGCCCTGCGGGGATGACCTCCTTGCCGATGCCGTCGCCGGGGATGCAGGCGATGCGATAGGTCTTGCTCATGGATCTTTTGCTCCTTGTGGATGTGCGGCCCGCCACCACGGGGCCATGGGAGGCGAATCTATCGCTTGAGCCGGGCTGCACACGCCCTTAAAGTGATGCCATTGTTCACTTTGATTCAACAATGAGCACTCCCGCCTCGCCTCCTTCCGAAATGGCGTTCTTCAGCCTGCTGGCTCGTGCCGGCAGCCTCTCGGCCGCAGCGCGCGAGGAGGGCATCAGCACCGCCGCCGCCAGCAAGCGCCTTTCGCAACTGGAGGCCCGGCTCGGCGTACAGCTGGTCAGCCGCACCACGCGGCGCCTGCACCTGACGATGGAGGGCGAAACCTATCTGGAACAGGCCCGCCGCATCCTGGCCGACATCGAAGCCATGGAGCAGCAACTGGCCGGCATGCGCAGGCAGCCCCAGGGACTGCTGCGGGTCAACGCCACGCTGGGCTTCGGCCGCAGCCATATCGCGCCGCTGATCGCCGGCTTCAGCAGGGAATATCCGCAGGTCCAGGTACAGCTGCAGCTGTCGGTGCAGCCGCCACCACTGGTCGACGACAGCTTCGACATCTGCATACGCTTTGGCGAACCGCCCGATGCGCGGGTACTGGCCACGCGGCTGGCACCCAACCGGCGGCTGCTGTGCGCGGCCCCCCGCTACCTGGCCCAGCATGGCGCTCCGCAGACGCCCGCCCAGCTGCGCCACCACGACTGCATAGACATACGCCAGGGTGACGATGCCTACGGCATCTGGCGCTTTGCGCATGGCGGCAGGACCGAGAGCGTGCGGCTGCGCAGCCGCCTTTCCACCAACGACGGGGAGATCGCCGTGAACTGGGCCCTGGCGGGCCTGGGCATCGTGATGCGGGCGGAATGGGACATCGCGCGCTATCTGCAAAGCGGCCGGCTGGTGCAGGTGCTGCAGGACTACAGTACCCCGATGGCGGATATCTACGCGGTCTACCCGCAGCGCCACCAGCACACGAGCCGCGTGCAGAAGTTCATCGCCCACCTGACGCGCCACTTCGGCGCCGTCCAGCCGGGCCGGTGATTTCGGAGGGCCTTGCTGCCCCCTCTCCACAGCAAAACACTTTTCACCTTGGTGTCAGCCAGAGGAGCCTAAGGGAGAACACTTAGTTCCTGTCGACAGAAACTGTATACAAAACTTGCCGCCAAGGACTATGATGAGGCGATGGAAGCTTCCACCACCAGTTTCATCGTCGAAAGCCTGACCAAGGCCATTGTCGAACACCGCCTCATGCCCGGCACCAAGCTGGCC
>NZ_JBANEL010000025.1:0-69177 GCF_040187735.1 Comamonas sp. w2-DMI | reverse complement strand
GTCCTTCATGTAGGTGGTCAGCGCCTCCATCTTCATGGACGTGTCGGCGTCGAGGCGGAAGTGCCAGTAGCTGCACTTGCTGTTGGTCAGGTCGGGATCAACGGCCGCGTAGTTCAGGTACAGCACCTCCTTGCCCTTGTTGCGGGCATTGTGCTTTTCCAGCGCATCCATGATGGCCAGCGCGGGGCCGGAGCCGTTGCCCTGGAACACATAGCGTACGCCCTGGTCCATGGCCGAGCGCAGTGCTGCCGTGGTCTCCTGCGGGCTGAGCTTGTTGTCGATGCCGATGATCTCGAACTTCACGCCGGAGGCATTGCTCTTGTTCAGTTCCTCGGCCGCATACTGCAGGCTCTTGAACTGGTTGGTACCCAGCGCCGCCATCAGGCCCGACAGCGGATCGATCCAGGCGATCTTGACGGTCTCCCCCTTCTGAGCCATGGCCCCGGCCGCACATGCCAGCAATACCGATGCGGCCACGGCCTTGATTGCAAACCTCATGAAGCGTCTCCTTTGGTGTTTTTAGAAACGACGCCCAGACTAAAACGAATACGCACGCTGCCGATCGGTGATTGCCCTAGCGCCTATCGCCTAGGCGACTCGGACTCCCGCCATCGCCGGGCGCTATCGAAAACAAAGCGATTGGCGCTTTATGGGCAAGCACTCCAGGCCGCTTAGCCCCTGGATACGGCGCGGCGCCCTCAGGACACGGCCGGCAGATTGCGTGGAAGCACGGGGCGCCCCCTGTCGTCCAGCAGCACCCTGGGCGCTTCGGACTGCGACTCCAGCAGCGCGCCATCCACCTGCTCCATGGCCTCGTCCCAGCGCAGCCGGCTGGCTCGCACCCGGGCCAGCAGGGGCCGCATGGCATCCGTCCTGTCGAAGCGGGCCCCGGCCATCAGCGCCACGCAGACGTAGTTGAGCAGGTCGCGTGTTCCCGCGAGCCCGTAGCCGCGCGCGAAATGCATCTGCTGGCGCACAAACCAGTGCAGGGACAGCGGCGGCAGCTTGTCCCGCAGCTGCGGCTGGTTCAGGCGTATGTAGTACACCAGCAGGTCCGGCACCGCGGCCTCCACCAGCCGCTCCTCCTGGCTCTTGCGCAGCTGCAGCGGCAAGGCCACGGGTGCTGGCTGAGCGCCCCCTTGACGCGCATGTTCGTGCAGCTGGCCCGCGCGATCCCAGAACCACCAGCGCTGCACCGGCCCGAGCAGGTCCAGGCGCTGGCGATCGTCGAGCACGGCTTCAACCGCTTCCCCGGCCTGCGCATCGGCCTGGCCCAGCAGGGTACCGAGAATGGCCGGATCCCAGAAGGCCAGGTACATGGGCTTGCCGCCCGCCAGCTGCACGTCGGCAGCGCGGCGCAGGTGCGCCAGCGTGCCATCGAAATCGCAGCTGGAAGCCAGCAAGGTGGCGCACGGGACTGTACGGACCTGCTCCAGCAGATACAGCAGCAAGGCCTTCGGTGCGCCAGCAGGCTCTTCGCGGTCGCTGCCCAGCCGCACCAGCCAGGGGCTGGCCGCGCCTTCCTTGGAATCGCGCGCAAAGCCGAACAGGCCGGCGGCCCGCCCCGCCGGTCCGGGCAACCGGGCCAGCAGGCTTTTGTCCTGCGCGGCATCCAGCAAGGCGTACAGGTGCAGCGGCGTGCCGGAACTGCTCTGCCGGGCCCGGGCCCAGAGCGCCTGCCATGTGTTGTCGGCAGCTGCCGTCATGCCGCCTTCTTGTTCACAAAGGGCGAGCGCTGCTGGGCACGCCGCACCAGGCATTCCACGCACACATCGCGTGCGCCGGACACGGCCGCCTCCGGGCCTGCGGGGCAGGCGGTAGCCGGCCAGGCCAGAGCGGACAGCAGGGCTGCGCCCACCCATTGGCGGCGTCCGAGGTTGGCGGCATGGCCGGCTTCGCCGCAAGCGCCACAGGAAAAATTCGTCAGGGAAAACTGCATCGAGATCTGCGCAAGACGGAGCAGGCGCCAGCACCCGCCCCTAAACAAAACGGCCATCATCTCACGATGACGGCCGCTGCCCTTCAAGCCGGGACAGGCGTCACAGGCCCGGAAGCTTGTAATCCTTGAGCTGTTCGCGCAGCTTGGTCTTGAGCATCTTTCCCGTGGCGCCCAGCGGAATGGCGTCCACGAAGACCACGTCGTCGGGGATCTGCCATTTGGCCGTCTTGCCTTCATAGAACTTGAGCAGCTCCTCGCGCGTGAGTTCGGCACCGGGTTTCCTGGCCACCGCGACAATAGGCCGCTCGTCCCATTTGGGGTGCGGCATGCCGATGCAGGCCGCCATGGCCACCGCCGGGTGGGCCATGGCGATGTTCTCGATGTCGATGGAGCTGATCCATTCGCCGCCGGACTTGATCACGTCCTTGCTGCGGTCGGTGATCTGCATATAGCCGTCGGGATCGATGGTCGCCACGTCGCCCGTGGGAAACCAGCCGCGGCCCTGTTCGTCAGGGATCAGCGGGCTTGAGCCCTTGTAGTAGGTATCGACGATCCAGGGGCCGCGCACCAGCAGGTCGCCGTAGCTCTTGCCGTCCCAGGGCTGCTCCCGGCCGTCGCCGTCCACGATCTTCATTTCCACGCCATAGATGGCGCGGCCCTGTTTCTGCAGGATCTTCATCTGCTCGTCCCGGGGCAGCTCCAGGTGCTTGTTCTTGAGCGTGCACAGCGTGCCCAGCGGGCTCATTTCCGTCATGCCCCAGGCGTGCAGCACGCTCACGCCATATTCGTCCTGGAAAGCGTTGATCATAGCCGGCGGGCAGGCCGAGCCGCCGATCACCGTGCGCTTGAGCGTGGAAAAGCGCAGGCCGGCCGGCTTCATGTGGCCCAGCAGCATCTGCCACACGGTAGGCACGCCGGCCGCGAAGGTCACGCCTTCGGCCTCCATGAGTTCGTAGATGGACTTGCCGTCCAGCGCGGGCCCCGGGAACACCAGCTTGCAGCCGGTCAGCGGCGCCGAGTACGGAATGCCCCAGGCGTTGACGTGGAACATGGGCACCACGGGCAGCACCGAATCGCGGGCCGACAGGCACATCACGTCCGGAAGCGCCGCCGCATAGGCGTGCAACGTGCTGGAGCGGTGGCTGTACAGCGCAGCCTTGGGGTTGCCCGTGGTGCCGCTGGTGTAGCACATGCTCGAGGCCGTGTTCTCGTCGAACTGCGGCCAGTGGTAGCGGTCGGACTGCGAGCCTATCCAGGCCTCGTAGCTCAGCAGGCCCGGTATGCCGCTGTCGGCCGGCAGCTTGTCGGCATCGCACAGCGCCACCCAACGCCGGACGGTCGGGCACTTGGCATGGATGGCCTGCACGATGGGCAAAAAGGTCATGTCGAAGCACAGCACGCGGTCTTCGGCATGGTTGACGATCCAGGCCACCTGCTCGGGGTGCAGGCGCGGGTTGATGGTGTGCAGCACGCGCCCCGAGCCGCTCACGCCGAAATACATCTCCATGTGGCGGTAGCCGTTCCAGGCAATGCTGGCCACGCGCTCGCCCAGTTCCAGCCCCTCGCCGTCCAGTGCATTGGCCAGTTGGCGCGCACGGGCCGCCAGATCCTTGTAGGTATAGCGGTGGATATCCCCTTCCACGCGCCTCGAGACGATCTGCGCGTCGCTGTGATGGCGCGCGGCAAACTCGATCAGAGAGGAAATCAGCAGCGGCTGGCTTTGCATCAGACCCAACATAGATATGTCTCCTGGATATCGGTGGAATGTCGTTGTAGTGATCGCGGCACATACTAACCGGGCGGCCGCACCACGGCTGTGCGGACTGTCACCAATGTGCGGGGACAACGACGTTTTCGCGCGCCGGCCCCTCGTGTTTCCAGGTAAATCCCGATATAGCCGCTGGCCTTCCAGGGCCACTTGGCCCGGGGACAATGGAGGCATGAGCAAACCACTCGCGCAACCGTCCGCAACCGGCGACTTCGCTGCGCAGCCTTCCCGTTCCCCCCGCTGGCGCCAGCCCGGCCGATTCGAAGCCCTGGGCAGTGCCTTCTTCACCTACCTGCCGCCCACCCCGCTGGTGCAGCCGCACTGGGTCGCCACCAGCGCCAGCACCGCGCAGTGGATGCAGCTGCCTCCGGGCTGGCTGTCCGGCGACGAAGCCCTGCAGGTACTGGCCGGCAATGCGGTGGCCGCCGGCAGCCGCCCGCTGGCCGGCGTCTACAGCGGGCACCAGTTCGGCGTCTGGGCCGGGCAGCTTGGCGACGGCCGGGCCATCCTGCTGGGCGAGACCGCCAACGGGCTGGAAGTACAGCTCAAGGGCGCCGGGCGCACCCCCTACTCGCGCATGGGCGACGGCCGCGCCGTGCTGCGCTCCTCGATCCGCGAGTTCCTGTGCAGCGAAGCCATGCATGCGCTGGGCATTCCCACCACGCGCGCCCTGGCCCTCATCGGCTCGCCCCAGCCCGTGCAGCGCGAGACCGTGGAGACAGCCGCCGTCGTGACCCGCGTGGCCGAGAGCTTCATCCGCTTCGGCCACTTCGAGCACTTTGCGGCGCGCGATATGCAGGCCGAGCTCAAGGCCCTGGCCGACATGGTGATCGACGCGCATTACCCCGAGTGCCGCTCCGCCACCACGCTGGCGGGCAATGTCTATGCCAATTTCCTGCAGGCCGTGAGCGAGCGCACGGCACGGCTGCTTGCGCAATGGCAGGCCGTGGGCTTTTGCCATGGCGTGATGAACACGGACAACATGAGCATCCTGGGCCTGACCATAGACTACGGCCCGTTCCAGTTCCTCGATGCCTTCGACCCCGGCCATATCTGCAACCACAGCGACAGCCAGGGCCGCTATGCCTTCAACCGCCAGCCGCAGGTCGCCTACTGGAACCTGTTCTGCCTGGGCCAGGCGCTGCTGCCGCTGATCGCCGACGAGGAGCTGACGATCGCGGCGCTGGAATCGTACAAGCAGGTCTTTCCGGCCACCTATGCCGCGCAGATGCTGCGCAAGCTGGGCCTGCCCGCAGATATGCCAGGCACGCCGCCGGCCGAAGGCCGGTTCGCGCAGCTGGTCAACCCTCTGCTGCAGCTGCTGGCCGACAACCGCGTGGACTACACCATCTTCTTCACCCGGCTGACCGAGGCGGTGCAGCAGATGCAGGACGGCAGCCAGCCCGATTTCGAACCGCTGCGCGACATCATCCTGGACCGCGCCGGCTTCGACGCCTGGGCGCTCTCCTATTCGGAGCAGCTTGCGCTTTCCGATCCTGCTCAGGCGGCCGATTTGATGCAAAAATCCAATCCGCGCTTCGTGCTGCGCAACCATCTGGGCGAGACCGTGATCCGCGCCGCCCAGGCCGGCGACTTCGCGCCCGTGCAGCAGCTGCTGGCCGTGCTGCAATCCCCCTTCGACGCCCACCCGGCCCATGCGGCCTGGGCCGGCTTTCCGCCCGACTGGGCATCCACCATCGAGATCAGCTGTTCATCATGAGCTTTCCCGTCCAGAAAACCGATCAGGAATGGCAGAAAATCCTGCAGGACAAGGGCGCCGAGCCCGCGGCCTACCAGGTCACGCGCCATGCGGCCACCGAGAGGCCTTTCACCGGCAAGTACGAGCAGTTCTGGGCCGACGGCAGCTACCACTGCATCTGCTGCGGCGCCAAGCTGTTCGACTCCCGCACCAAGTTCGACGCCGGCTGCGGCTGGCCCAGCTTCGACCAGGCCGTGCCGGGCGCGATCACCGAGATCGTGGACCGCAGCCACGGCATGGTGCGCACCGAGACCGTCTGCAGCAACTGCGGCGCCCACCTGGGCCATGTATTTCCCGACGGCCCCACGGACACGGGACTGCGCTACTGCATGAACTCGGCTTCACTGCAGTTCGAGGAACCGTCCGGTTCCTGAGGCCGTCGCCCTCGCCCGAAACCGCCCGCCGCGCCCGGATTTACGTCCTGCGCCAGGGTATGTTTGGTGCATGATGGCGGATTGGCGCGAGCGCGGCCCTCAGCCGCCTCGCCACCATTGTTCCAATGATTGCCTGCGCATGAAGCTGCTGATCGACTTCTTTCCCATCATCCTGTTCTTTGCGGCCTTCAAGGTCTGGGGCATCTATGCCGCCACGGCCGTGGCCATCGTGGCCACCGTGGCCCAGATCGCCTACCTGCGCATGAAGCACGGCAAGGTCGAGCCCATGCAGTGGGTGAGCCTGGGCGTGATCGTGCTGTTCGGCGGCGCCACGCTGCTGGCCCACAACGACAGCTTCATCAAGTGGAAACCCACGGTGCTGTACTGGCTCATGGGCGGCGCGCTGCTCGTGGGCCAGTTGCTGTTTCGCAAGAACCTGCTGCGCTCGGTCATGGGCGCACAGCTGCAACTGCCCGACGCCGTCTGGCTCAGGCTCAACTGGGCCTGGACGGCCTTCTTCGCCCTCATGGGCGCGCTCAACCTCTGGGTCGCCTACAACTTCAGCACCGACACCTGGGTCAACTTCAAGCTGTTCGGCGGCATGGGCCTGATGGTGGTCTTCGTCATCGGCCAGGCCATCTACATGAGCCGCTACCTGCCGCAGGACGACAAGGACAAGACCGGCAACTCCACCCCAGCACAGCAGGACCAGCAGCCATGAACGCAGCCGCCCCCATCACCGCCGAAGCCATGCAGGCCGTCCTCGCGCGCAGTCTCTCGCCCAGCCATCTCGAAGTGCTCGACGAAAGCTACCAGCACGCCGGCCATGCCGGGGCCAACGGCAGCGGCATGGGCACCCATTTCAGGGTGCGCATAGCTTCGCCGCTGTTTGAAGGCAGGAGCCGCGTGGCACGCCATCGCCTTGTGTATGATGCGCTGCAAGATTTCATTGACCAGGGCGTGCATGCCATCGCCATTGAAACTCTTTAAGAGCGTATTGACGTTCTGGCAGGCTCCGCAGTTCGGAGCCTGTTGTTTATCCGCGCAAACTTCTACCTCTCATAGTTTGGAATTCGCATGAGCCTGAATCAAAAGCTCCTGACCCGTCTGTTGGCCGTGACCGTGCTGGGCACTGCCGCGCTGTCCGCTTCGGCCCAGAACGTGGCCATCGTCAACGGCAAGCCGGTGCCCGTCGCCCGCGTCAACGCCCTGAAGCAGCAGATCGAGCAAAGCGGCCAGCCCGTGACGCCCGAGATGGACAAGATGATCAAGGACGAGGTCATCGCCCGCGAAGTCTTCATGCAAGAGGCCAACCGCCGCGGCCTGGCCAGCTCCGACACCTACAAGCAGCAGATGGAAATGGCCCGCCAGACCGTGCTGATCCGCGCGCTGTTCGAGGACTTCCAGAAGAAGAACCCCGTGACCGATGCCGAGGCCAAGGCCGAGTACGACAAGTTCGTGGCGGCCAACGGCGGCAAGGAATACAAGGCCAGCCACATCCTGGTGGAGTCGGAAGACCGCGCCAAGGCCATCATTGCCGAAATCAAGGGCGGCAAGAAGTTCGAGGACATCGCCAAGAAGGAATCCAAGGACCCTGGATCGGGTGCCCGCGGCGGCGATCTGGACTGGGCCAACCCCAACAACTACGTGCCCGAGTTCACCGAAGCCCTGGTCAAGCTCAAGAAGGGCGAGATGACCCAGGCCCCGGTCAAGAGCCAGTTCGGCTGGCATATCATCCGCCTGGACGACGAGCGCCAGGCCGAACTGCCCAAGTTCGAGGATGTCAAGCCCCAGATCGTGCAACAGTTGCAACAGCAAAAACTGGCCCAATTCCAGGAACAGCTGCGCGAGAAGGCAAAAATCCAGTAACATGGCCTGACGCCAGCACGCAGATGCTGGCCAGACCATCACCCAGCCCGCCTTGTGCGGGCTTTTTTTCGTCTGCCCGGCTGCCTTACGGGCGACCTATCGTTCTTGCGAAGCCGCAGGCTGCGGCTTCTTGCGCGCTTTTTCACGCGGGCGGCAGCCCGAAGGGGCGGCCTGGCCGGGCAAGGCTTGCGCGTTCTCCATGGTGGCGGGCTTGCCGGCCACGCCGGAGGCTTCCTCGTCGGCAGCGTCGGGGCACCAGGGCAACTGCGCCGGCCTGCTCCGTTTTGCATCGGCTGCCGGCGTTTGAGCAGCCCGCTCCTGCGGGGGCCGCACGGCCTTGGCGGACTCTTCGGCGGCGGGCGCCGGGCGGATTGGCGCATGGCGTCCATCGGCCGGCATGGGGGCCGGCGGTGCGGCAGGCCCCGGCAACTGCGCGGCCCTGCCTGCCGGCGCATCGGTACCCCGGGGCGCGGTTTCGGCTGCAGGCGTTGGCGAGGCATCGCGGCTGCCGCCCTCCCGCCCGGCAGGATGCTGCAGCATCAGCCAGCCCAACAGACCCAGGGCTGCCAGGCCACCCAGCGCATGGCGCCGCCAATGCCGCTCGTTGGCTGCGGGCTTGCCAACGAAATCGCGGGTATCCGGCGGCGCTTTGCGGCCGGCAGGCTCGTCCCCTGCCCCAGCAGCACTGCCGAGCCCATGGGCTTGCGCCGCCCGCCGGCGCGCATGGGCCAGGATGCGCTCGCTGCTGGCCGCATCCGGGCCGCGGTCCTCGGCCACGGCATCCAGGTAGATGTCGCGCAGAGCATCGGTCTTGCGTTCGCCAGGCGTTGCGGGGCTCATGCCAGTTCCTCCAGCGCCGCGCGCAGCTTGGCGCGCGCATAGCGCAAACGGCTCTTGGCCGTTTCCTCGGCCACGCCGGTCGCTGCGGCAATCTCGGCCAGCGACATATCGGCCTCCACCTGCAGCAGAAAGCACTCGCGCTGCTGCGGCGGCAGGCCGGCCAGCGCCTGCAGCAGCGCGCGGGCCGTCAATTGCCGGTCCAGGCAATGCTGGGGCTCGAAACCCGAGGCCGCAAACAGGCTGTCGGCCAGGCTGCGGGCCTCCTCGCTGTCGCCGCTCAGGCTGAGCGTCGGCCTGCGGCGGCGCCAATGGTCGACCAGGCGATGGTGGGCCATGGTGAACAGCCAGGTGGTGAATCTGCTGCGGACTTCATAGCGGGCAGCGCTGTCCGCCACGGCAAACCAGAGGTCTTGGCTCAGGTCATCGGCCAGGGCTGCGTCGGCCGTGTTACGAAAGAAATAGCGCCACAGGCGCAGGCAGTGCCGGCCATACAGCTGCTCGAAGGCCGCGGCATCCCCTGCCGCATAGGCGTGCATCAGCGCTTCGTCGCTGAGATCGGCAGGAGAATCGGGCGCAAATGCATTCACGGCCATGCGCCCGATTATGCAAACTCCGTCCACGCCATTCCGGTCGGGTCAGGTCAGATCAATAGGCCGGAGGGTCGGGCACAAAGCCGTCGCCGGGAAAGGCACGGGGTCCGCGCGGCGCCGGGCTGGGCCGGGGCCTGGGAATCACGCCCCTGGCCAGCAGGTTGTCGAAGCTGTCGTAGCGTATGCGCACCAGCTGCTCGGGCCGCCGGGTGGCGCTGTCGAAGCGGGTGGTGGAAACATGCGAGACCTCGATGGCGCCATGGCCCGTCCCCAGCGATGGCGCCGGCGCGGGTGCGGCGCGTGCCGCCGATTTTTCGGCCTGGCGTGGCGCAGCGGGCACAGCCGCCTCTGCCGCTGCGGCCGAGCCGTCGCCAGCACCCGGGGCGGATTCGTAGACGACGGCCGGCGGTTTTTCGCGGAACAGCGCCACCCCGATCACGCCCACATCCTGCGGCCGGCCCGTGCGGCTGGCATAGGACATGTCGCTTTCCGCGAAATAGAAGGCGGCCACCTTGTCCAGGCTCTTGCGCCAGCCCTCGATATCGGAGGATTCGCCGCCATCGAACACATAGCCGTCGTCGGGCCGGGCCGCCGCACTCCTGCCGGTGAGCACGTTGAGCCCGTCCACGCTGATCACGCCCAGGATGCGGCCCGGGGTGTTGTTGCGCACGCGGATCGCGTAATTGGCGCCCGGGCGCCCGGCCACCCAGTATTCGCCGCGGTGGCGATAGACGGGCAGGACCCTGCCGCTGGCCCGCTCCACGATGCTGATGTCCGCCAGCGGGCCGGCCGGCGCAGGCAGCGCGGAGGCCGCGCCTGCACCGGCTGCGGCCAGGCAGGCGGCGCCAGCCAGGGCACCCAGCAGCGCTGCACGGCGCGCGCCAAAGGCTGCGGATGAGGAAGGGAAAGGGGAAATGCGCATGGCTTGCTCCGGGGAAAGTCGATGACAGCTGCTGAAACGCGCCATACCGGCCAACGGGGTTGAATAAGTTTTCCGCAATTGCAAGCATTTGCAACATCGCACGCTCCTCCCCGGCCATGGCCTGCGGATTGCATGGATGAAAGGCAGGACAGAGCTGCGCCGGCTGAGGCCCGTTCTCTGGCAGAATCGCCGACGCCCCTGCAAGGCAGGCCGACCGGCCTTTCCTGCATGGGCATGCTGGGGGTGCCCCGTCCGCAGGACGGGGCTGAGAGAGTCCCTTTGAACCTGATTGCGCAAGCGGCGGCCGCCCGGCCCGGCTTGCCCGAGATCATCCTCGCGCAGGGAAGCTGTTCGCGGTGTCGCCCGGCCCGAGCCGGAAGCGGCACCCCGCTGTGGCCCTGCTGCGCTTTCCGGCGGAGCCCTGATGACGTCTTCAACTACCTCTTCCACCTCCAACGAGGCTTTGGCGCCCGTTGCGGCGCAGGCGCGCGTGTTTGCCTGGCGCGACCATGCCTCGCTGTGGTTCAGCCTGGGCGTGGGCCTGCTGGTCATGCAGATGGGCGCCTACCTGCTGCCGGCCCTGAGCCCGCGCGAGGCCCTGGCCGCCATCGTGCTGGGCTCGCTCACGGGCGCCGGTCTGCTGGCCTGGGTGGCCAAGCTGGGCTGCGACAGCGGCCTGGCCAGCGCCGGGCTGATGCACGGCGTCTACGGCCGCCGCTTCGCGCGCCTGCCCATCGTGCTCAACATCGTGCAGCTGCTGGGCTGGGGCAGCTTCGAGCTCGTGGTGATGCGCGACGCCACGCTGGCCCTGGGTCGCCAGAGCGGCGCCATGGCCGCCGCCTACTGGCTATGGCTGGCCACGCTGCTGTGGGGCGGCGTGATCGTGCTGCTCATGAGCGGCTCCATGGTGACGCTGGTGCGCCGCATCGTCTCGCGCGTGGCACTGCCGCTGGTGGTGCTGTCCCTGCTGTGGCTGAGCTGGCAGTTCCTGGCCATGGCCGGTGCCCAGGGCTTTGCCACATTCATGGACCGCCAGGGCGACGGCAGCATGGGCATGCTATCGGCCATGGACCTGGTGATCGCCATGCCCATCAGCTGGCTGCCGCTGGTGGCCGACTACGCCCGCCACGGCAGGAGCGGCAAATCCGCCCTGACCGGCACCTGGACGGGCTTTGCCGTCGCCAACATCTGGTGCTATGCGCTGGGCGTGCTGGTGGCGCTGACGCTGCCCAGCGAGGATCTGGTCACGGCCCTGCTGCTGGCCCAGGGCGGGCTGATTGCCCTCTCCCTGGTGCTGATCGACGAAGTGGACAACGCCTATGGCGATACCTATTCGGCCGCCCTGTCGGCCCACAGCCTGCTGCCGGCCTGGAGCATCCGCCGCTGGGGCCTGCTGGTGGCCGTGCTGTGCACCGTGCTGGCCCTGGTACTGCCCATGCACAGCCTGGAGCCCTTCCTGCTGATCCTCAGCTCCTGTTTCGTGCCGCTGTTCGGCGTGATGCTGGGCCGCCTGGCCTTCAATGCCGATGTACAGGAACTGGTTCGCAACGCGCCGGCCGTGCGCTGGGGTGCCGTGTCGATCTGGATCGCCGGCATTGCCTTCTACCACCTGGTGCCGCTGGTCAGCACCGCCGCCGGCTCGGCCCTGCCCACGCTGATCGTGACCTTTGCCGCAGCGCTTGCGACGCGCGGCCTGCGGGCCGGTAGTGCCGGTGCCGTGCAAGCCTCCTGAGAAACTATCAGAACAGGAGCTGGCCGGGCTTGGTCCATCAGCGCTGACAGCCTTTTTCAGGGAGATTCAGCGGCGCCGCCTGCCTGCAGCAGCCGCACGACCTCTGCCTGGCCGCGGGCGCGGGCATGGGCCAGGGCCGTGACACCCTGGGCATCGGGCAGATTCAGGTCGGCCCTGGCGGCTATCAGCTCGCTCACGATGGCCTGGTGGCGGGGCCCGCCATCGGAGAGCAGCACGGCCTCCAGCAGGCAGGTCCAGCCCAGGCGGTTGACGTGGTTGACATCGACCCCGGCCGCAATCAGGGCCTTGGCCGTCTCCACATGGCCGCGCTCGCAGGCGGGGATCAGCGCCGTGCCGCCATATCGGTTGGTGCTTTTCAGGTCGGCGCCATAGGACATGGCCATGCGCACGATCTCCAGCCGCCCCTGTGCGCCGGCCAGCAGGAAGGCGCTGTCGCTTTGCCGGTTCTTGAGGTTGGGGTTGGCGCCGTGCAGCAGCAGCGAACGGGCCACCTCGATATGGTTGCCGGCCGTGGCCAGCAGCAGCGCGGTGTTGCCCTGTTCGTCCTGGGCATCGACGGGCGCGTCCCGGGCCAGCAGATCCCGCACGGCCTCGGCATCGCCCCGTGCCGCGGCATCGCGCAGCTTCCGCCCCAGCTCTGCGTTGCGGCCGGACGCTTGCACAGCCTGTGCGACAGGCTGGGCCGACGCCCCCTGGCCGGCGTCCGGGCCGGAACTCTGGCAGGCCGCGAGCACGGCGGCGGCCAAGCCGCTCGTCAGCCAGGCTACCGGCCCGCGCCCCGGGCCTGCCGTATCTGCAGTCTTCATGATGGAACCCTCCCTGCCAGGCGAACGATGGTGCCGCAGCGACGCCCGCCACCGGGGAGCGCTGTCAGCTTCATTCAGGAACTATAGCGGCACACGATGATCTCAAGCGGTTTCCATGCTGTTTACGAATGTTTTTTCTGAAAGGAGACCCAGCCCCGTGCTTTTGAACAATCGCCGCATTGCCGCCTGGCTGACAGCTGCTTCCCTGGCTTTCGCCGCCCTCTCGACCGCCGTGATGCCTGCAACTGCGCATGCCCAGGAATTTGTAAGCATCAAGGGCAACAGCGTGAATGTGCGGGAAAAGCCCACGACCCGCTCCGCCACGCTGTGGGAGCTGAGCAAGGGCTATCCGCTGCAGGTGACCCGGCGCCAGGGCCAGTGGCTGCGCGTCCGGGACTACGAGGCCACGCTGGGCTGGGTGCATGCGCCGCTGACGCAAAAGACGCCGCATGTCGTGGTCAAGGCCCGCACCGCCAATCTGCGCGCCGGCGCCGGCCAGAACCACCGCGTGGTCGGCAAGCTCGAACAGCACGAAGTGGCGCGTACGCTGAAGAAACAGGGCAGCTGGCTGCAGGTGCAGCGCAGCAACGGCCAGAGCGGCTGGGTGGCCAAAAGCCTGGTCTGGGGCTGGTGACCTGCCCCCGGAGTCGAAAGGCCTGCAATGCAGGCCTTTTTTCGCAGGTGAATTCGTGCGTGAAAGGCTTCAGGGCTGCACGACGATCTGCGCCCTGGGCGCATAGCCGTGGTTGAGCGGCCCATGGCCGCGGCCGGTGTAGACATCGGCCCCGGCCGCGATCGCCCCCAGGATGTAGCTGCGCGCCTCGGTCACGGCCTCTACCAGCGGCAGGCCCTGGGCGAGGAAGCAGGCAATCGCCGACGACAGCGTGCAGCCGGTGCCGTGGCCGTTGTGGGTGACGATGCGCTGCGACTGCAGGCGCAGATACTCGCCGCTGGCCTGCCCCTGCCGGCCCAGCACGTCCATCACCAGATTGCCGGGCAGATGGCCGCCCTTGAGCAGCACGGCAGGCGCACCGGCGCCGCCCAGCGCGAGCAGATCGGCCACGGCGGCGTCCAGCGCTTCGATGCCGTCGATGCTGCGGCCCAGCAGCAGTGCGGCTTCGTCCAGGTTGGGCGTGACCACCGTGGCCAGAGGGAACAGCTCCCTGACCAGCACCCGGGCCGTCTCGGGCGCGATCAGGCGGTCGCCGCTGGTGGCCACCATCACCGGGTCCAGCACCACATTGCGGATGCCGTGGCGGCGGATCGCGTCGGCAACCACCTGCACCACCTCGGGCGTGGCCAGCATGCCGATCTTGACGGCGTCCACGCCGATATCGCCCACCACGGCATCGATCTGGCCGCGCACGGTATCGAGCGGAATGCCGTGGATGCCCGTCACGCCCAGCGTGTTCTGCACCGTGATCGCCGTGATCGCCGTCATGCCATAGCAGCCCAGGGCGCTGCAGGTCTTGAGATCGGCCTGGATGCCGGCGCCGCCGCCGCTGTCGGAGCCGGCAATGGAGAGCACGCGCGCATAGCGCTTGCGTGCTGCCGTGGAGGAGGATTCGGAAGCGGTGGTGGAGGCGGTCACTGTCATGGACAAAAATTATCGCCCATGCGACCAGTCGAAACGCGGTGTTTGCAGTTGTGCTGTAATGCCTGCTGACGGACGAAACAGGGGTGTCCCATGCGGCGCGCGGCTGATGCCGCGCCTCCAGACCGGATGTGCGACTGAGAAATACCCTGGGGCTGCGGTCTCCAAGACCCGAAAGCTGCTGCCACCCGCGCGGCCTGCCCCCTGCACCCGATCCAGGTCATGCTGGCGTGGGGAGTTTCAGCACTACTGCATACGCACCGCGTTTTGTCCTGCACTTGGGGATGCATCCCTGCAGGTCGGCAGATGTGGCCTCCATGTGCGCCTTGACGGAAAACGAACAGCACATGTCCTTGCTTGAAGCTTCTTCGCGCGTTGCAATCCTGGGCGGCGGCCTGATGGGCCGTTTGCTGGCCCTGGCCCTGGCCCGGCGCGGCCATGCGATCGACCTCTACGATGCCCAGGGCCCTGCCGGCGAAGGCGCCGCGGCCCGTGTGGCGGCGGCCATGCTCGCGCCCCTGGCCGAATCGGCGATCACCGAGCCCGGCGTGGTGCGCATGGGCCAGCACGGCCTCAAGCGCTGGCCCGAACTGCTGGCCCAGCTCGATGCCCCGGTCTTCCACCAGCAAAACGGCACGCTCATCCTCTGGCACCGCCAGGACCAGGGCGACGCCCAGCGCTTCTTCGGCGTGCTGGAGAAGAACCGCCGCATCAATCCCAGCCTGCCGGCCATGCAGTCTCTGGCCGGTGCCGAGCTGCAGGCCTGCGAGCCGGCCCTGCAGAGCCGCTTCACCCAGGGCGTCTACCTGCCCGGCGAAGGCCAGCTCGACAACCGCCAGCTGCTGGCCGCGCTGGTGAGCACGCTGGAGCACATGGGCGTGAAGCTGCACTGGAACAGCCCGCGCGAACTCTGCGACTTCGCCCCCGGCACGGCCGGCCAGCCCGATTTCGTTTTCGACTGCCGGGGCCTGGGCGCCCGCACGCAGTGGAGGCAGCTGCGCGGCATCCGCGGCGAGGTCGTGCGCGTGCATGCGCCCGAGGTGACGCTGCAGCGCCCCACGCGGCTCATCCACCCGCGCTACCCCATCTACATCGCACCCAAGGAAGACCATCTGTTCGTGATCGGCGCCACCGAGATCGAATCGGACGACATGTCGCCGGCCTCGGTGCGCTCCACGCTGGAACTGCTGAGCGCCGCCTACACCGTGCACCCCGGCTTTGCCGAGGCCCGCATCGTGGAGATCGCCACACAGTGCCGCCCCACGCTGCCCGATAATCTGCCCGCCGTACGCCTGCTCGCGCCGCGCGTGATGGAAGTCAACGGCCTGTACCGGCATGGCTTCATGATCTCGCCGGCCATGCTGGACGTGGTGCTGGAGCTGATCGACGAGGACGGCGACTCCGCGCTGGCGCGCGAATTCGATGTGGCCGTCCACCGCGAATCCGAGCACGCACTTGCCGCGCACTGAGCCGGCGATTGCAGGCCATGTGAACTTTGGCGCACAGCTCTCCCACCCTGGCCATATGCAAGCCCGCAGCCGCCAGCGCTTACCGTTGGAGCCCTCGTGCAGCAGACCCGCCGGCCGCTTCGGCGGCCCGCTTGCCCGTTTTGCCTGTTTTGACCGTTTGCCCACCATGAAGATCACCATCAACCAGCAAGCCACCGAACTGCCCGCCTCCGCCACCGTGGCCGATGCGCTGGCGCAGTTGCAGGCCAGGCCCCCCTTTGCCGTGGCAGTCAACACCGTTTTCGTGCCCAGGACCCAATATGCGGTCCATGCGCTGCAGGACGGGGACCGGATGGAAGTCATCTCCCCCGTGACGGGAGGATGACCCGCTGAGGCACCGCATGCCTTCCCACCCAAGGAGACGACGCCTTCGCCGGGGCGGCCCCGCCGCAAGGCGGCTATTGCCCGGTGTCTCTGGCTCGGGCCGTGTCAGCTTCAGGTGCTGCAGGCCGTAATTTGAAGATTGAAGAGAAAAGTGATGAACCATTCGACAACCACCGCCGACGATGCCCTGGTCCTGTACGGCCAGCGCTTTGAAAGCCGCCTGCTGCTGGGCACTTCGCGCTACCCTTCGCCCACCGTGCTGGAAGCCGCCGTGCAGCGCTCGCGCCCCGCCATGGTCACGGCCTCGCTGCGCCGCCAGGGCAGCAATGCCGCCGAAACCGGCGCCAGCTTCTGGGAACTGCTGCGCAAGCTCGACGTGCCCGTTCTGCCCAACACGGCCGGCTGCATGACCATCCAGGAGGCCGTGACCACGGCCCAGATGGCCCGCGAGGTGTTCGACACGCCGTGGATCAAGCTGGAGCTGATCGGCGACGACTACACGCTGCAGCCCGACACGCTCAACCTCGTGGAAGCCGCCTCCATCCTCATCAAGGACGGCTTCCAGGTGCTGCCCTACACCACCTACGACCTGGTGCTGTGCCAGCGCCTGGTGGACGTGGGCTGCCAGGCCGTCATGCCCTGGGCCGCGCCCATCGGCACGGGCCGCGGCCCTGTCAATCCCTATGCGATGCAGATGCTGCGCGAGCGCCTGAAGGTGCCGCTGATCGTGGACGCCGGCCTGGGCCGACCTTCCCATGCCTGCACCGTCATGGAATGGGGCTATGACGCCGTGCTGCTCAACACCGCCGTGGCCCTGGCCGAAGACCCCGTGGCCATGGCCGGCGCCTTCGCCGATGCCGTGAACGCCGGCCACGCCGCCTGGCGCGCCGGCGCCATGGCCGAACAGGTGGCCGCCCAGCCCAGCACGCCCGTGCTGGGCACGCCCTTCTGGCACCACGAGTAAGCAGACGCAAGGCCGCTCATGAACACCGCTGAAAACCAGGCACTGGCCCAGGCCATCATCCACCACCACGGCGCCACGTTTGCCGCGCAGGCACCCGACGGGCAGATCGACCATGTGCAGCTGACCGCCCAGCCGGTTCCCCCCGCGCTGCGCAGCGAGCCCGCCTATCTGGCGGCGCTGCAGGCCTGCAGCGCGCTGGGCTTCATCGCCGTGGATGCCGAAACCCTGGCCCAGGCCTGGCAACGCCAGGCCGAGCGCAGCAACCAGTTCGACGCCACGCACTGGCCCGACGATCCGCGCGACTTCGGGCTCGCCGGCACAGACCCAGCCCAGGCTTTTGCCCGCTGCCCGCGCGAGCTGGGCCTGTACGGCGTGCTGCCCACGGCCGAATGGGTGGGCCGCATGGCGCGCGCCGGCGTGCCCACGGTGCAGCTGCGCTTCAAGTCGGATGACCGGGCCGCCGTGGCCCGCGAGGTGAAGGCCGCCGTGGCCGCCGTCGAAGGCACGGACGCGCGCCTGTTCATCAACGACCACTGGCAAGCAGCGCTGGATGCCGGCGCCTATGGCGTCCATGTGGGCCAGGAAGACCTCGACCTCATCGGCCACCGCGACCTGGAGACCATCCGCACCTCCGGCACGCGCCTGGGCGTCAGCACCCACGGCTATGCCGAAATGGTGCGCGCCCACGCCGTGCAGCCCAGCTACATCGCGCTGGGTGCGGTGTTCCCGACCACGCTCAAGAAGATGGCTACGGCCCCGCAGGGGCTGGCGCGCCTGGCCGCCTATGTGCGGCTCATGCAGCAGTATCCGCTGGTGGCCATCGGCGGCATCTCGGCCGATCTGTTCCCCGCCGTGCGCGCCACGGGGGTGGGCTCGGTGGCCGTGGTCCGCGCCCTGGTCAATGCACCGGACCCGGAAGCCGCGGCCGCGCATCTGCTCGAGCGCATGAAGGCCTGAACCGGGCGGCCCGCGCGCCGCTTCCTGCAAGAACTACGCTTTCGATAGCTGCCGGCGCTTTGTCCACAAGCGCCAGCAGCTTTTTTCATTGCCATTTTGCTTACACCCAAGCGCCGGCTCCCGCCGCATCGGCCGGCAGCACCGCCCTGCCCGCGTCCACCACGGGCATTCATGCGCGCCGTCCTCTGGCACACTGCATAGCCGATTTCGCCATTGACGCAAGCCCCGTTCGCGCCACGCGCGGACACGCAGGCGACAGGTGCAGCACCGGCATCGCCGAAGCGCCCGGTCCCACACGCGACAATGAACCAGTCTTCAGTCACGCATTAGACAGATCATGGACGACCCGATTCTTACTATGGAAGAACGTGAAGCGATCAATTCCGGTCGCTGGTTCTCATCCCTATCGCCCTCGCTTCGGCACGACATTCTTCGATGCGCCTACGTCAAACGATTCCGAGATGGCTCGCTCATCTGCGCCCGCGGCGAACCGCCCGAGGAGTGGATCGCCTGCGCCAAGGGCGCGGTGCGCGTGAGCTCCACCTCGATCACGGGCAAGCAGATCACGCTGACCTATGTGGAGCCTGGCATCTGGTTCGGCGACGTGGCCATCCTGGACGGCGACAAGCGCACGCACGACGCCTATGCGCATGGCGAGACCACGCTGCTGTGCGTCTCCAAGGCCGACTTCAAGCGCATCCTGGGCCTGCATGTGGAATTTTCGGAAGCCATTCTTCGCCTCAATGCGCGCCGCGTGCGCCAGCTCTACGGCCTGGTGGAAGACCTCAACACCCTGCCGCTGCGCGCGCGCCTGGCCAAGCAGCTGCTGCACCTGATGCGCAGCTATGGCGTGATGAGCCTTTCGGACAGCAGCGAGATCCGCATCGGCCTGCATCTGGCGCAGGAGGAGCTGGCCCAGCTGCTGGGCGCCTCGCGCCAGCGCGTGAACCAGGAGCTCAAGTCCATGGAGCGCGAGGACGTGATACGCATCGAGCCGGGCGGCCTGGTGGTGCGCGACCGCGACACGCTGCTGCGCATCGCCGATACGGATCACTAGCCCCCCTGAGCCGCTTTGCGGCTTCCCCCCCACGGGGGGACGACACCTTCGCTGCGAGGCGGCTCTTGCTCGGTGTCCCTGATCTAGGCCATGCCTGTTTTGAGGACAGCCACCGTCGGCTACCCCTCGTTTCTACGCCGCTTTCGCGGCAATTCCCCCTCTCCTATGCAGATGCTCGCTGCGCTTTTTTGGCGCAGCGTGGCGGCTTGCGTGCGCCCACCACAAATCGAACAAAGGACTGAACATCCATGAGCACTTTTGACCATTTCGTCGGCACCCGCCCCGTTTCCGAGCAGCATGCGTTCGATGTCGCTGCGCTCACGGCCTGGATGTCCGGCCATGTCGACGGCTTTGCCGGCCCGCTGCAGGTGGAGATGTTCAAGGGCGGCCAGTCCAACCCCACCTACAAGCTGATCACCCCGGGCAAGCAGTATGTGATGCGCTCCAAGCCCGGCCCCGTGGCCAAGCTGCTGCCCTCGGCGCATGCGATCGAGCGCGAGTTCCGCGTGATGAAGGGGCTGGCCGACACCGACGTGCCCGTGCCCCACATGTACGCGCTGTGCGAAGACGAGTCGGTCATCGGCCGCGCCTTCTACATCATGGAATGCATGGAGGGCCGCGTGCTGTGGGACCAGTCGCTGCCCGGCATGACGAGCGCCGAGCGCGGCGCCATCTACGACGAAATGAACCGCGTGATCGCGGCGCTGCACAGCGTGAAGTTCGCCGAGCGCGGCCTGGCCGACTACGGCAAGAGCGGCAATTACTTCGAGCGCCAGATCGGCCGCTGGAGCAAGCAGTACGTGGCCTCCATCACCCAGCCGATTCCCGAGATGGACAGGCTCATGGAATGGCTGCCCGCCCACATGCCGGCCAGCGCGCGCGACGAGAGCCGCGTCTCCATCGTGCATGGCGACTACCGCCTGGACAACCTGATGTTCCACCCCACCGAGCCGCGCGTGATCGCCGTGCTGGACTGGGAGCTGTCCACGCTGGGCCATCCGCTGGCCGACTTCAGCTACCACTGCATGGCCTGGCACATCCCCACGGCGCTGGGCCGCGGCATTGGCGGGCTGGACCTGGCGGCGCTGGGCATTCCCGCCGAATCCGAATACATCCGCCGCTACTGCGAACGCACGGGCATCACCGATCTCGACACCCTGCACAAGGACTGGAACTTCTACCTGGCCTACAACATGTTCCGCATCGCCGCCATCCTGCAAGGCATTGCCAAGCGCGTGGAGGCCGGCACGGCCTCCAGCGCCCAGGCCAAGGCCTCGGGCGACACGGCCCGCCCCATGGCCGAACTGGCCTGGTCCTTTGCCCAGCGCAGCTGACCCCTGTAACGACAACGCCCCTCTCACCCATTCTCACTGCCCGACAACAAAAGGAGCACCCATGGACTTCGAATACTCGCCCAAGACCCGGGACTTGCAGCAGCGCCTGCTCAAGTTCATGGACGACTACATCTACCCGGCAGAGAAGGAATACGCCGACGAAATGGCGGCCAAGACGGCCGCCGGCAAGCGCTGGACGCCGCTAGAGACCATCGAGAAGCTCAAGCCCAAGGCCCAGGCCGCCGGCCTGTGGAACCTGTTCCTGCCCGTGGACAGCGCCGCCGCCTCCGGCTATGACGGTGCGGGCCTGACCAACCAGGAATACGCGCCGCTGGCCGAGATCATGGGCCGTGTGCCATGGTCCAGCGAGGTCTTCAACTGCTCCGCCCCCGACACCGGCAACATGGAAACCATCGCGCGCTACGGCAGCGCGGAGAACAAGGAGCGCTGGCTCAAGCCCCTGCTGGAAGGCAAGATCCGCTCGGCCTTCGCCATGACCGAGCCTGAAGTCGCCTCGTCCGACGCCACCAACATCTGCACGCGCATCGAGCGCCAGGGCGACGAATACGTGATCAACGGCCACAAGTGGTGGATCTCGGGCGCCGGCGACCCCCGCTGCGCGGTGTTCATCACCATGGGCAAGACCGATCCCGAAGCGCCCAAGCACTCGCAGCAGAGCATGATCCTGGTGCCCGCCGACGCCAAGGGCATCCGCATCGTGCGCCCGCTCAACGTCATGGGATATGACGACGCGCCCCACGGCCACATGGAGATGTACTTCGAGAACGTGCGCGTGCCCGCCAGCAACATCCTGCTGGGCGAAGGCCGCGGCTTCGAGATCGCCCAGGGCCGCCTGGGCCCCGGCCGCATCCACCACTGCATGCGCCTGATCGGCCTGGCCGAGCGTGCGCTCGAGCTCATGTGCAAGCGCGCCTCCAGCCGCGTGGCTTTCGGCAAGACCGTGGCCCAGCAGACCGTGACGCAGGAGCGCATCGCCGAGGCACGCTGCAAGATCGACATGGCCCGCCTGCTCACGCTCAAGGCCGCCTGGCTGATGGACGTGGCCGGCAACAAGGTGGCCCGGACCGAGATCGCCATGATCAAGGTCGTGGCCCCCAGCATGGCCTGCCAGGTCATCGACTGGGCCATGCAGGTGCATGGCGGCGGCGGCATGTGCGACGACTTCCCGCTGGCCAGCGCCTATGCCCATGCACGCACGCTGCGCTTTGCCGACGGCCCCGACGAAGTGCACCGCAACGCCATCGCCAAGTGGGAGCTGGGCAAGTACGGCGCCTACGGCAGGAACGCCGAGGCCCCCGTCACGCGCGGCGGCTGATTCTTCATCCTTCCTCCAACGGCGTCGGACACGCCGCTTGCCCCGCTGCCCCGGCCGCGGGGCATTTCAGATTGCTACATTTTTCATAGCTCATGGCGCAAGCCGTATGCAGGAATAACAATTAAGAACAAACGGATATGAATACAGGCATGCGCCAGACGCTACCTGAAAGATAGCAAGCAGGGATTTTTCCCACGCCACAAAAAAGCGCCTGACCCCGGCCGGGTCAGGCGCTTTTTCACGAATGGCGCAGCGCGGGGACTGCCAGCACTTCCTTGCGTCCCGCGTGCGGGCCTAGAAGCTCTCCCACTCGCCCTCGTCGGCGGTCGCGGCCTTGCTCTGGCCGGACAGGGTCCTGGCCGCAGCAGGGGCCATCTTGGCAGGCGCCGACTTTGCCGCGGCCGCCTTGGCAGGGACAGGCTGCGCCGGCCGGACTGCCGGTGCCTTGGCGACGGCAGGAGCGGCTGCAGCGGCACGGGCCGGAGCCAGGGCCGGCGTCGCGCCCTGGTAGGCGCCGAGCTTGAAGAAGCCCACCACCTCGGCCAATGCCGTTGCCTGGCCGCGCAGGGCGTCGGTGGCTGCGGCAGCCTCTTCCACCAGGGCTGCATTCTGCTGCGTCATCTGGTCCATCTGCGTCACGGCCTGGGACACCTGCTCGATGCCCGAGGTCTGCTCATGGCTGGCTGCGGAGATTTCGCCCATGATGTCCGTCACGCGGCGCACGCTCAGCACGATCTCGTCCATGGTGCGGCCGGCCTCCTCGACCTGGCTGCTGCCTTCCTGCACTTTGGTCACGGAGTCATCGATCAGCAGCTTGATCTGCTTGGCCGCCTCGGCCGAGCGCTGGGCCAGCGTGCGCACTTCGGAAGCCACCACCGCAAAGCCGCGGCCCTGCTCGCCGGCCCGCGCCGCTTCGACGGCGGCATTGAGCGCCAGGATATTGGTCTGAAAGGCGATCGAGTCGATCACGCCGATGATGTCCACGATCTTGCGCGAGGCATCGTTGATGGCCGACATGGTCTGCACCACCTGGGACACGGCCGCGCCGCCGCGCACGGCCACCTGGGAGGCCGCCGAGGCCATTTGGTTGGCCTGCTGGGCATTGGCACCGTTTTGCTGCACGGTGGAAGTCAGCTCCTCCATGGATGCCGCGGTTTCCTCCAGCGAACTGGCCTGCTGCTCGGTGCGCGAGGACAAGTCCTGGTTGCCCATGGCGATCTGGCTGCTGGCCGAGGCAATGGAGTCCGTGCCCTGGCGCACCTCGCTCACGATGCGCTGCAGGCTGGTATTCATGGACTTCAGGGCCTGCAGCAGCTGGCCGACTTCGTCGGTGCTGTGCGGCTCGATCTTGCCGCTCAGGTCGCCTTCGGCCACCCGCTGCGCCAGCTGCACGGCCGACTGCAGCGGCCGAGCGATGGAGCGCGCGATCAGCACGGCCAGCGCAATGCCCACGGCGATGGATCCCAGCACCAGGGCGCCGATCCACCAGCGTGCGGAAGCATACAGGTCGTCGCCCTCCTGGTTGGTACGGTCCGCGTCACGGCTGTTGATCTCGGTCAGCGCATCCAGCTGGGCATTGATGCCGCGGCTGATCTGCACCGACTCGCCCCGCAATATGGCCGCAGCCTCGTCGTTGCGCTGCATGTGGGACAGCTCGACCACCTTGGCGGTCTGCTGCGCATAGCGCTGCAGATCCTTGCCGATGCCCTCCAGCAGCTCGCGCTCCTTGGCTGTCTCGACGTACTGGGCATAGGCCTGGTGGTTCTTGAGCAGCTCGTCCCACAGCTTGGGCATGGTCTTGTCGTAGACCGCCATTTCCGCCGGCTCGGTGGCCATCACGTGCTGCATGGTCTGGGAACGGTAGCGCTGCAGCTGGTAGCGCATGTCCTGCAATGTGCGGGCCGCAGGCATCCAGTGCGTGGCCAGGTCGGTGGCGGTCTGGTTGACCTTGGCGATCTGGAACAGGGCAAAGACGCCCGAACAGGCGCTGAGCACCAGAATGAACACAAACGAAGCCAACAGCTTGTTCGCCAGTTTGAGATTGCGAAAGAAAGTCATAGGGAGGCGGGCGCCGCAATTGCCGACCGAAGGGCTGGCGCCATACAAGAAACGGTGAACAGGGACTCAATACAGCTTCCAGCCCGGGCCCGGAACAACCTGCTTCAGGCCCCTGCCCTGCCGTGCATCCGCTTGCCAACGGCCGGATCGAAAGCTATGGCAGGCTTTTCGGCAGAAGCCGCCAATGCTTGAGCTTTGGCATTCTAGGCCCCATTTGTTAATTTATGTGACAACAGTTTTTGCAAAAACCGCACTTTTCGTCCAACCTGCCCGTGACATTGGCGGGCCATTGCCTCCCATGTGCGCTGCGCATGAGAAAATCGAAAGCTATCTTTAAAGAACACAACGGACACACCATGGAAGCAGAACGCGTCAACTCTATCGGCAACACCCTCGAAGATCTGTCCGAGCGCACGGCAGATCTACGGAGGTATCTTTGACTACGATGCCAAGTACGAACGCCTGCGCACGGTAAACGCATCGCTGGAAGACCCCAACGTCTGGAACGACCCCAAGAAGGCCCAGGAGCTGGGCAAGGAAAAGAAGTCCCTGGACTCGGTCGTGCTGACGCTGCAAAAGCTCACCAGCGAGCTGGCCGACAACTCCGAGCTCTTCGAGATGAGCAAGGAAGAAGGTGACGATGCCGGCCTTGAGACCATCGAGGCCGAGGCCGCCAAGCTGCGCCCGCTGATCGAGGAGCTCGAGTTCCGCCGCATGTTCAGCAACGAGGCCGACCCGCTCAACTGCTTCATCGACATCCAGGCCGGCGCCGGCGGTACCGAAGCCTGCGACTGGGCCAGCATGCTGCTGCGCCAGTACCTGAAGTACGCCGAGCGCAAGGGCTTCAAGGCCACGGTGGAAGAAGAAACCCCGGGCGACGTGGCCGGCATCAAGAGCGCGACCATCAAGGTGGAAGGCGAATACGCCTACGGCCTGCTGCGCACCGAAACCGGCGTGCACCGCCTGGTGCGCAAGAGCCCGTTCGACTCCTCGGGCGGCCGCCACACCAGCTTCTCCTCGCTGTTCGTCTACCCCGAGATCGACGACTCCATCGAGATCAACATCAACCCGGCCGACGTGCGCACCGACACCTACCGCGCCTCGGGCGCCGGCGGCCAGCACATCAACAAGACCGACTCGGCCGTTCGCCTGACGCACATCCCCACGGGTATCGTGGTGCAATGCCAGGACGGCCGCAGCCAGCACAGCAACCGCGACGTGGCATGGCAGCGCCTGCGCTCGCGCCTGTATGACTTCGAGATGCGCAAGCGCATGGAAGAGCAGCAGAAGCTGGAGGACACCAAGACCGACGTGGGCTGGGGCCACCAGATCCGCTCCTATGTGCTGGACAGCAGCCGCATCAAGGACCTGCGCACCAACGTGGAAGTCTCTGCCACCCAGAAGGTGCTGGACGGCGATCTGGACGTGTTCATCGAAGCCTCGCTCAAGCAAGGCCTCTGATCCCTTCGAAAGGAATCGATATGCTGCAACTGCGTGACGGGCAAGCCCCTGCCACCGCCATCCATCGCGCCGACTACCAGGCCCCCGCCTGGTGGATCGACACGGTGGACCTGACCTTTGACCTGGACCCCGCCAAGACCCGCGTGCTCAACAAGATGCGCGTGCGCCGCAACCCCGACGTGGCGGCCCAGCCGCTGCGCCTGGACGGCGACGAGCTGAACCTGGCGCGCGTGCTGGTCAACGGCGCGGGCACCTCGTTCAAGATGGACGGCGACCAGCTGGTGCTGGAGAACCTGCCCGAAGGCGGCGAGCCCGTGGAGCTGGAGATCTTCACCACCTGCGCGCCCATCAAGAACACCAAGCTCATGGGCCTGTACGTGAGCGAGGACACGTTCTTCACGCAGTGCGAGGCCGAGGGCTTTCGCCGCATCACCTACTTCCTGGACCGCCCTGACGTCATGGCCATGTACACCGTGACCCTGCGCGCCAGCAAGGCCCAGTACCCGGTGCTGCTGTCCAACGGCAACCTGGTGGAGTCCGGCGAGCTGGAGGACGGCCGCCACTTCGCCAGGTGGGTGGACCCGCACAAGAAGCCCAGCTACCTGTTCGCCCTGGTGGCGGGCAAGCTGGTCGCACGCGAGCAGCAGATCAGGAGCCGCGCCGGCAACGAGCACCTGCTGCAGGTCTTCGTACGCCCTGGCGATCTGGAAAAGACCGAACACGCGATGCATTCGCTCATGCACGCTATTGCATGGGACGAGGCCCGCTTCGGCCTGTCGCTGGATCTGGACCGTTTCATGATCGTCGCCACCAGCGACTTCAACATGGGCGCCATGGAAAACAAGGGCCTGAACATCTTCAACACGAAATATGTTCTGGCCAGCCAGGCCACGGCCACCGACGTGGACTACGCCAACATCGAGTCCGTCGTCGGTCACGAGTACTTCCACAACTGGACCGGCAACCGCGTCACCTGCCGCGACTGGTTCCAGCTGTCGCTCAAGGAGGGGCTGACCGTCTTCCGCGACCAGGAATTCTCGATGGACATGGCCGGCACGCCTTCGGCGCGCGCCGTCAAGCGCATCGACGACGTGCGCGTGCTGCGCACCGTGCAGTTCCCCGAGGATGCCGGCCCCATGGCCCATCCCGTGCGCCCGGACAGCTATATCGAGATCAACAACTTCTACACGGTCACGATCTACGAAAAAGGCGCCGAAGTCGTGCGCATGCAGCACAACCTGGTGGGCCGCGAAGGCTTTGCCAGGGGCATGAAGCTGTATTTCGAGCGCCACGACGGCCAGGCCGTGACCTGCGACGATTTCTCCCAGGCCATTGCCGACGCCAATCCCGGCTCCCCCCTGGCCGGCAACCTGCAGCAGTTCCGCCGCTGGTACAGCCAGGCCGGCACGCCGCACCTGAAGGCCGCGGGCCAGTACGATGCCGACGCCCGCACCTATACGCTGACGCTGTCGCAAAGCTGCGCCCCCACGGCGGGCCAGAGCGAGAAGCTGCCCTTCGTCATTCCCGTGCAGATGGGCCTGCTCACGGCCGGCGGCCGGGAAATCGCGCTGCAGCTGGAGGGCGAGGATGCCGGTCAGGCCGCCCACAGCCGCATGCTGGTGGTGACCGAGCCCGAGCAGCGCTTCGTCTTCACCAACGTGCCCGAAGCCCCCGTGCCCTCGCTGCTGCGCGCCTTCAGCGCCCCCGTGGTGCTGGAGCACGACTTCAGCGATGCCGACCTGCTCACGCTGCTGGCCCACGACACCGACCCGTTCAACCAATGGGAAGCTAGCCAGCGCCTCGGACTGCGCATTGCGCTGAATGCTCTCAATTCCGCAGCTGCCAGCGCAGACACAGCAAGCACCGAAGGCCAATTCGGCACCGATCTGCTGCCGCCTGCCTTCGTGCAGGCCATGCGCAGCGTGCTGGGCGACGACAGGCTGGATCCGGCATTCAAGGACCTGGTGCTCACGCTGCCGTCCGAAAGCTATATCGCCGAACAACTGGCCGAAGTCGATCCGCAGCGCGTGCATGCGGTGCGCGAAGCCATGCAGCTGCAGCTGGCCAGCGCGCTGCAGCCCGAATGGGAGGCCGCCTGGGAAGCCCACCGCGACACCGGCGCCTACCAGCCCGACCATGTGAGCGCCGGCCGCCGCGCGCTGGCCGGCCGCGCCCTATCCATGCTGTGCCTGAATGCCGCCCGCACCGGCGACACGGTCTGGCCTGGCAAGGCCTACCAGCGCTGCAAGGACGCGGGCAACATGACGGACCGCATGGCCGCCCTCGCCGCGCTGATCCATAGCGCCAGCCCGCTGGCCGAGCAGGCGCTCAAGCGCTTCCACTCCATGTTCCAGCACGACGCGCTGGTGCTGGACAAATGGTTCGCCCTGCAAGGCGGTGCCTGCGACCGCGGCGGCAATGTGCTGCCGGCCGTCAAGGCGCTGATGAAGCATCCGGACTTCCAGCTCAAGAACCCCAACCGCGCGCGCAGCCTGATCTTCAGCTACTGCAGCAACCCGGGCGCCTTCCACCGCGCCGATGCGGCCGGCTACGTGTTCTGGAGCGACCGCGTGATCGAGATCGACGGCTTCAACCCGCAGGTCGCGGCTCGCCTGGCCCGTGTGCTGGACCGCTGGAAGAAGCTGGCCGAACCCTACCGCACCGCCGCCCGCGAAGCCATTGCGCGCGTGGCCGCCAAGCCTGATCTGTCCAACGACGTGCGCGAAGTCGTGACGCGCGCGCTGGCCGACTGACCGCATGCCGCTGCCGGATCTGCTGCGCCGCTATGCCGGCCTGGGCCTGAAGGCTCTGGCCGGTGCGGGCATCGGCGCCTCCAGCCTCGCGCTGGCCGCGCCGTCCGCCGGCCCGGCCAAGGCCTTCGAGGCGCGCTTTGCGCCGCTCTACACCACCGTCTTCACCGAGGGCGGCACGTTCAGCGGAAGCGCCATGAGCGCCGACCTCCAGGCGCTGGAGCCACTGCTGCGCCAGCCAGGCACCGCCGCGCGCGACATCTTCCGGCTCTACTACACCGAAGCCAGCGTCTACGCGCGCCGCGGCATGCCTGAGGAGGCGGCCGCAGCCGCACGCAAGGCCCTGGCCGCCCTGCCCGAGCCCGGCTCCGCGGAACTGGCCTATCCGCACTTTTTCCTGCGCCACTCCAGCATCCGCTGGCTGGCAGACAGCGGCCAGCACGATGCCGCGCTGAAGCTGGTGCACAGCATCCAGGCCCGCTATCCGCTGCAGCGCATCGCCAGCCTGCCCCCTGAAATGCGCTGGGACTCCAGTGGTGCCGAACCGCGGGCCCTCGACTTTCCTTCGCAGCTGCAGATCCTCGGCGTATATGAGGACGAAGCTTATGTGCTGCACGAACAAGGCCGATACCGCGAAGCCAAGCAGGCCAATATGCGCCTGCTGGCCGTCGCACGCGAGCGCCTCAAGGCCCTGGGCATGCCGCAGCAACTGCGCGGCGTGCTGACCAATATCGCGCAGAACTGCTATGAACTGGGCGAACTGGACGAAGCCCGTGCGTATCTGCAGGAGCGCCTGCAGATCGCCCTGGCGGCGCAGGACGATGCCACCGTCTACGATTGCTATTTCCAGCTCATGGTGCTGGCCCATGAACAGGGCCAGCCGCAGCAGGCCCGCCAGTGGCTGTCCCGGTATGGGCAGCATGCGCAGATGCGCCGCGATGGCGAGCAGCTGGCGCGGGCCAGGGAGCTGCAAGCCGAGCTCGAAAGCCGGCAGCCCCGGCGCCAGCCCTCCGTGGAAGACCGCCGGACTGCCCCATGATTTTTTCGATCCCGAGCGGATCAGCCGCGAATTTTTAAGGAGTTGAACCATGAAGAAAAACATCAGCCTGACCCGCTATCTGGTCGAGCAGCAACGCGTGGACGGCCTGATCCCCGGCCAGCTGCGCCTGCTGCTGGAAGTGGTGGCCCGCGCCTGCAAGCGCATCAGCTTTGCCGTGAACAAGGGCGAACTGGGCGAAGTCATGGGCACGGCCGGCAGCGAGAACGTGCAGGGCGAAGTGCAGAAGAAGCTGGACATCATCGCCAACGAAACCCTGATCGAAGCCAATGAATGGGGCGGCCACCTGGCGGCCATGGCCTCGGAGGAAATGGAAGGCATCTACGTGGTGCCCAACCGCTACCCCCAGGGCGAATACCTGCTGATGTTCGACCCCCTGGACGGCTCGTCCAACATCGACATCAACATGTCCATCGGTACCATCTTCAGCGTGCTCAAGAAACCCGAAGGCCATCCCGGCGTGACCGAGGAGGACTTCATGCAGCCCGGCACCCAGCAGGTGGCGGCAGGCTACTGCATCTACGGCCCCCAGACCACGCTGGTGCTGACCGTGGGCGACGGCGTGTCCATGTTCACGCTGGACCGCGAGCAAGGTTCCTTCATCCTGATCGAGGAAAACGTCAAGATTCCCGAGGACACCAAGGAATTCGCGATCAACATGTCCAACATGCGCCACTGGGACGAGCCGGTGAAGCGCTACGTTCAGGAGTGCCTGGCCGGCGAAGAAGGCCCGCGCGGCAAGAACTTCAACATGCGCTGGGTCGCAGCCATGGTGGCCGATGTGCACCGCATCCTGTGCCGCGGCGGCATCTTCATGTACCCCTGGGACAAGCGCGAGCCCCAGAAGGCCGGCAAGCTGCGCCTGATGTACGAAGCCAATCCCATGAGCTGGCTGGTCGAACAGGCCGGCGGCGCCGCCACCAACGGCAGGCAGCGCATCCTGGAAATCCAGCCTACACAGCTGCACGAGCGCGTCAGCGTGATCCTCGGTTCCAAGAACGAAGTGGAGCGAGTGACCCGTTATCACTCCGAGGCCTGATTTTCACGCTATAATCTCGTTCTATCGCCGGTGTAGCTCAGTCGGTAGAGCAGCTCATTCGTAATGAGAAGGTCGCGTGTTCGATTCATGTCTCCGGCACCAAGGTAAGTAAAAAAACCCCGCTATCTAAAAGTAGCGGGGTTTTTCTTTGGGCGCCACAGATCCACGGGCAATAGAGGACTCAACCTGCGGCAAGGCACAGGCCGAAGAGATTCACCAGCGGACCTTGTTGTTGATAGGCGCTGCAGTCAGCGCAGCAGGCCTTGAGGTAGCCGGCGAATTGGTACGGTGCTGCAGCTTCGTCGGCTGGCTTGGCGGCTCTCCTGGCGAAGGTAGCCTGACAGCCAGAGGTGCCGCCATGGCCGGTGGCACTGCGGTGGTTACAGCCGTTGGAGCTGCTGCCGGTAGCGCTGCTTCTGCTGGCATCGCAAAAAGTTTGGAATCGGCAAATCACTGAGCCCAACCCACGCCTCCCACACTGCCCCGTAGGGAGGTAATTAGCCCTCCTGTTCTTGCCCCCGCCCCCTCTGAAAAGCTCCCAGAACCAGGCATCGCATGCCGTGGATTCAAGGGGGCTGTGCTCTCAGGCTCTCAACCCGAAAGCCGGCAATAAAAAAGGCAACGTATCTGCATACGTTGCCTTTTGCCAAGCAGGCCGGCGCCTATCAGGCTTCACGGGCCGCGCGCTTGCGGTCATGCTCCTTCAGGAAGCGCTTGCGCACACGCAGGCTGGTGGGCGTGATTTCCAGCAGCTCGTCGTCCTCGATGAACTCGACGCCGTATTCCAGCGACAGCTCGATCGGGGGCGTGATCTTGATCGCATCTTCCTTGCCCGAGACGCGGAAGTTGGTCAGCTGCTTGGTACGGGTGGCATTCACCACCAGGTCGTTGTCGCGGCTGTGGATGCCGATGATCATGCCTTCGTACACCGGGTCGCCGGCCTTCACGAACATGCGGCCGCGGTCATCCAGCTTGCCCAGGGCGTAGGTGAAGATTTCGCCGTCGTCCATGGAGATCAGCACGCCGTTCTTGCGGCCGCCGATTTCGCCCTTGTGGGGCTCGTAGCTGTCGAAGATGTTGGAGATCAGGCCGGAACCGCGGGTCAGGTTCAGGAACTCGTTGGTGAAACCGATCAGGCCACGGGCCGGGATGCGGTATTCCAGGCGCACGCGGCCGCGGCCGTCGGGTTCCATGTTCACCAGTTCACCCTTGCGCTCGCCCAGTGCCTGCATCACGCCGCCCTGGTGGCCTTCCTCGATGTCGGCCGTCACCAGCTCGATAGGCTCGCAGCGCACGCCGTCGATTTCGCGGAACACCACGCGCGGCTTGGACACGGCCAGCTCGTAGCCTTCGCGGCGCATTTCCTCCAGCAGGATGGTCAGGTGCAGTTCGCCGCGGCCGGATACTTCGAAAATGCCGTCCTCGTCGGTTTCCTTGACGCGCAGGGCCACGTTGGAACGCAGTTCCTTCTGCAGGCGGTCCCAGATCTGGCGGCTGGTCACGAACTTGCCTTCACGGCCTGCCAGCGGCGAGGTGTTCACGCAGAAGTTCATGGTCAGCGTGGGCTCGTCGATCTTGAGCATGGGCAGCGGCGCGGGATTCGCAGGATCGGTGATGGTCTCGCCGATGCCCACGTTCTCGATGCCGTTGACCAGCACGATCTCGGAGGGGCCGGCCTCGTTCACCTGCACGCGGTCCAGGCCCTGGAACATATGGATCTGGTTGATGCGGCCGCTGTAGCTCTTGCCGTCGGGACCCGCCATGACCAGCACGTTCTGGCCGGCCTTGAGCGTGCCCTGGGTGATGCGGCCCACGCCGATACGGCCCACGAAGGTGGAGTAGTCCAGCGCCGAGATCTGCATCTGCAGAGGTGCGGAGGCATCGCCCTTCACGGAAGGCACGTGGTCCAGGATGGTGTCGAACAGGGCCGACATGTCCTCGCCCCACTTGGCGCCGGGTTCGCCCTCTTCCTTGGACGACCAGCCGTTGATGCCCGAAGCGTAGACCACGGGGAAGTCCAGCTGCTCGTCGGTGGCACCCAGCTTGTCGAACAGGTCGAACGCGGCATTGATCACCTTGTCGGGATTCGCACCGGGCTTGTCCACTTTGTTGACCACCACGATGGGCTTGAGGCCCAGGGCCAGCGCCTTCTTGGTCACGAAGCGCGTCTGGGGCATGGGGCCTTCCTGCGCGTCGATCAGCAGCACCACGCCGTCCACCATGGACAGGGCGCGCTCCACTTCGCCGCCGAAGTCCGCGTGGCCGGGTGTGTCCAGGATGTTGATGTGCGTGCCCTTCCAGCTCACGGCGCAGTTCTTGGCCAGGATGGTGATGCCGCGCTCGCGCTCGATGGCATGGTTGTCCATCACCGTGTCCACGACTTTCTCGTGTTCGGCGAAGGTACCCGACTGGCGCAGCAGCTGGTCCACCATGGTGGTCTTGCCGTGGTCAACGTGCGCAATGATCGCAATGTTGCGGATTTGTTTGCTCATAATGTTTTCCCAATGCCGCGGCTCATGCGCGCGGCGTGCCTTCCAAAATCTGTTGAATTTCGAGCGGGCTGAGCAGGCGCTCGGGGATCAGCTCCCCGCGTACCACACGACCAACCCCCAATAGGGCATGCGGACGCTCACCATATACGGCGACCGCCGACGCGTCAGCCCAAGACCCTCTGCGACGCAGGCCCGATAGAAAACGCCCTGCATCCTGTTCGCCCAGAGTGACGACGGCATGACGGTGCAGCAATGCATCCACGGGCTGCACCTGGGCCAGGCGCTCCTCTTCGCTCATCGCCTCCAGCGCTTCCAATGTGACGCAGCGCGCCACATCGATGCCGCCGGTTTCCACGCGCCGCAGAAAACGCAGGTGGGCACCGAAGCCCAGGGCCTCTCCCACGTCCTCGCCCAGCGTACGGATATAGGTGCCCTTGCTGCAGGTCACTCTCATCCTGATAGCAGGTTGCGCTTGCTCATCCTGCGTCAACGCCAGATCCAGGGCATGGATCGTGACATCGCGCGCGGGACGCTCCACCTCCAGGCCGGCGCGCGCATATTCGTAAAGCGCCTTGCCATCCTTCTTGAGCGCGCTGTGCATGGGCGGCACCTGCCGGATGTCGCCGGTGAATTGCGCCTGCACGGCGGCCAGCCGCTCGGGCGTGATGGCAGCCACGTCCACGGCACGCTCGCGCACGACCTCGCCCTCGGCATCGGCCGTGGTCGTGGTCTGGCCCAGGCGGGCAATGGCTTCGTAGGTTTTTTCGGCTTCCAGCTGGAGCTGGCTGAATTTGGTGGCAGCGCCGAAGCACAGCGGCAGCACGCCGCTGGCCAGCGGATCAAGCGTACCGGTGTGCCCGGCCTTTTCCGCGCGCAGCAGCCACTTGACCTTCTGCAAGATATCGTTGCTGGACCATCCCAGCGGCTTGTCGAGCAGCAACACCCCATGCACAGGGCGCCGCTGCACCCTTGTGCGTGTGGCGTTCATGTGCTCAGCTTTCTTCAGGGCCGCGCGACGCCACTGCCTTGGCGATCAAGGCGTTCATGTCGGCCGCGCGCTCGGTGGTGCGGTCGTAGACAAAGTGCAGCGTGGGCACGGTATGGATGTGCAGGCGCTTGAACAGGCCGTTGCGCAGGAAGCCTGCGGCCTGGTTGAGCGCTTCCTGCGTCGCTTCGGGGTCGCCCACGAGCACGCTGAAGAACACCTTGGCGTGGGCATAGTCCGGAGTCACCTCCACGCCTTGCAGCGTGACCATGCCCACGCGCGGGTCCTTGAGCTCGCGCGCGATCAGTTCCGCCAGATCGCGCTGGATCTGGTCGGAAACCTTGAAGCTGCGGTTGGGCGCAGCGGACTTCTTTCGAGTAGCCATGGATTACAGCGTACGCGCGATTTCCTTGATCTCGAACACTTCGAGCATATCGCCTTCGCGGATGTCGTTGTAGTTCTTGAGCTTGATACCGCACTCGAAGCCTTCCTTGACCTCGCGGACGTCGTCCTTCATGCGGCGCAGCGACTCGATCTCGCCCGTGTAGATGACCACGTTGTCGCGCAGCAGGCGGAAATGCGCGTTGCGGGTGACATGGCCCTGCGTGACGTAGGAGCCGGCCACCGTGCCGATCTTGGAGGCCACGAACACGGTGCGGATCTCGGCCATGCCGATGATCTCCTCGCGCTTCTCGGGCGCCAGCATGCCGGACATGGCCGCCTTCACCTCATCCACGGCGTCGTAGATGATGTTGTAGTAGCGGATGTCCACGTCGTTGCCTTCGGCCGTCTTGCGGGCCTGGGCGTCTGCACGCACGTTGAAGCCGATGATGATGGCCTTGGAAGCCAGCGCCAGGTTGACGTCCGATTCCGAGATGCCGCCCACGCCGGAGTACACCAGCTGGACCTTGATCTCGTCGGTGGACAGCTTGAGCAGCGAGGCGGCCAGCGCTTCCTGCGAACCCTGCATGTCGGCCTTGATGATGATGGGCAGCGTCTGCACATCGCCAGCGGACATCTCGGCAAACATGTTCTCCAGCTTGGCAGCCTGCTGCTTGGCCAGCTTGGTGTTGCGGAACTTGCCGGCGCGGTAGGTCGCGATTTCGCGGGCACGGCGTTCGTCGCTCAGCACCATGAAGTCGTCACCGGCCTGAGGCACTTCGGACAGGCCCTGGATTTCCACGGGGATCGACGGACCGGCTTCCTTGGTCTGCTTGCCGTCTTCGTCCAGCATGGCGCGCACGCGGCCATAGGTCTGGCCGGCCAGCACCACGTCGCCCACCTTCAGCGTACCGGACTGCACCAGCACCGTGGCCACGGTACCGCGGCCCTTGTCCAGCTGGGCTTCGATCACGATACCCTTGGCGGCGGCATCCACCGGCGCCTTGAGTTCCAGCACTTCGGCCTGCAGCAGCACCTGCTCGAGCAGTTCGTCGATGCCCTGGCCGGTCTTGGAGGACACGGCCACGAACGGCGAGTCGCCGCCGTATTCCTCCGGCACCACCTCTTCCACGACCAGCTCCTGCTTGACACGCTCGGGGTTGGCTTCAGGCTTGTCGGCCTTGGTGATGGCCACCACGATGGGAACGCCGGCCGCCTTGGCGTGCTTGATGGCTTCCTTGGTCTGGGGCATCACGCCGTCGTCGGCAGCGGCCACCAGGATCACGATGTCGGTGGACTGGGCACCGCGGGCACGCATGGCCGTGAAAGCCTCGTGGCCGGGGGTGTCCAGGAAGGTGATGATGCCGCGCGGCGTTTCCACGTGGTAGGCACCGATGTGCTGCGTGATGCCGCCGGCTTCGCCCGACGCCACCTTGGTGCGGCGGATGTAGTCCAGCAGCGAGGTCTTGCCGTGGTCCACGTGGCCCATCACGGTCACCACGGGAGCGCGCGGCAGCTGCTCGGCTTCGGCGCTGGAGACTTCCTCGGCCGTGAAGGCCTCGGGATCATCCAGTGCCGCGACCTTGGCGGTGTGCCCCATTTCCTCGACCACGATCATGGCCGTGTCCTGGTCCAGCGGCTGGTTGATCGTGACCATCTGGCCCATCTTCATCAGCACCTTGATGACCTCGGATGCCTTGATGGACATCTTGTGGGCCAGTTCGGCCACGGTAATGGTCTCGGGCACATGCACTTCGATGGCACGGAATTCGGCCGGTGCGTGCTGCTGGTTCTGCTGGTCGTCGCCACGGCCGCGTCGGCCGCTCTTGGGGCCGCCGCGCCAGTTGGTGCGGCCACCCAGACCACCGGAGCTGTCGCCACGGGTCTTGATTTCCTTCTTCTTGCCTTCGCCAGCCCAGCTGGACGACAGCTTGGCCGACTTGACTTCCTTGCCGGCGCCGGCACCGGCACCGCCGCCAGTGCGGGCACCCGCGCCCGCAGTGGCGCCACCGGCCGTACCGGTAGCCTTGGGGGCATTCTTCTTGGCATCGGCGGCCGCAGGCGCCGCGGCAGCCTTCTTGGGCTCCTCGGGCTTCTTGGCGACCAGCACCTTCTTGGGCGCGGCCATCATGGCGCGGATGGCTTCAGCCTCCGCCAGGGCCTTGCGGCGGCGCTCGTCCAGATCCTTGGCGCGCGAAGCTTCCTCCTCGGCGCGAGCCTTGGATTCGGCTTCCGCCTTGGCGCGGGCCTCGGCCTGTGCAGCCTGGCGGGCAGCCGTTTCGGCAGCATGCTCGCGCTGGGCTTCTTCCTTGACGCGATTGGCTTCTGCAGCCTTGGCAGCCTCGGCGGCTGCATAGGCTGCAGCCCGTTCCTCGGCTTCGCGCTCGCGGCGCTCGCGCTCTTCGCGCTCTTGACGTTCCTTGGCCAATTCTTCTTCCTGATGGCGCAACTGCTCAACCTGCTGGCGAGCCTGTTCTTCACGACGGGCCAGCTCCTGGGCCGCCGCGCGTTCCTGCACTGCCTTGGCCATGCTTTCGGCATTGGCCTGGGCTTCTGCGGGCGTGTCTTCCCGCTTCACGAAAGTGCGCTTCTTGCGCACTTCCACCTGGATGGTGCGTGCACGGCCCGAGGCGTCGGCCTGCTTGATCTCGCTCGTGGACTTCTTGGTCAGCGTGATCTTCTTGCCGCCGCCATGGCTGGCCTGCAGATGGCTGAGCAGGCGCTGCTTGTCGCTGTCCGTCAGCGTGTCGCCGGCACCACCCTTGTCCACCCCGGCCGCCTTGAGCTGCTGCAGCAAGGTATCAGGGGTCGTGTTGCGCTCTTTCGCAAACTCTGCAACCGTATTACTCGACATATATGCTCTGAACCTCCCTGACCTTACTCTTGCCCATCGGCAAACCAGTGCTCGCGTGCCTTCATGATCAGCGCCTTGGCCTCATCGGCGGTCTGTCCGGTGATATCGGTCAGCTCGTCGATGGCCAGGTCGGCCAGATCGTCACGGGTATGCACACCTGCCTGCGCCAGCTTGTCCACCAGTTCAGGCGTGATGCCTTCCAGTGCCAGCAGATCCTGGGATGCCTTGCTCACATTTTCCTCGCGTGCGATTTCCTGTGTCAGCAATGCATCCTTGGCCCGGCTACGCAGTTCGTTCACCGTCTCTTCGTCGAATGCTTCGATCTCGAGCATTTCCTGCAGCGGCACATAGGCCACTTCTTCCAGGGTCTCGAAACCTTCATCGATCAGGATGTTGGCGATTTCCTCGTCCACATCCAGATTCTTCATGAACAGCTCACGGGCCACTGCGGACTCGTCAGCCTGTTTCTGTGCCGACTCGGCGGCATCCATGATGTTGATCTTCCAGCCGGTCAGCTCGGACGCCAGGCGCACGTTCTGGCCGCCGCGGCCGATGGCGATGGCAAGGTTCTCTTCATCCACCACCACGTCCATGGCATGCTTTTCCTCGTCCACCACGATGGACGAGACATTGGCCGGAGCCAGCGCACCGATGACGAACTGGGCCGGGTCCTCGGACCACAGCACGATGTCCACGCGCTCGCCGGCCAGCTCGTTGGTCACGGCATTCACACGCGTGCCGCGCACGCCCACGCAGGTGCCGATCGGGTCCACGCGCTTGTCGTGGGAGAGCACGGCGATCTTGGCGCGCGAACCGGCATCGCGGGCGCAGCTCTTGATCTCCAGCAGGCCCTGCTCGATCTCGGGCACTTCGTTGCGGAACAGCTCCACCATGAATTCGGGCGCCGAGCGCGACAGGATGATGGGGGCGCCGCGCAGCGTGGCGTCCACCTCCATGATCATGGCGCGCACGCGGTCGCCGTTGCGCAGATTTTCCTTGGGGATCATCTCGCTGCGGCGCAGGCGGCCTTCCACACGGCCGGACTCGACGATGATGTCGCCCTTGTCCATGCGCTTGACCGTGCCGGTGAAGATTTTTTCGCCACGGGCCAGGAATTCGTTGAGCAGCATCTCGCGCTCGGCATCGCGGATCTTCTGCAGGATGACCTGCTTGGCAGCCATGGCGCCGATGCGGCCGATGGGCAGCGACTCGACCTGCTCCTCGATGAACTCACCCACCTGGATGCCGGGCACGCGCTCTTCGGCGTCCATCAGCATTTCTTCGGCATCCGGGTTCTGCAGGCCGGCATCGTCGGGCACCACCACCCAGCGACGGAAGGTGTCGTATTCACCGCTGTCGCGATCAATGGCCACGCGGATGTCTACCTCACCCTGGTACAGCTTCTTCGTGGCCTGGGCCAGTGCGGATTCCACGGCACCGAACACCACATCGCGTTCCACGTTCTTTTCACGCGAAATGGCTTCTACCAACATCAACAGTTCGCGATTCATGCGACGACTCTCCTATTTCAATCACACAAAGAGGTCTCTGGTTCCAGCCTCTTTGCCCCTACGATCCGACACAAAGGCCCTGCCTCAAACCGGCTTGGCCGCGCGCCCTTTGAAATTCACAATCGGAGCCAAACGTGCTTCCTTGAGCTCGTCCAGCGTAAAACCCAGTGCCTGCAATGGCGCCGGCTCGCGCTTCTTGCTCACGCGCTGGCCCGGCTTGACCGGCGGCTCGTCGCTCCAGACGATCTGCCAGCCGCCCTCTTCGGTGCGCTCCAGCGTGCCGCGGAATTTCTTGCGATTGGCGCTGATCTTGTCGCCGCCGGCAGCGCCGATGGGCTCCTTGAGCGTCAGGTCCACCACCTCGCCTTCGAAGCGTATGAAATCCTGTTCATGGCGCAGCAGGCGGTCGATGCCCGGGGACGAGACTTCCAGGCGGGCATAGTCCACGCCATCGACCTCCAGCGCGAACTGCAACTGGCGCGTCACCTTCTCGCAGTCTTCCACGGTCACGAACTGTTCGGGAGCCATCCCCTCGGGCTGCACGGGCGCGCCTTCCACCGGCGCCTGCCAAGGCAAATCAATTGTGATGCGCAGTAGACCGCCCGCAGAGCGCTCTATCTCTACCAGGTCATAGCCCAGACCTGTTACGGTTTGTTCAACGATTTGCTGTAGTGCCACGTGTAATCAGTTCAGTCCCGAAATGCCCGGCCATCGATTCCAGTGCCCAGGCCTGCGCCTCATGCGCAAGGCCTGCCTGGCGATCACCAAACAATTGCCCAAAAAAAACGGGCGGTGTGTACCCGCCCGTTTGGTCGTGAAGTCGCAATTGTATCCTCAAACGGCCGTTTTCGCAAAAATGCTTTGCACAAAACGGCGCTCAGCGCAAGACTTCATCCAGGTCCTGCGCCGCCTGCACGCGCGCCAGCAATTGCTGGGCCTCGGCCGCATCGGCAGGACGCGCCGCCGGGTCGTCGGGCAGCGCCTGCAGCATGCGCGCCAGCACCTGCGCCTGGGGCAGAACTGGGCCGAGAAAGCGCGCCTTGCCGCCCTGCGCCACCAGCACGGAGGGAAAAGTCTCGATATCCAGATCGCCGGCCACGTCCTCGCGGTCTTCCACATCCAGCCAGACAAAGCGCATCTGCGGGAACTGGGATGCCAGCGCCTCGAAAGGCTGCTGGTATTGCTTGCAGGTGCCGCACCATGCGGCGCACAGGCACACCACCAGCCATTCGCCCGATTGCGGCGCCTGCTGCTTCATCTGTTGCTCCGGCATGGCGTCGCCGCCCTTTTCCTGCATGGAATCTCCTGTAGAACCTGTACAGCCAGGAAAGCCGCCGCCTGCGGCGAAAAAGCGCCTCGCTCCTGCCGGGCCGGATCGGCCGTTTCCTGTTCACGCCATGCGACGGCTTCGCATGGCAAGCCAGGATGGTAGCCGCTAATCAATACATGGCGCGGCCATCCGGCATTGGCGCCGCACCCATTGCGGGGCGCAATGCTTGAACCCTGGCTCTTATGCCCCATTCTTTCTCTATAGTGAAAGGCGCGGCCGCAAAACCGGACACCGCCCATGCGGTGGCCGGCTGCGGTGCGTCGAGATTTCTTGGGCTCAAAGATTGGTGACTCCATGGATTACAAGGACTACTATCGGATACTTGGCGTGGACAAGAAAGCCTCCGCCGAGGACATCAAGAAGGCCTACCGCAAGCTGGCCCGCAAATACCATCCCGACATCAGCAAGGAGGCCGACGCGGCCGCGCGCATGGCCGAGGTCAACGAGGCCAACGCCGTGCTGTCCGACCCCGAAAAGCGCGCCGCCTACGATGCGCTGGGTGAAGCACCCCGGCATGCGGGCGCAGGTGCCGGCAACGGCGCGGGCTTTCAGCCGCCGCCGGGCTGGGACCAGCAGGGCTTTCATTTCCACAGCGAAGGCACGGGTCCGAACGGGGATGCGGACTTCAGCGACTTCTTCTCGCAGATGTTCGGCCAGGCCGCGCGCGCGCGGCGCAGCCATGGCGGCCATGCCGCACCGGATATGCGCGGCCAGGACCAGCATGCCAGCATCGAGCTGGACCTGGCGGACAGCTACAGCGGTGCCTTGCGCTCGCTGCACCTGCGCACCACGGTGCTCGACGAGCAGGGTCTGCCCACCTACAAGGACAAGGAATTGCAGGTCAGCATTCCCAAGGGCGTGCGCGAAGGCCAGATGATCCGCCTGGCCGGCCAGGGCAACCCCGGCCTGGGCAAGGGCGGGCCGGGCGATCTGCTGCTGGAGGTGCACTTCCGCAGCGATCCGCGCTGGTGGAGCGAAGGCAAGGACGTCTACCAGCGCGTACCACTGGCACCCTGGGAGGCGGAGCTGGGCGGGCCCATTCCGTTCAAGACGCTGGCGGGCGAGCTGGAAGTCACCGTGCCCGCGGGCTACCGCTCGGGGCGCAAGCTGCGCATCAAGGGCAAGGGCCTGCCCTCGGTCACGCCGGGCGATCTGTATCTGGTGCTGGACGTGGTGTTTCCGCCCGCCACGAACGCCGCGCAGAAACAGGCATACGCCGACTTCGCCAAGGCCTTCCCCGGCTTTGATGCCCGCAGTCTGAGCTGAAAGGCAAACCGATGAGCTCCACCAACCACTACCCCTTCTACGAACCCGCAGAACTGCTGGACCTCGCGGCCCTGAGCCTGCAGGATCTGGCCCGCCATTGCCGCACCAGCCCGCAATGGGTGATCGAGCATGTGCAGACCGGCGTCATCCGCTACGACAACGAGGATGCGGGCAGCCCCGCGCAGATCACCGCCGAGCAGTGGCGCTTCAGCAGCCAGACACTGGTACGGGCACGCCGCATTGCCCAGCTGGAGCACAGCTTCGACGCCGACCCGCAACTGGCCGCGCTGACCACGGACCTGATCGAGGAAGTGCACCAGCTGCGCCGGCAGCTCAAGGCCCTGAAGCGCTGAGGCGAAACACCGCCCGAGCCGCTCGCCCGGGCCTCCATGCGCTGCGCGCCACGGGAGGGAACATGCGGGCGGCCGGCACAGGCTCCTGCCGCCCGCCACGGCCTGGCGAGCCCAGCTTCATGGGCCGCGGGCAGTAGCTCCACGAATCACCGATTCCGGCCGGCCCAACAAAAAGCCCCGGGAGCCTGGCTCCCGGGGCTTTTGCGTCGATGGCTGCCGGCAGGGCCGGCATGCCGCCGATCAACCGTGGCGCTTGCCAGGGTTCTTCTTGGTGTGGGTGTGCGCGCCGCGGGCACGGCTCACGCGCTGGCCACGGCCGGGCGTGGGCAGGGTCACGCCATTGGGTGCCTGGGGACGGGGAGTGGCTTTGCGGTCAGCTTCGGTAACGATCTTGTTGCCCATGTCGAATTCTCTACTTGGAAGTTGCGGAAGGTTGGAAACCTTCGATTAGGCCATATCCAGAGCAAGCGCGCCGGAAAAACACTGACTTTCCCATGTGGATTCCTGTGCATCGCATGCAAAACTCCTGAAAATATAGCTGCTTGCGCATTTATTTCCTAGATTTCAGATCTATTTCACCCTGTATTTATTGATTGACAAGCGAAAGCAGCTATCAATTTAAAGATTCCGGCGCCAGTCCTTCTTGCGGCAAGCCCGCTGCCTGCACCAGCTTGCGCGTGTAGGCCTCGCGCGGCGCACCCAGCACCTGCTGCACGCTGCCCGCTTCCACCACCGCGCCCTCCTTCATCACCATCACGTCGTGGGCCATGGCGCGGATCACGTCCACATCGTGGGTGATGAGCAGATAGGCCAGTCCTCTTTGCCTTTGCAGCTGCTGCAGCAGGCGCAGCACCTGCTGCTGGATGGTGACGTCGAGCGCGCTGGTCGGCTCGTCCAGCACCAGCAGCTCGGGCTCCACGATCAGGGCCCGCGCAATGGCCAGGCGCTGGCGCTGGCCGCCCGAGAATTCATGCGGATAGCGCGACAGCAGCCCCGGGAACTGGCTGTCCGTCAGGCCCACGGCGCGCAGCATGGCCACGACCTTGGCGCGGCGCGCCGAAGCGCTCAGCTGCGGCGCATGCACCTGCAGGCCCTCGGCCACGATGTCCTCCACCGTCAGGCGCGGCGACAGCGAGGAAAACGGATCCTGGAACACCACCTGCACCTTGCGGCGCAGGCTGCGGTTGTGCGGCACGTTGCGCGATGCGGGCTGCTGCCAGGCCTGGCCCGCGACGCGCAACTCGCCCTCGTGCGCCAGCAGCCCGAGCACGGCCTGGGCCAGCGTGGACTTGCCCGAGCCCGACTCCCCCACCACGCCCAGCGTGCGCCCGGGCTGCAGCTGCACGTCGGCGCCCTGCACGGCCACGAAGCGCCCCTGGCGAAACCAGCCCTTCACGCCGGCCAGCGGCACCGGATAGCTCACGCGCAAGCCCCGGCCTTCCAGCACGGGCGCCGCCCCGGGGTCCGCCGGCGTCTCGACCACATCGCGCTGCGGCGTGCTGGCCAGCAGCTTGCGCGTATAGGGGTGGACAGGCGCAGCCATCACCTCGGCCACCGGCCCCTGCTCCACCAGCACGCCCTGCTCCATCACGGCCACGCGGTCGGCAAAGCGGCGCACCAGGTTCAGGTCGTGCGTGATCATGAGCACGGCCATGCCTGTCTGGCGCTGCAGATCGCCGAGCAGATCCAGGATCTGGCCGCGCAGCGTCACATCCAGCGCCGTGGTCGGCTCGTCGGCCAGCAGCAGCCGGGGGCTGCTGGCCAGCGCCATGGCGATCATGGCGCGCTGCCGCTGGCCGCCGCTCAGCTGGTGGGCATAGGCCTGGGCGCGCCGCGCGGGCTCGGGAATGCCGGTGGTGGCCAGCAGCTCCACGGCCTGGCGCAGCGCCTGGGCCCGGCTCAGGCCCTGCTTGAGCTGCAGCACCTCGGCGATCTGCGCCCCCATGGTCATCAGCGGGTTGAGCGCCGTCATCGGCTCCTGGAAGATCATGGCCATGTCGCCGCCGCGCACGCGCTGCATCTGGCGCTCGCTCATGGCCAGCAGGTTCTGGCCGTTGAAATAGGCCCAGCCGGAGAGCTTGGCATCGCCGGCCAGCCGCAGCAGCGAAAGCGCGGTGACGGTCTTGCCCGAGCCGGATTCGCCCACCAGCGCCAGCTTCTGGCCCGCGGCGAGATCGAAGCTGACGTTGTGCACCACCTTCTTGCCGGCGAATTCCACCCCCAGGCTGCGCACCGACAGCAGCGGCATCTGCGCGGCGCCGGCCGTCTTGTTCGGAATCTGGTTCATGCCGGCTCCCTGGCTGCATCGGCGCCCTGCGGCGCGGCAGCCGGCGTGCCGGCGGCCTTGCGCGGGTCCAGCGCGTCGCGCAGCGCGTCGCCCATGAAGGTCAGCAGCAGCAGCGTGACGACCAGCACCGCGAAGGTGGTCAGCGAGATCCACCAGGCATCGATATTGTTCTTGCCCTGGGACAGCAGCTCGCCCAGGCTGGGCGTGCCGGGCGGAACGCCCAGGCCCAGGAAGTCCAGCGAGGTCAGCGCCAGAATGGCCGCGCTCATGCGGAACGGCAAAAAGGTGACCACGGGCGTCATGCTGTTGGGCAGGATGTGGCGCCTGATGATCTGCCAGTTGCTCACGCCCAGGGCGCGCGCGGATTTCACATAGTCGAGCTGGCGGTTGCGCAGGAATTCGGCGCGCACATAGTCGGACAGGCCCATCCAGCCGAACAGCGACAGCAGCACCAGCAGCAGCGAGACGCTGGGGGCGAACACGGCGCTGAAGATGATGAGCAGGTACAGCTCGGGCATGGAGCCCCAGATCTCGATGAAGCGCTGGAAGGCCAGGTCGGTACGGCCGCCGAAGAAGCCCTGGATCGCTCCCGTGACCACGCCCAGCGCCACGCCGATGGCCGTCAGCGCCAGCGCGAACAGCACGCTGACGCGAAAGCCGTAGATCAGCTGGGCCAGCAGGTCGCGCCCGCGGTCGTCCGTGCCCAGCCAGTTGGCGCGCGACGGCGCCGAGGGGTTGGGCTCCTGGGCAAAGTAGTTCAGCGTACCGGGGCCATAGGGGTTGAGCGTGAACACGGCCCAGTTGTCGCCGGCGGTCAGGCGGTCGCGGATATACGGGTCCAGGTAGTCGGCCGGCGTCTCGAAATCGCCGCCGAAGGTTTTTTCCGGATAGTCGTTCCACAGCGGCCAGTAGGTCCGGCCTTCGTAGTGCACCACAAGCGGCCGGTCGTTGCTGATCAGCTCGGCGCCCAGGCTCAGCACCACCATCACGCAAAACAGCAACAGGCTCCAGTAGCCCAGGCGGTTGCGCCGAAAGCGCAGCCAGGCGCGCCTGCCCGGCGACAGCGAGGCCGGCGCGGCCGGCGATGCGGACACGAGGGCGGCATCCTCGTTCGAGCCGTCGCGGCCATGGGCCTTCCCGGCCGCGGGCGGCCGGCGGCCGGAGGACAGGCGGCCATGGGCCGAATCGGGAGGGTCAATCAAACTTGACACGCGGATCCACCCAGACATAGCAAAGATCGCTGACCAGCTTGGTCACCAGACCGATCAGCGTGAACAGGAACAAGGTGCCCAGCACCACGGGATAGTCGCGCCGGATCACGCTCTCGTAGCTGAGCAGGCCCAGGCCGTCGAGCGAGAACAGGGTCTCGATCAACAGGGATCCTGTGAAGAAGGCGCCGATGAAGGCCGCGGGGAAGCCCGTCACGATGGGGATCAGCGCATTGCGCAGCACATGGCCGTAGAGCACCTGGCGCTCCGACAGGCCCTTGGCCCGGGCCGTCAGCACGTACTGCTTGCGGATTTCCTCGAGAAAGGCATTCTTGGTCAGCATGGCCGTGACGGCAAAGCTGCCCGCCACCATGGCGATCACCGGCAAGGTGATGTGCCACAGGTAGTCGGCGATGCGCGCCCCCCAGCCCAGCTCCTCCCAGTTGGCCGAAGTCAGGCCGCGCAGCGGAAACCATTGCAGCTGCCCGCCGAAGATCACCAGCAGCGCCACGCCGAGCACAAAGCCCGGAATCGCATAGCCCACCAGGATCAGCAGCGTGGTGGCCAGGTCGAAGCGCGAGCCCGCGCGCACGGCCTTGGCAATGCCCAGCGGCACGGCCACCAGGTAGCTGATGAAGAAGGTCCACAGCCCCAGGCTGGCCGAGACGGGCAGCTTTTCCTTGATCAGCTGCCACACTTCCTTGTTCTGGAAGAAGCTGCGCCCCAGATCGAACCGCGCGAACTGGCCCAGCATCTGCAGAAAGCGCACATGGGCCGGCTTGTCGAAACCGTACAGCGCCTTGATCTGCTCGATGCGCTGCGGGTCCACCCCCTGGGCGCCGCGATAGGCCATGCCGCCGCCCTCGGCCCCGCGGCCGATGCCGGCCTTGGCCTCGGCCAGGTATTGCTCGACCGGGCCGCCCGGCACGAACTGCACGACCACGAAAGTCATGAGCAGCACGCCCAGCAGGGTCGGCACCATCAACAACAAGCGCTTGAGTATGTAAGCCCACATAACATCGCATTATGTCCAGAGAGCTGCAGGCCACGGCGCAAGCCTGTGACGCTTTGCAACCCTATTGACAAGCTCGGCGGCAGGCCGCCCGCCCTGGCTGCCGAGACCATCACCAGGTGACGCCATGCCGCTCAGGGAGCCGGCGCCGTGCGCGGGGGCATGCGCGCCCACCAGGTATTGATCACCCAGGTCTCGCCCGGCGCATAGGCCGGCACCACGGCCGGGCGCACCAGGCGCCAGGAGTCGTACACCATGCGGTGCGTGCCCGCGCTCCATTGAGGAATCAGATAGTGGCCGGCGGCAATGATGCGGTCCAGCGCATGGCAGGCCGGCAGCAGCTCTTGCTCGGACTTGGCCTCGGTCATCTTCTTGATGATGGCATCGACCGCGGGATTCTTCACACCCGGGAAATTGCCCGCGCCCTCGGTGTCGGCAGAACGACTGCCGAACAGGTCGGCGAACTCCTGGCCGGGGTTGTTTGTGCCCTGGTAGGCGATGGAGATGATGTCGTAGTCGAACTTGTCCACGCGCTGCTGGTACAGCGCGAAGTCCACGGGACGAAAGCGCAGCCGTATGCCCAGCTTCTCGAGGTTGCGCATCCAGGGCGCCACCTGCCGGATGCCGCTTTCGCTGCTGTCCAGGTATTCCAGCTCCATGGCTTCGCCCCGGGCATTGCGCAGCACTCCGTCCTGCACGGTCCAGCCCGCGTCGCGCAGCAGCTGTTGCGCCTTGCGCAGGTTGTCGCGCAGGGTCTGGCCGCTGTCGGTGCGCGGCGGCTCGGTCATCAGGCCGAAGGCCGCTGCCGGAATATCCTTTTTCCAGGGCTCCATCAGCGCCAGCTCCCGGTCGTCGGGCATGCCATGGGTCTCGCAGGCCGTGTTGCCGAACAAGCCCTGCACGCGCTGGTAGGAGCCATAGAACATCTGGCGGTTCATCCATTCGAAGTCCAGGGCCAGGCCCAGGGCCTGGCGCACGCGCACGTCCTGCAGCAGGGGCCGGCGCGTATTGAGCACATAGCTCTGGAAGCCCGAGGGCAGGCGGTTAGCGAATTCGCCCTTGACCAGCTGTCCCGAGTCGAAACGCTTGCCATACAGACGCCGCGCCCAGTCGCCTGCGCTGAAAAACCGCATCAGGTCGAACTCGCCGGCCTTGAGCGCCTCCAGGCGGGCCGTGTTGTCGCGGTAGATCTTGACCGTGACATGGTCGAAATTGGCGGTACCCACGCGTACCGGCAGCTTTGCGCCCCAGTAGCCCGGGTCGCGCACATAGGTGATGTCCTTGCCGAAGCGCACCGGACCGATCCGGTACGGGCCGCTGCCGATGGGCACATCCGTCACCACCTGGTCGAAAGGCTTGGGCTTGCCGTTTTCCAGCCCCCAGTCGCGGCTGAAGACGGGCAGTGCGCCCACCACCAGCGGCAGCTCGCGGTTGGGCTGCTTGAAGCGAAAGCGCACCGTGCGCTCGTCAAGGACATCGACGCCGTCCACATCGACGAGCAGCGTCTTGTAGCCGGGCAGCGCATGGGGGCCGGTCAGCGTCTCGTAGCTGTGTCTGACGTCGGCGGCCGTCACCGGCTTGCCGTTGTGAAAGCGCGCCTGGGGCCGCAGCCGGAAGCTGGCCGACAGCCCGTCGGGCGCCACCGTCACATCCTCGGCCAGCAGGCCGTAGCCCGTGGCCGTTTCGTCCAGCGAAGGCGTCAGCAAGGTATCGAACATCAGCTCGGCCAGATAGGCCGGGGCCGATCCCTTGATCGTGAACGGGTTGTATTTGTCGAAGGTCGAGATGCGCAGATTGCTCACCAGCCGCAGTTCACCGCCCTTGGGCGCCTGCGGATTCACATAGGAGAAATGGGCGAATCCCGGCGGATACAGCGGCCTGCCCCAGAGGGCATAGGCATGGTCCGCCCAGGCCGGCGTGCCGGCCCAGGCGCCGGCAAGCAGCAGTGCGAGCACCGCACGCGGCCGGCGCAGTCTCGATCCGGGCCGGACTTCCGCCTCCGCCGCACGGCAGGCATGTCCGCTTGTCTGTGTAAGTCCTGTCAACCAATGGCGCATGCGACAATTCTGCCCCAGACGAGACACCGCCAATCTGGCGGACTCTGACGCCCGCCGGGCCCCGCATGGGCTGCCCGACCCGGGCGGAGCCAAATTCCACCTTTCTTTCTTGGAGAACAACAATGGGTTTTCTCGCCGGTAAAAAACTGCTGATCACGGGCGTTCTGTCCAATCGCTCCATTGCCTACGGCGTGGCCAAGGCCTGCCACCAGCAAGGCGCCGAGCTGGCTTTCAGCTATGTGGGCGAGCGCTTCAAGGACCGCATCACCGAATTTGCGGCCGAATTCGATTCCAAGCTGGTGTTCGACTGCGACGTGGGCGACGACGCCCAGATCGAGAAGCTGTTTGCCGACATCGGCACCACCTGGGGCAAGTTCGACGGCTTTCTGCACTCCATCGGCTTTGCGCCGCGCGAGGCCATTGCCGGCAACTTCCTGGACGGCCTGACGCGCGAGAATTTCAGGATCGCCCACGACATCAGCGCCTACAGCTTCCCGGCCATGGCCAAGGCGGCCCTGCCCTACCTGAACGACAAGTCCTCGCTGCTGACGCTGTCCTACCTGGGCGCGCTGCGCTCCATCCCCAACTACAACACCATGGGCCTGGCCAAGGCTTCGCTGGAAGCCTCCGTGCGCTACCTGGCCGAAGCCGTCGGCCGCACCGAGGACGGCCGCGCCATCCGCGCCAACGGCATTTCCGCCGGCCCGATCAAGACCCTGGCCGCCTCGGGCATCAAGGACTTCGGCAAGCTGCTGGGCCGCGTGGCCGACGCAGCCCCGCTGCGCCGCAACGTGACCATCGAGGACGTGGGCAACGTGGCCGCCTTCCTGTTCTCGGACCTGGCCTCGGGCGTGACCGCCGAAATCACCTATGTGGACGGCGGCTTCAGCCAGACGGCCGGCCTGTCCGCTGACCAGGTGTGAACTTGTAGCCCCCTGAGCCGCTGCGCGGCTCCCCCGAGGGGGACGGCAGCCTCGCGGCGGGGCGGCCCTTGCTTGCTGCCCCTCGCTGGGGCCGCGCCGGTTTTGGCCTCTCGCCGCATCCCAAGCCCTGCAACTGCGGGGCTTTTGCTTTTCGGGAAAGACCTGCATCGACAAACCCCAAGGCCCTGCCTAGCATGCGACGCATCACTCACCCCGGAGGGAAGGCATGCATTACCGCCACCTGCTGCACACCATGCTTGCCGCAACGCTGCTCGCCTGCGGTCTGGTTCTGCCCCCCGGCCTTCAAGCGCGGGATGCCGCACCGGTATCGCCCGCGCTGATGCTGGCCCATGTCTGGCGCCAGGGTCTGCCGCTGCAGGACTACTGGGTCAGCGAGAAATACGACGGCGTGCGCGGCTACTGGGATGGGCAGCGGCTCATCAGCCGCGGCGGCAACCCGATTGCCGCGCCCGCCTGGTTCACCGCCGGGTGGCCCGCCACCCCCATGGACGGCGAGCTCTGGGCCGGGCGCGGCCAGTTCGCCCATGCCCAGGCCACGACGGCACAGGCAGCACCCGACGATGCGGCCTGGCGCCGCTTGCGGTTCATGGTGTTCGACCTGCCCGCCGCCCCGGGCAGCTTCGACCAGCGTCTGCCCATGCTGCAGGCCACGGTCAAGACCATCGACCGCCCCTGGGTGCAGGCCGTGGCGCAGCGCAAGCTGGCCGGCGAAGCCGAGCTGCAGGCCTGGCTCGGCCAGGTGGTGCGCGGAGGCGGCGAAGGCCTGATGCTGCACAAGGGCAGCGCCATCTACCGCAGCGGGCGCAGCGACGACCTGCTCAAGCTCAAGCCCTTCGACGATGCCGAGGCCCGGGTGGTCGGCTACAGGAATGGCAAGGGCCAATGGGAAGGCATGACCGGTGCCCTGGTGGTACAGACACCCGAGGGCCAGCAGTTTGCGCTCGGCGCGGGCCTCACGGCCGCCCTGCGCAGAAACCCGCCGCCGCTGGGCAGCTGGGTCACCTACCGCTACCAGGGCCTGCACGAGAAAAGCGGGCTGCCCCGCTTTGCACGCTTTCTGCGGGTCAGGCAGGAGCTGGACTACCTGCCGGCTGCCGTCCAATGATCACCTTTTGATAGCTGCTTGCGCTTTGCTGGAAAGCGTTCGGGCCGCTTTGGAGCCCAAAGCCACCACGATCAAGGCAGTTGTGCGCCCAGCGCACGCGCGGCTTCCAGCACATTCCTTATGTAGCGCTCGTCATAGCGATGCGCCGGCATGGTCAGCGTCAGAGCGGCCGCCAGCGCGCCGTCCTTGCGGAACACCGGCGCCGATATGCCGGCGATCTCGCTGTGCCGGTCGCCCACCAGCGCCTCGTAGCCGTTGGCGCGCACGCGGGCATAGTGCGCCCTGTCCTTCTTCACCCAGTCGCCCAGCTCGGGATCGAAGGCCACCAGCACCCGCCCGCCCGCCCCCTTGCCCAGCGGCAGCAGGTCGCCCACGCGCGCGTGGTCGCGCACCGGGTGCGGCGAGTCCACGCGGTACAGGCACAGCCTGTCCCTGCCCTGGCGCACATGATAGGCCGCGCTCTCGCCCGTGGCCTGCACCAGGGCGCGCAGCGCGGGCATGACCAGCTTGTCCAGCGAAAAGCTCTGCGCATAGACCGCATGCAGCCGCGCCACGGCAGGCCCCACGGCATAACAGCCGTCGTCCTGACGCACCACCCAGCCGCCATGCTCCAGCGAGGCCAGCAGCCGCAGCACCGTGCTTTTGTAGAGCCGGGTGCGCTCGGCCAGCTCGGCCAGGCCCAGCGCCACATCGCCATCGCGGAAGGCGGCAAGCACGCTCAGGGCCCGGTCCACGGCAGCCACGCCGCCAGGCGCTGCATTTTCGTCGGCCACCGACTCGGTCGCGGATTTGCGCGGCATAGGAACTCCTCGCCTGCGTCTTGACAAGACAGCAAGTCGCAAGCAGTATTTCAATAGAAAGAATTTAGTTCTATCTATTAGAACACTTTATTCAAGCCAATCCAAGCCCCAGGCGCCGCCCCCATGTCATACAAACCCCGTTTCGACGTTCTCATCAGCGAAGTCGGCCCGCGCGACGGCCTGCAGTCCGTGGCTTCCACCATGGCCACCGGTCACAAGCTCGCCTGGATCGATGCGCTGGCCGCCTCCGGCCTGCAGGAGATCGAGGTGGGCTCCTTTGTCTCGCCCAGGCTGCTGCCGCAGATGGCCGATGCCGACCGGGTCGTCGCCCATGCCATCCAGCACCCCGGCCTCACCGTCATGGCGCTGGTGCCCAATCTCAAGGGCGCCGAAGCTGCCATGCGTGCCGGCACGCACAAGATCACGCTGCCCGTGTCGGCCAGCCCAGCGCACTCCATGGCCAATGTGCGCAAGACACCCCAGCAGATGGTCGACGAGGTGCGCGCCATCGCCCGGCTGCGCGACGAGATCGCGCCTCGGGTGCATATCGAGGCCGGCATCTCCACGGCCTTCGGCTGCACCCTGCAGGGCCTGGTGCCCGAGGACGAGGTGATTGCCCTGGCCGTGGCCTGCGTGGCCGCGGGGGCCGACGAGTCGGGCCTGTCGGACACCACGGGCATGGCCAATCCTGCCCAGGTCAAGCGCCTGTTCACGCGCCTGCGCGCCGAGCTGGGCGAGCGGGCCGGCGCCGCCCATATGCACAACACGCGCGGCCTGGGCCTGGCCAATTGCCTGGCCGCCTACGAGGCCGGGGTGCGCACCTTCGATGCCTCGCAGGCGGGGCTGGGCGGCTGCCCCTATGCGCCAGGCGCCTCCGGCAACGTGGTGACCGAAGACCTGGTCTTCATGTTCGAGGCCATGGGCATACGCACCGGCGTAGATCTGGAGCGCCTCATCGCCGCGCGCCAGGCGCTGGCCGCCGGCCTGCCCGGCGAGGAGCTTTACGGCATGCTGCCGCCGGCCGGCCTGCCCAAGGGCTTCGAGCCCCGCAAATACGCCGCGTAGGCAGCCAGCCTGGCCCGGGCCGCCGTCTTCCCAGGGCAGCTCCGCCAGACCGCAGCCACGCATACAAAAAATTACCTTTTTCCTTTTCTTTTCATGAGCGATTCCACCCTCTCCGGCCTTCCCTCCGCCAGCCCGGCCAGCCTGCCGTATTCGGGCATCCGCGTGGTCGAGTTCACCCACATGGTCATGGGCCCGAGCTGCGGCCTGATGCTGGCCGACCTGGGCGCCGAAGTCATCAAGGTCGAGCCCGTGGGCCACGGCCGCAATGGCGACGCCACGCGCAAGCTGCTGGGCTCGGGTGCGGGTTTTTTCCCGCTGTTCAACCGCAACAAGAAAAGCCTCACGCTGGACCTGCAGACGCCCGAAGGCAAGCAAGCCGCGCTGCGCCTGATCGCCTCGGCCGACGTGGTGACCGAGAACTTCAAGCCCGGCACCATGCAAAAGCTGGGCCTGGACTATGAAAGCCTCAGGGAGCGCTTTCCGCGCCTCATCTATGTCAGCCACAAGGGATTCCTGCCCGGCCCCTACGAGCACCGCACCGCGCTCGATGAAGTGGTGCAGATGATGGGCGGCCTGGCCTACATGACGGGCCGCCCGGGCGACCCCTTGCGCGCCGGCACCAGCGTCAACGACATCATGGGCGGCATGTTCGGCGCCATGGGCGCCATGGCGGCCCTGGCCCAGCGCGAGAAAACCGGCAGAGGCCAGGAGGTGCAGAGCGCGCTGTTCGAGAACAACGTCTTCCTGATCGCCCAGCACATGATGCAGTACGCCGTCACCGGCAAGCCTGCGGCGCCCATGCCGGCGCGCATTTCGGCCTGGGCGATCTACGACGTGTTCGAGGTCCAGGGCGGCGAGCAGATTTTCCTGGCCGTGGTCAGCGACGGCGCCTGGCGCGTCTTCTGCGATGCCTTCGGCCTGGGCGAGTGGCGCGACGATCCGCGCCTGGCCACCAACAACGACCGCGTGCAGGCCCGCAGCTGGCTCATGCCGCTGCTGCGCGAAAAAATGGCCGGCTACAGCGCCTCCCATATCGCCAAGGTTTTCGAGGAACAAGGCCTGCCGTTCGCGCCCATCGCGCGCCCCCACGACCTGCTCGAGGACGAGCACCTGAACGCCACGGGTGCGCTGGCCCCCATCGAGCTGCCCGACGGCCGCGCCAGCAAGACCGTGCTGCTGCCGCTCACGCTGGACGGCAGGCACCTTGAAGTGCGCCTGTCGCCGCCCAAGCTGGGCGAGCACAGCCTGGAGATCCTGACCGCGCTGGGCTACACGCCTGCGCAGGCCCAGGCGTTGGCCCAGGGCCAGCCACTTTGAACCGGCAGGCTGCCCTGCCCCACCGGTGCAGGCAGCCATACCGACCGCAGCACTGACCACCGCCGGCGCTGCCGAACCCGCCCCGCCACAAGGCGCATGCGCGCGCCCCGGGGATTGCTTTGCCCGGCCTTTGCCGGGATTCCAGGAGACAAGACCATGATGAACACGCATTCCATCCAGCCCCTTCAAGCACCCGCAGCCAGCCGCCCGGGCCGCAGAGCCTTTGCCGCCGGCGCGCTGCTGGCCCTGGCGTTTGCCGCCGGCCATGCCGTGGCCCAGCCCGGCGAGTGGCCGGCCAAGGCCATACGCATGGTCGTGCCCTACACGCCGGGTGGCGGCACGGATGTCGTCACCCGCCTGATCAGCGAGCGCGTGGCCAACCTCAACCGCTGGGTGATCGTGGTGGACAACAAGCCGGGCGCGGGCGGCAACATCGGCCTGGATGCCGTGGCCAAGTCCGCGGCCGACGGCTATACCTTCGGCATGGGCCAGACGGCCAATCTGGCCATCAATCCGGCACTGCTGCCCAGCATGCCGTTCAATCCCAGGACCGACCTGCTCCCCGTGGCGCTGGTGGCCTCGCAGCCCATGGTGCTGGTCGTCCCCGCAGATTCGCCGTGGAAGTCGCTGCAGGATCTGATCCAGGCCGCCAAGGCCCAGCCCGGCGGCATCCGCCAGGCTCTGGCTTCCACAGGCACCGTAGGCCACCTGGCCGGAGAAATGCTGTCCTTCAAGGCCGGAATCCAGGTGCTCAACGTGCCCTACAAGGGCGCTTCGCCGGCCGTCACCGACCTGCTGGGCAGGCAGACGCACTACATGTTCGGCACGCCCCAGGCCGTGTATCCGCTGATCAAGGGCCAGCGCCTGCGCGCGCTGGCGGTGACTTCGGCCCAGCGCCTGCCCATACTGCCCCAGGTGCCCACGGTGGCCGAATCCGGCTTTCCGGGCTTCGAGGCCGTGGACTGGAAGCTGATCGTCGCGCCAAGGAACACGGCCGCGGGCATTGCACAGAAGATGAATGCCGCCGTGAACCAGGCGCTGCAAGATCCCGGCGTGCTCAAGCAGCTTCAGTCCGAGGGCAGCACGCCCATGGGCGGCAGCCTGCAGCAAGCCCAGGCCTATCTGCAAAAGGAACAGGCCGGCTGGGCCACGCTGATCCGGGACGCGAAGATCACGCTGGAATGATGCTATCGTATTGAAAGCAGCCGGCGCTTGCCTTCGCATGCTTTCAAGCCGATCACATCGAGAAACCAGGCCAGGCAAGCGCCCGCCGCTATCTTTTTATTTAGCAGGCTGGCGCGATGCCAGCAGTTGCCACAGCAGCGCAGCCAGGCCCGCACCCGTGGCATTGGCCAGCGCATCCAGCCATTCGGCGCCGCGCGTGGCAGTGAACATGGCCTGCAGGATCTCGATCAATCCGCCATAGGCCGCACTCAACAGCACCACGCTTGCGGCATGTGCCGCAGACCATGCCCGGCCCCGGCTGCGCGCGCGCAGCGACCCGGTCCACCACAGCAGCGTGGCCAGAACACCATGCAGGCCCGCATGCACCAGCTTGTCCGTGCAGCCAAGGCCTTGCAAAAACAGGAACAGCCGCAGCACAAGGCCGCCGCTGGCGCCCGTTTCATTGAGGCAACCCCACAGCACGAACAGCGCCCATGCCAGGCTGCAGGCGGCCCCGACTCGCCAGAGACGCGATTGGGCAGCGGCCGGGACAATGGAATTCATGGCTTGATTGCGTCAAAAAAAGCCCGGCATGCCGGGCTTTGTTCCAGTTGCATCCATGTCGGCGGTGCAACTGCTGCCTCACAGCGTGCGGCCGAACGGGCCGCTGTCGCCGACCTGCACCGGCTTCTTGCCCTTCCTGGGCGGCTTGGCGGCCGTGCCGGCCACGCGCACGTCCATGTCGGCGGGCGTTGCGGCCTGGCCCTTTGCCTTGGACACGGCCTTGCTCGCCTGTTTGGCCGGGGCCTTGGCGGCGGCTTTCGCAGCCGTCTTGGCACCGGCCTTCACGGCGGGCTTGGCCGCCGTCCGGGCCACAGCCCTGGCGGTTCCAGTCTTGCGGGTTGCAGGAGCCTTCTTCGCAGGCACGGACTTGGCAGGCGCGGATTCGACCACGCAGTCGGCGTAGTAGCGGATCTCCCCATGCTCGTCCTCCAGCTCCACCAGGCCGTGGATGTCGGTCTCGAAGCCCGGACACTCCTTGGCGAATTCGCGCGCGAACACCAGGTAGTCCACGATCTTCTTGTTGAAGACCTCGCCGGGAATCAGCAGCGGGATGCCGGGCGGATAAGGCGTGACCAGGCCCACGGTGGTGCGGCCCACCAGGTGGTCGATCTCCACGCGCTCGGTCTTGCGCTGCGCGATGTGGGCGTAGGCGTCCGATGGCTTCATCGCGGGCTGCAGGTCCGACAGATACATCTCCGTCGTCAGGCGCGCGATGTCGTACTTGGCATACAGCTCGTGCACGTGCTGGCACAGGTCCTTCAGGCCCATGCGCTCGTAGCGGCGGTGCTGCTGCACGAACTCGGGCAGGATGCGCGCCAGCGGCTGGTTGCGGTCGTAGTCGTCCTTGAACTGCTGCAGCGCCGTCAGCATGGTGTTCCAGCGGCCCTTGGTGATGCCGATGGTGAACATGATGAAGAACGAGTACAGGCCCGTCTTCTCGACCACCACGCCGTGCTCGGCCAGATACTTGGTGACGATGGAGGCGGGAATGCCGGTGTCTGCAAAGTCGCCGTCCAGGTCCAGGCCGGGCGTGACGATGGTGGACTTGATCGGATCCAGCATGTTGAAGCCATCGGCCAGATTGCCGAAGCCGTGCCAGTTGTCGAACTGCTTGCCATTCTTGGCCCTGCCCTTGCGCTGGGGGGCCGCGTCATGGCCGCGGATGATCCAGTCCTGGGCCGTGCCCACGCCCTCTTCGGCCAGGGCTTCGGGTCCCCAGACCTCGAACCACCAGTCGTCGTCGCCGAACTCGTCTTCCACCTTGCGCATGGCGCGGCGAAAGTCCAGGGCCTCGAGGATGGACTCCTCCACCAGGGCCGTACCGCCGGGCGGCTCCATCATGGCCGCGGCCACGTCGCAGCTGGCGATGATGCTGTACTGGGGACTGGTCGAGGTGTGCATCAGGTACGCCTCGTTGAACAGGTGGTGGTCCAGCTTCTCGGTCTGGCTGTCCTGCACCAGCACATGCGAGGCCTGGCTGATGCCGGCCAGCAGCTTGTGGATGGACTGGGTCGCATACACCACCGAATGCTTGGGGCGCGCGCGCTTCTTGCCCATGGCGTGATAGCTGCCATAGAAAGGATGGAAGGCCGCATGCGGCAGCCAGGCCTCGTCGAAGTGCAGGTTGGCCACATAGCCGTCCACCATCTGCTTGATGGTCTCGGTGTTGTAGAGCACGCCGTCGTAGGTGGACTGCGTCAGCGTCAGCACGCGCGGCTTGACGGACCTGGCGTCCACGCCCTTGAGCAGCGGGTTCGCGGCGATCTTGGCCTGGATGGATTCGACGCTGAACTCGCTTTGCGGGATCGGGCCGATGATGCCGAAGTGGTTGCGCGTGGGCTTGAGGAACACCGGAATCGCACCCGTCATGATGATGGAGTGCAGGATGGACTTGTGGCAGTTGCGGTCCACCACCACCACGTCGCCGGGAGCCACCGTGTGGTGCCAGACGATCTTGTTCGAGGTCGAGGTGCCGTTGGTCACGAAGTAGCAGTGGTCGGCATTGAAAATGCGCGCGGCATTGCGCTCGGACTCGCCGATGGCGCCATTGTGGTCCAGCAGCTGGCCCAGTTCCTCCACGGCATTGCAGACGTCGGCGCGCAGCATGTTCTCGCCATAGAACTGGTGGTACATCTGGCCCACGGGGCTCTTGAGGAACGCCACGCCGCCCGAGTGTCCCGGGCAGTGCCAGGAATACGAGCCGTCTTCGGCATAGTCCAGCAGCGCCTTGAAGAACGGCGGCTGCACGCTCTCCAGATAGCTCTTGGCTTCGCGGATGATGTGCTTGGCCACGAACTCCGGCGTGTCCTCGAACATGTGGATGAAGCCATGCAGCTCGCGCAGGATGTCGTTGGGCAAGTGCCGGCTGGTCTTGGTCTCGCCGTAGATGTAGATCGGTACCTCTTCGTTCTTTCGGCGCACCTCGCCGATGAAGTTTCGCAGACTGTGGATGATGGGGTCCTTGTCGCCGCCCAGCGTGAACTCCTCGTCGTCGATCGACAGGATGAAGGCACTGGCCCGGCTTTGCTGCTGCGCGAACTGCGACAGGTCGCCATAACTGGTCACGCCCAGGACCTCGAACCCTTCCTGCTCGATGGCCTGCGCCAAGGCACGGATGCCCAGTCCCGAGGTGTTCTCGGAACGATAGTCCTCGTCTATGATGACGATGGGAAAGCGAAATTTCATGGACAGCCTCCGTACCAATCGGGCCTAAAAAACGAAACAGCCGCGAAGTGTAAGGAATATCCTTATTGCGGCTTTGAAACAGGTCGTTTTTTAACCCAGAATGTGGTGCTCTGAACACAGGCCGAAAAAGGAGACTTGGCATGGAATACTCCACCATCTGGTGGTTGATCGCCGGGGTGCTCGTCATTGCAGAATTGCTGACCGGCACCTTCTACCTGCTCATGATGGCCCTGGGTGCCGTTGCCGGCGCCGCAAGCGCGCATCTCGGCATGAGCAATCACACCCAGATCATCGTGGCCGCCGTGCTGGCCGCGGGAGCCGTGCTGGTCTGCTATCTGGTCCGCAAGCGCCGCCCTGCCCGCCTGCCCGCCACCGGCAACCGCGATGTGAACATGGACGTGGGCGAGACCGTCATGGTCGAGCACTGGAATCCTGACGGCACGGCCCAGGTCCGTTACCGCGGCGCCACCTGGACCGTCATCGGCCGCCCGGGCGGGCTGCCCGCTTCCGGCATGCACCGCGTCGCCGAAGTCATCGGCAACCGGCTGCTGGTCGACAAGATATGACGCCGCCGCGCGCTGCCGCGGGCTTGCGCCCGCGCAGGCAGCCGCATCCGATCCACCTTCACCACTTGTTATGAGCCAACGCCCTGCGGGGCAGGAGAGACCATGGAAATTGCCATTGCCATCATCGTTATCGCCATCATCTTTGTGGCCCGCTCGGTCAAGGTCGTCCCGCAGCAGCATGCATGGATCAAGGAGCGCCTGGGCAAATATGCCGGCACGCTGACCCCCGGCCTCAACTTCCTGGTGCCGTTCGTGGACCGCATCGCCTACAAGCACAGCCTCAAGGAAATCCCGCTGGATGTACCCAGCCAGGTCTGCATCACTCGCGACAACACCCAGCTGACCGTGGACGGCATTCTGTATTTCCAGGTGACCGACCCCATGCGCGCCAGCTACGGCTCGTCCAACTACATCATGGCGGTGACGCAGCTGGCCCAGACCTCGCTGCGCAGCGTGATCGGCAAGCTCGAACTCGACAAGACCTTCGAGGAGCGCGACATGATCAACGCCCAGGTGGTCTCCGCAATCGACGAAGCCGCGCTCAACTGGGGCGTGAAAGTGCTGCGCTATGAAATCAAGGACCTGACGCCTCCCTCGGAAATCCTGCGCGCCATGCAGGCCCAGATCACGGCCGAGCGCGAAAAGCGTGCGCTGATCGCCGCCTCCGAAGGCCGCCGCCAGGAGCAGATCAATATTGCCACGGGCGAGCGCGAGGCTTTCATCGCCCGTTCCGAAGGCGAAAAGCAGGCGGCCATCAACAAGGCGCAGGGCGAGGCGGCCTCCATCACCGCCGTGGCCGATGCCACGGCCCAGGCGCTCGAACGCATTGCGGCTGCCATCCGCCAGCCCGGCGGCGAACAGGCCGTGCAGCTCAAGGTGGCGGAAAGTGCCGTGGATGCCTACAGCAAGGTCGCGGCCGATGCCACGACCACGCTGGTCGTGCCCAGCAACATGACCGAGGTGACCAGTCTCATCACCTCGGCCATGAAGATGGTCCAGGTGGGCAAGGGCAACGCTTGAACACGCCATCGCGCCCGACCGCGGCAAATTAGCTGCGGCTTTTTCATTTAGTCCATGAAATTTCTGGTTAGAATAGCAGCTTCAGCGCACGGAGAGGTGGATGAGCGGTTTAAGTCGCACGCCTGGAAAGCGTGTGTGGGTTAATAGCCCACCGCGGGTTCGAATCCCGCCCTCTCCGCCAGAAATTCGAAAAGGCCTTGGAATCCAAGGCCTTTTTCGTTTTGGCATTTCAGCGTCGGAAATGCTTCCTGGATTTGCCGAATGCCAGCCATGGCTTTTCATGACGCCTACTTTCCGGATGGATAGGTCTCGGGAGCCTCCCGTTCGGTGCGCCAGTGCGTGCCCGGCTCCAACGGCTGCACCGCACAGGTGTGGTCGATGTGGATCAATGCATCGAACTGGTCGGGCAGCCGGGCGTGGAAGTAGTGACTGTGGCGTTCGGTCTCGGGCCGGTAGATCACGCCGATGGCCCGCTCCAGCCGGGGCTCGCGCAAGCCCTGTAGATGTGGCCCCGTACGCAGTGGCAAGACAAAACGCTCCATGCCGGTGGCATGCATGAGATGCTCGTAGCTATCCTGGCGCGCAGGCTGCACCGCCATGCGCCGTGTCGGTCCATCCCAGTCCGAAGCGGCCGTCACGCTGCCTCCATGGGTGCTCCAGCCGACCAGGAACGCGTCGCTGCCATGCCGCTCGCGCATCAGCTGGCCGAGGTTGAGTTCGCCGCGCCGCTCGCCCATCTCCGTGGCCCGTGCGTCGCCCAGGTGGGAGTTGTGCGCCCACACCACGATCTTCGGCTGCTCGCCATGCCTGCCAAGATGCCTTTCCAGTGCCTGCAGGGTTTGTGCCATGTGCGCGTCGCGCAGGTTCCAGGACGACACATCGCTCATGTACATCGAACGATAGTAGGCCTCGGCATTGCCAACCAGCCGGGCGTTCTGCTCGGCATCGAATGCATCCTCGGCATCGACCTCGCCGGCACGGGCTGCCTCGTCTATGCGCCGACGCAGATCGAGTAGATTGGCCACGACCTGCTCCGCGCAGCCTGGCATGCCGCGCACCCCGGTCAGCAAGCCGTAGAGCTGGCTGTCCTCGCCGAACTGGTCGAAGCAGGCATAGCGCTCGCGCGCCAGAGCTGCCAGTTCCGGATGCTCGGCTTCCAGATACCTGAGCACCTCCCCCATGGAACTGTGCAGGCTGTACAGGTCCAGGCCATAGAAGCCCTCACGCAGGGAAGATGGCAGGCTCCGGTTGTGTTCGTGCAGCCAGCCGACGAAGTCCACCACATCGGCATTGCGCCACATCCAGGTGGGAAAGCGCCTGAAGCCCCGCAATGCCGCCTCGACCGAGGCATCCTGCCCCCGCCCGCGCACGAAGCGGTTGATGCGGTGCGCATCGGGCCAGTCCCCTTCGACCGCCACGGCGTGGAAGCCCTTGCGCGCGATCAACGCCTGCGTGATGCGGGCACGGCCCGCATAGAACTCGTGCGTGCCATGCGAGGCTTCGCCCAGCAGCACGAAATGCGCGTCGCCGATCAGATCGAGCACCGCCTGGCAATCGCCCTCATGCTCCAGCGGCAGCGCTGCCGAGCGCACCGCGTCCACCAATGCCTGTTCATTCCTGTCGCTGTCCATCATCGAAATCTCCTGGTACGTGTCCAGCCAATGCGGAACGCGCTTCGGCCAGGCACTGGCGGACTTCATCGTCGATGGTCTGCTCGAAATGGCCGTACCACTGGCCTACGGCGCGAAACGGCTCGGGCGTGTTGGCGCAGATGACCGTATCGGCGTCGGCACGCAAGGCCGCGCATGCCCGCCGCGTGGCCACCGGCACCGCAACCACGATGCGTGCGGCCCGCTTCAGGCGCAACGCCTTGACCGCTGCCAGCATGGCGGAGCCGGTGGCCAGGCCGTCGTCGACCACGATCACGGTGCGGCCGCAAACAACCCGCGGCGGCTGCCGGTCTCGGTAAAGCCGCTCGCGCCGTTCGAGTTCCTGCTGCTCGGCGCGTGCCACCACCTCGATCGCCGCATCCGGGATGCGCAGCTGGCGCACTAGGTCTGCGTTGAGCACCCGGATGCCGCCGCTGGCCAGCGCTCCCATGGCGTACTCCGCGTGACCCGGCACGCCGAGCTTGCGCGCCACGATCACGTCCAGCGGGGCATGCAAGGCACGGGCAACCTCGAGGGCCACCGGCACGCCGCCGCGCGGCAGCGCCAGAACCAGCAGGTCCTGCCGGTCGACAAAGGCCATCAAAGCCTGGGCGAGCTCCTGCCCGGCATGTCTTCGGTCGCGAAACACCATGCTCGGCTCCTTCCTGCTGCATGCAGCAGTCCGTCCACGTCCGATGCCGTCGAACGAGTGGCCAGGTATGGCGGCTGCGGCAATTGGCGTTCCCGCAAACCATGCTCCCGAATCACTGCTCAGGCAAGCCTGTCTTGGCTACTTTGACCACTGTCTCCAGGTCTTTGCCTCGCTTGCTGCAAGCCCTGCCGCAAGGGCTGCAGCGGCACGGATGGTGCCCACCACGCTGGAACGCAGAGAGCCGCGTGGAGGCCGCCGGGGCAGGATCCTCAGCCCCGGAGGGACTACCGGCAAAAATGGCGGCCCTATGCAGCCGCTCAGAAAGAGCAGGCTCAGGATTCGGCCGTCAAGGCCACCTTCCAGGCGTCATAGCCATAGACCCAGTCGGCATTGCCTCCGGCACGCAGCCAGTTGTTGCCCCGCGAGCCGACCTGGATCTGGCTGGTGCGCTGCTTGCGCATGGCCTCGTAGTTCTGCAAGGCTTGCGGCACGCCGTCGGCACCTGGCGCGGCATCGAGATTGCGGGCCAGCACCACCGCATCCTCGATCGCCATGCCGGCCCCCTGGGCCATGAAGGGCATCATGGGGTGGCTGGCATCGCCCAGCAGCGATACCCGGCCTTGCGACCAGCGCGGCAGCGGATCGCGCTCGTACAAAGCCGTCTTGAGCACGCTGTCGCATGCATCGAGCAAGGCCCGTGCATGGGGATGGAAGCCCGCATAGAAGCCGCGCAACTCGGCCACGCTGCCTTCGGTGGTCCAGGACTCCTCGTGCCAGGACTCCTGCGCCGTGGTTGCAAAGATGAAGGTATCGCGGCCCTGGTTGAGCGGAAAGGTCACGATCTGGCTGTCCGCAGTCGGCCCCCACCACTTGGTGAAGGCACCGATATCGGGAACATCGCGCACGCGCTCGGTGGGCACCACGGTGCGAAATGCCACCACGCCGGTAAAGCGCGGGCTTTCCGCGCCGAACAAGGCCGTGCGCACCACCGAGTGGATCCCGTCCGCCCCGATCAGCGCGTCCAGCCCGTCGGCCCGCGTGCCGTCGGCAAATTCAACGGAAACACCGGTGTCGGCTTGGGCAATCCGGGTTACACGCCTGGCGAACTTGACCTGCCCGGAGGGAAAGGCATCGGCCAGCGCCGCCAGCAGATCGGCGCGGTGGATAGTGAGCTGGGGTGCACCATATTGGCGCTCGGCCTCATCGCCCATGGTCAGGCGCGAAGTTTCCTCCCCGCTGTCCCAGGTGCGGCTGATGCGGTGCGTGGGGCGGGCAGCCGAAGCCCGTACCGCGGCCGGGATGCCTCCGCCCAGTCCATCCAGGGCGCGTACGGCATTGGGCGTCAGGTTGATGTCCGCACCCACGCGCAGGTATTGCCGGCTCTGCTCGAACACCGTCACCTCGTGCCCGCTGCGGTGCAGCGCATTGGCTGCAGCTAGGCCGCCGATGCCGCCTCCCACAATGCCTATTTTCAATCGTGTCTTGGCCATGCTCGCTCCTTGATATGGGTATGGATTGCTCTGGCCGGCTGCGCAGGCAGTCCGGCCCGGTGCCCGCCAGTGTCGGCAAAGCTGATCTCCACGTGAAGCGCAAAGCATCCATAAAATGGCACAAATCGTCCCGGATCCCCCATGAAGCAAAGCAGCGACCATTTGAGCGACGTGCTGGCCATCTGCCGGGCCGAACGAGCGGTGACGGCCAGCTTTTCATTGCGTGCACCCTGGGCTCTGGCGTCCGAAGGCGTGCCCGGGGCGATGGTCCGGATTGCCCAGGGGCAGCCCTACTGGCTGCAGGTGCAGGGCCAGGCGCCGCTGCAGGTCATGCCCGGCGATCTGGTGCTGCTGCCGCTGGGCAGCCCGCACGTGATCGCATCCGACCTGGCGCTGGCTCCGGTTCCGTTCGCCCGCATGATCGAACGCTTTGCGCAAGGTCCCAAGGATGAGAATCCGCTGACCTTCGAGCACGGCGGCAGCGGGCCTGCGACCCGCATCGACTCGGTACTGCTGTGGATATCGGCCCACGGCCGGCACACCATACTGAATCTGCTGCCGCCGCTGCTGCACATACCCGCCGCGCAGGCCGCCCCGCCGGCCATGCTGGGCAGCATGCTGCAGGCGCTGATAGAAGACTCGCTGGCGCGACGTGCGGGCTGGCGTCTCGCGGCAGCCCGCATGGGCGAACTGGTCCTGGTCCATGTGCTCAGCAACCATTTCGCCACGCAGCAGCACGGGCAGGGCTGGGTGCGCGGCCTGGCCGATGTGCAGATTGCCAGGGCCATGGCTGCCATTCATGGCCGCCCCCGCCATGAATGGAGCCTGCAGGCCCTGGCGCGGGAAGCCGCCATGTCGCGCTCGCGGTTTGCCGAGAAATTCAAGACGCTGGTGGGCGAATCGCCCATGGCCTACCTGCTGCAGCAGCGCATGGCGCATGCCGCACAGCAGCTCGAATCGGGCCTGCCGCTGGCGCAGGTCGCCGAGGATTGCGGCTACGAATCGGAGCGCGTGTTTGCCCGCGCCTTCAAGCGCTGGTGCGGCCTGCCGCCACGCGCCTACCAGCGCAGCACCCGGGCGCTCAGAGAGGAATTCGCCGCGCTGAGATGAAGCCCCCCGCCGCCGGGCCGCCCATTAGGCAAGACTACGTAGGTATTGGCCGCCTGCCGCCCTGCGCGCCTGGCGATTAACTTGCTCGGCTCGCAGGCGTGGCAGAAACGCCATGCCACTGCCCGGCCCTGCTTCAGGCAACGCTTCGGGCAACGATTTCCCTCGCTTCCACAGAATCCACAAGGAGACTTCATGCACCGCCGCCAGATTCTTGCTTCCCTTGCCGCGCTGGGTGCGTTCGCCGGCATGGCAAGCGCTTATGCCGAAACGGGCTTTCCGCAAAAACCCATCACCTTCGTCGTCCCCTACCTGGCCGGCGGCACGACCGATCTGGTGGCCCGTGTCGTGGGCGAGCACATGGCCCGCACGCTGGGCCAGCCCGTGGTGATCGAGAACCGGCCCGGCGCCGGCGGCAACATCGGCATGGATGCCGTGGCCAAGGCCAGGCCCGACGGCTACACCATAGGCTTCGGAGCCATCTCCACCAATGCACTCAACCCGCATATCTACCAATCGATGGCCTTCGATCCGCGCAAGGACTTCACTGCCATTTCCATGCTGGGCTACTCGACCATCGTGCTGGAGGTCGGCAGGAATTTCCCCGCCGGCAACGTGCAGGAGTTCATCGCCTACATCAAGGCCCATCCGGGCCAGCAGTACGGTACGGCCGGTGCCGGCACCAGCATGCATCTGGCCGGCGTGATGTTTGCCCAGATGGCAGGGCTGGACATGACGCATGTTCCCTACAAGGGCAGCGTACCGGGAATCACCGACATGCTGGGCGGCCATCTGCCCGCCATGTTCGACAATCTGCCGGCCTCGCTGCCGCATATCCAGGCAGGCAAGCTCAAGGCCCTGGCAGTGGCCGGCAGCGAGCGCAGCCCCTCGCTGCCCAATGTGCCGACCATCGCGGAAAGCGGCCTCAAGGGCTATGCGGTCGATCCTTGGTTCGGCGTCTACGGACCGGCCAAGGTGGACCCTGCCATCGTCGCCAGGCTCAATGCGGCCATCAACCGGGCACTGAGCGATCCGGCCGTCAAGGACAAGCTGGTGCAGGCCGGCTTCACGCCCAAGGGCTCCACGGCGCAGGATTTCGAGGCGTTGACGCAGTCCGAATACAGGCGGCTGGGCGATGCGGCACGCACGGCCCAGATGCAGGTCAACTGAGGGACCCGTCCCGCCTGCGGCACGTGTTCACAGCAGTTCGTCGGGCAGGAACTCGATCAGAGGCTTGCCGGTGCGTGGACTGGGCTGCACCAGGGCGCGCACGCCATAGACCTCGGCAATGGTGTCAGGCGTCAGCACCTGCGCCGGCGTGCCCCGGGCCACCAGGGCACCCTCCTTGAGCAGGTACAGCCGGTCGCAGTAGTGCGCGGCCAGCGGCAGCTCATGCAATGCGGCCAGCGTGGTCAGGCCCAGGCCGCGGATCAGGTTCAACAGCTCGAACTGGTGGCGCACGTCCAGATGGTTGGTGGGCTCGTCCAGCACCAGCAGCGGGGCTTGCTGGGCCAGGGCACGGGCCATGAGCACACGCTGTTTTTCCCCGCCCGACAGAGTGGAGAACAGGCGTTCGGCCAGCGCCAGGGCGTTCATGCGCCGCAGCGCCTGGTCCACGAGATGCAGGTCCTGCTCGCTGTCGCGCGCAAACGGCGACTGGTGCGGTATGCGGCCCATGAGCACCACGTCGCGCACGCGCATCTCGAATTCGCAGCCGTTTTCCTGCGCCAGCACCGCCATGGCCCGGGCATTGTCGCGCGCACCGGCCTGCCACACGTCGCGGCCGTCCACGCTCACCTGGCCGCTGACGGGGCGCAGCACCCGGTAGACCATGCGCAGCAATGTAGATTTGCCGCTGCCGTTGGGTCCCAGCAGCCCCACGAACTCCCCCGGGGCCACATGCAGGCTGACATCGCGCACGATATGCGCGGCGGCCGCCTGCCAGCACAGCCGCTGCGTGTGCAGTTCCACGGTCATGCGGGCCGCCTTTCACCGCCGCCCTGGCGGCACAGCATCCAGACGAAGAAAGGGCCGCCCAGCAGCGAGGTGATGACGCCCACTGGAACCTCCGCCGGCGCAAAGGCGATGCGCGACAGCACATCCACCCAGACCAGGAAGATCGCTCCGACCAGCGCCGCCACGGGCAGCACGCGGCGGTGCTCGGAGCCCACCAGCATGCGCGCCGCATGCGGCACCATCAGGCCGACAAAGCCTATGGGACCGCACACCGCCACCAAGGTGCCGGTCACCAGCGAAACCAGCAGGAACAGCCGGCGCCGCGTGCGTGTGGTGTCCACGCCCAGCGTGGCCGCGCTTTCCTCGCCGGCCAGCAATGCATTGAGCGCGCGCGCCTGGCCCAGCAGCAAGGCAATGCCGGCCAGCAGCAGAGCGGCAGGCAGGCCCAGTGCATCCCAGCGGGCGCCGGCCAGGCTGCCCAGCGTCCAGTTCAGCACGGAGCCGGCCAGTTCGCGCTGGCCGGCAGTGAGCACGATGAGGCTGGTCAGCCCGCCCAGGCAGTAGGCGATGGCCACGCCGCCCAGGATCAGCCGCGAAGCCAGAATCCGCCCGCTTGCGTGGGCCAGCAGGTAGACGGCCACACAGGCTGCCAGTGCGCCGCCGAAGGCACCCAGCGGCAGGGCCAGCTCGCCCGCAAAGGCCAGGGCACCAAAGGCCAGCACCGTGACGGCGCCGACCGAAGCGCCCGAGGAAACGCCCAGCAGATACGGATCGGCCAGCGGATTGCGCACCATGGCCTGCATGGCCACGCCGACCAGCGCCAGCCCCGCCCCGGCCAGTGCAGCCAGCAGCACGCGCGGCAGGCGTATGCGCCAGACGATCTGGTACTGCGCCGGGCTCCAGTCCCCTGCAGCGAGATCGAGCCCCAGCCGCCAGCCCAGCTCATGCAGCGCGATCTGCCATGCCTTGCAAGGTTCCACATGCGCAGGCCCCAGCGTGATGGACAGCGCCAACGACAGCAGCAGCAAGGCCAGCAGTGCCGCCAGCCAGCCGGCAAGCCGGCGGCGCTGCTGCCGGAATGCGGACATCGCGCCGGAGGTCATGGCATTCGCCCCCCCCGCGCAGCCGGATCCCCGCGCCGGGCATCCAACACGGCTGCCGCTGCCGTCCGCAGGGACCATGGTCCTTGGCATGGCAAGGGGTATGGCAGAAAGATGAAGCAATTCAAGATGGCCCATGGAGTCGGCCGCCTGCCTGCGGCTGGCGGACTCATGCTGCAGCACCGGGCACCGCCAGGGTCCCGCCGCCAAGCCTGCTGCCGCCACGCTGCGCCCCGCAGACGGTCGTTGCAATGCCGCAGGGCATGCTCTTATGCACATGCCACGCGGCGCCCAACAGGCCGGTATCCGGGCTGGCAGATGGCTGGGAGCCGCCGCTTCGCCTTCCCGATGCCATCGCGCGCCCGCCGGGCCACGTGGGACATCAGTGGCCGGCCCTTGCGTTGCAAGGCGCCCTGAAGCGGCTTTCTCTGCTTACCGTTGCGGGGGCAGCCAGGGCTTTGCACCCTGTTCCCGTTGAACCCGGGCATCGCCCGGGCACCTGTTGCATGCATGCCGAAACAGCGGCCCGTCCTGGACAAAGCCGCCGGCGTTCTGCAATGCGCCGCACAGTATAGGGCAGCAAGCCAGGCCGCCCGGCGGCTGCCGTCCCGACTTGCTGACATAGAATCCGGCCCTTCTCTCCTGAGCTTGCGGCTGCGACATGAGCGACTACCTCAAGGCCTTGGCACTGACCTCGGCCATTTCCCTGCTGGCGCAGCCCGTTCAAGCCGCCGCGCAGGGGGCCATTGAGCTGGTCGATGCCCGCCAGAAAGCCATCGCCCTGGCAGGGCCGGCACGCCGCATCGTTTCCCTGCAGCCGTCTTTTACCGAAGCCATCTGCGCGCTGGGCGGCTGCGATGCGCTGGTGGGCGTGGACCGGTATTCGACCTGGCCGCAGCAGGCCGCCGCCATCCCCAAGGTGGGCAGCTTGAGAGACCCCGATATCGAGCGCATCGTGGCGCTGCGCCCCGACGTGGTGCTGGCACGCCCCAACCACAAGGTGGACGAACGGCTGGAAAGCCTGGGCATCCCGGTGCTGACGCTCAATGCCCAGACCTATGACGACATGGCGCAGGAACTGGAGACCCTGGCCATGCTGCTGGGCCGGCCGGGCCGGGGCACCAGGCTGTGGCAGCAGACCCGCGACCGGATCGATGCGCTGCGACGCCAGGTGCCGCGCCAGTGGCAGGGCCGAAAGGTCTATTTCGAACTGCACAGCGGCATGGCCGCAGCGGGCGAGGCATCGTTCATCGGGCAGACCCTGCAAGGCCTGGGCCTGGTCAATATTGCGGGGCGGGATCTGCCCATGTATCCCAGGCTCAGCCCCGAGTACGTGGTGCGCGCCAATCCGGACGTGATCATCACCATGGCCGACATGCCGGTGCCGCCTCCCGCACGCCAGGGCTGGAGCCGCCTGCCGGCCCTGAAAGGCAATCGCTACTGCCGTATTCCCAATGCCGATTTCGAGGTGATGGTACGGCCCGGCCCGCGCATCGACGAGGCGGCCCGACAGATACTGCTATGCCTGCAGCAATTGCCGCCGCCCGGGACAGAATCATCAAAAAGATAGCTGCCTTCGCTTGTTACACCTGGGCTGCAGCCATATTTGGCCTGAAATTCACCAGGGCAGCCTCAGCCGCACGGCACAGCTCCAGGCATCCGCCAGGCGACCGGCGCCGCCAAAGGGCCGGCCGCCATGGGCAGCAGGCTCGCAATCGACCAGCACATGGGCCAGCGGGGGGGCACGCTCCCGCACCAGGGCCAGGACATCGGGGCTGCGGAAATCGCTGAGCACCCAGAGTTGGGGCTGCATCTCGGGCCACCGGGCCAGCATCTGCCATGCTGCCTGGAAGGCCTGGGCCAGGGGCGTGCCGCCCCCCCCCGGGCAGCGGGTCGATCCATTCCGCATTCCAGCGCGGCGCCCGGCGCGGCGGCAGCCGCCATTGCACCTGGCCCGCGCCGAAGCACAGCAGCGCCACGGGCATGCGCTGCAGATAGGCCCGGCACAGCCATTGCAGCAGCAACCCCTTGGCGCGAGCGAAGGCGCCGCTGTCCAACATCGAGGCCGAGCAGTCGAGCGCAAACACCTGCAGCCCCTGGGGCTGGCCCAGGCCCTGGCGCCAGCGCAGGTGCCCGGCCGCCAGCGGCTGGCCGCGGCGCGCGCGCAGCGTGGCGGGCCAGTCGAGCACGGCTCCCGG
>NZ_JBANEL010000024.1:0-74451 GCF_040187735.1 Comamonas sp. w2-DMI | reverse complement strand
GGGGGCATCCCTCCGGCAGAAGCTGAGGCAAACTACTGGAGGCAACTAGCCGTCAGCGACACCTCGGCAGAGGTGTCAACTTAAACCAATCGGCCTCCTCAAAACCCGGTGCGATTCACAGCAGTGGCGAAGATGATGTGTTATCAAATGAGGTCTGTACCCATATCGCATTCTTCCTAAGCGATCTGAATTACGGTACTCCTAAGGCTACTCCGAAAATGGATTTTCTTGGGAACAGAGAGGCGGGTTTGTTTCATGTAAAAAATCTGTCGATGCTTTGTTCTGTTGGGATTGTTGAGTTGAGTTTGGAAAGGCACTGGCGTTGGTCTGATGCGAATTGGGGGCGCTTAGTCGCTGGTAGTTTTCCAGCATTGGTAATAAAAAACAGTGAATTATTTAAGTGGGGGCAACTAGAGGAAATTCAGCAGATTGGTAGGGATGCCTGTGCTTTTCTATCTTTAGCTGCACGCCATTTGACTGCACTGCATGTTATGACTTCCATGGTTAAGAAGGGGCACTTGGAAGAGTGGTTTCAACCTCTAAATCGCCAGCGCTCAACAACAGAAGAGGGAGCTTGTGGGCCTCTTGTAGATGAAGGTCAGCTTGAAGATTTTTTCTTGACGGCATCCACACAATGGAAGAGTTTTACGGTGCGCCAGCAGGATGCTGTGCGTCTTGCAATATTTTCGATAAATCCATTTGTAATCTCCTCTAGCGAAGGGGCGTTCTTAAGGATGTTCTCTGCAGTAGAGGGATTGGCTAGGGCGTGGTTTCCTGATGTATGGAAAGTTGATAAAAAGATGGGGTGTTTAATCGAGGCTTTTTCTCCGCGAGTTTCGGGCTTGTGGCCGATTACTTCTGAGAATAAGGATGGTTTGGATGAGATTAGAAATCGGATAGCACATGGCCATGGGATGACGGATGTATTGAAAAAGGTACAGTCAGTAGCAAGTGACCATTTGCAAGTCTGGATCGAAAGGATTCTGTTAGCGATATTGGGGTGTCAGGGCATGGGCTCGCCAAGGGACTGGCTTTCTGAGCATGTCCAAGGGGCGCCTGATGAGTTGGCGCGACTGCGCTCCAGCCTTAAGCAGGTGCAAGGAAGCGCAGCATGATCAAAAAGGACCGTTTACGGACATGGGTCTGAAGGATGTCCAAAAGATAGGGTGACAGGGTTGTGGACATGATGTATATTCCGTACATTGTTTCCGTACAGTCTTGAGGAGCCCTTGTCAGATGTCCACCAGCGCCAGCCCTAGAGTCTTTGCTTACTGCCGTGTCTCTACCTCAGACCAGACTACCTCCAATCAGCTACAGGAGATAGCTGGGGCGGGCTTTGAGGTCTCCCCTAGGCGAGCCATCACTGAGACCGTTAGCGGCTCTGTAGCGGCCTCTGAGCGCCCTGGATGGGCCTCCCTGGTTGCCAAGCTGGAGGCTGGGGATGTAGTGGTCGTGACCAAGCTGGATCGACTGGGGCGGAATGCCACGGATGTGCGGACCACGGTAGATGCCCTTGCTGCTGAGGGCGTCAGGGTCTATTGCCTAGCCCTTGGTGGGATGGACCTCACGAGCCCGGCAGGCAGGATGACCATGGGTGTCATTGCCGCCGTAGCTGAGTTTGAGAGAGACCTGCTCATCGAGAGGACTCAGGCGGGGCTCTCGCGGGCGAAGGCTGAGGGCAAGAGCCTAGGGAGACCGAAGAGCTTGAGCGATGAGGAGACTCAGGAGGTCCTCAGGAGGCTTGCTGCTGGTGAGGCTGTAGCTGCAATCGCTAGGGCTATGGGGACCAGTCGGCAGACCGTTATGCGGATCAGGCAGGGTAATCTAGAGGCGATCTAAACTGCTCTACTAGAGGCCTCCAGGGGCTCCCTGTGAGGCTCTGGGGTCTGGCTGGAGGGGTTGCCTGTATGCAAGGCTATTGGCGCTCCTGAGGGCTTCCTGTGGGCTGCCGATTAACCCACACCATTGGTAGGCGTGAGACCCTTCCAGAGGAGCCCAAGGCACCGGAGTCCCTGTAGAGAATGACCATCATCAGATGAAGCTAGTCAGTCCTTGGGAGCCCGTAGTCCAGAGGAGAAACCTACAGAGACCCAATGGAGTCCATAGGAGCCCTACAGAGAGAGATGACCATACGGAGATGACCATCACCAGAGGAGAATCCAGACCCATTGGAGAGCCAATAGGAGTACCTTAGGGGGGTATATACCACATTTTGGTCTTCTTGGATAGTGCTTGTGTGTGGTCTATACAACACTGCGAGCCCCCTCTATCGGTACTCATTGGGGCTCTGTTGGTCTCTAGCTTTTGGTCTTGACCTTGTAGCCCTTCTGTCGGCCCCTGGATGCCTTATCCATGCGTGGCCCTGTGTAGACCCTCGGGAGGCTAATGGAGCTGTAGGAAAGGCTTTGAATGGCTTCTAGGCGGTCCTCCAGATCAATCCCTTGATAGACCCGTGTCCCTGTGCTGCCCTGGGTCTCGTGGCCTGTGATGGCATCCTGCACCTTCTCCGGTATCTTGCCTTTGGACATACGAGTCCTGACCAGATGCCTGAAGGAGTGGAAGTCTGGATACTTTTCGGTGAGACCGATGCCCCTTCGGTACTGACCGAACCAATTGGAGATGTTGAGTCCTGGTCTCTCTGGATGCATCCCCAGGATAGGCCATAGGCTCTCGTGGCCTGCCTTACGGACGGCCTCGGCATACTCCAGCAGACCCAGGCGGATCAGCTCAGGATGAATCGGGATTGACCTCCGGGATGCATCTGTCTTTAGCCGCTTCCCATCCTCATCGGTGATGCGTAGGACTGGGGTCCCATCCTCATCTGTGATGTCTGTGGTCCGTAGCTGCGCCAGCTCCCCTATGCGGGCTCCGGTGTACAGCCCCAGAAGGGGAATCCAGTAGGCTGCATCGCTGCCGCCCTTGGAGCCCTTGGGGGTGTCATAGGTCTGGAATAGGGGTTGACCGAATAGCCGCTGTAGCTCCTCCTCCTTCCAGCTCCTGCGGGTGGGAGTCTTGGGGGCCTTAATGTCCAGACCCTCCCAGGGCTGTTTGTCGATCAGTCCTAGGTCCCTGTAGGCATAGACCAGCAAAGACTTGATGGCAGTGAGTCGGTCCCGAGCGGTCTTCTTGCTGATGCCTCTATCTGGTTCCTGTAGCCATGACCGGAAGGAGTCCCCTTGGTCTCTGTCCATTCGTTTGACATACAGGGGCTTGCCTAGATGTTCCTCGCACCACTCTACCGCCAGCTTGTATGCCTGCTCTGTGGACTTGGTTCGGGTCTTGATCTTCAACCAGCGGCCATAGACCTCCATGAGAGTGGTCTCTGTGCTCCCTCTGGCAGCTTGCTGGCACAAGGAGGCCGCTAGAGCCCCTGTGGAGCCCTTTGGTGTAAAGGTGAGGGGTGGGGTGCTATCCGTCTCAATAAGCTCTCCAGCATCCCTCTGGGTGGCTTCCTGCCAGCCTCTGCGGTGGGCTGCTAGGTAGGCATAGAGGGCCTCCTTCAGGCCTCCGGTCTCCCTGGTTACGGTGAAGCCCATGGCCAGAGCATCAGCCTGGAGGAGTGGTAGGACAGACCGGAGATTCATCCGTGCTAGGTCCTGAGCGGTCTCCTGAGACTGCCTGCCGTTCAGTACCTCTAGGCCGATTGTCTCCCACTCTGTACGCCCATCCAGAGGGTCCCTCTTGGGCAGGGTAACGGAGCCATCCGGGTTTGGCATGAAGGGGAGTCGGGATTGGGCTGCCTGGGATAGAGCATTGAAGATGGGGTCATTCCCTTCCCTTCGGCTTTGGTCTTCCTGGAGGACTCTCTTGCGGGCTCCATCAGCCAGGACCTGTGCCAGCTCCGGAGTGATGACCTCCAGGGCCTGGGGATTGAGGGCCTTACGCTTGGTCTCCCACTCCTCCAGCCATTCGGTGCGCCGGCGGTTGGCCTTGAGGATTGCTTCTTGGCGGTCGGAGGTCTTAAGGCTCTCACGGATGCGGTCAGTGCCGTAGGTGCTCTGGAGGTCCTTGGGAATGTCTGCGCGAAGCCACCAGATGGAGCCCCTCTGGAAGAGACCTACTGCTCCTCTTGCCATGTCGTTTCCTAGTCTAGATTTAGATGGAAGGGACACAGCAGAAGGACACAGTTGAGGAGGTCTAAGCCCTTGCTAGGACTCAAGTTCTTGATTCAAAAGAACTCTTGGAAATGAGGTTGACGAGCCTTACCTCGGCACTGGTTTCACAGTTAGGGCTGCTTGGTTCCCCACCTGACCCGGTTGGCCGCTTCCCCATGCGAGGAGGCCCGTCAGTGCCGATTATAAAGGCAATCTGAGGGCCGCCCCGGCGACCGGCGGCATGAAAGTTGGGGAACTGGCGCATCCACCGGCAGGGACATGGGCCCGGCCTCGTAGAATCGGCGTCTATGTCTTATTTAGTGCTCGCTCGCAAATACCGGCCCCATACCTTCTCCGAAATGGTGGGGCAGGAGCACGTCGTGCAGGCCCTGACCAATGCGCTCACGCAGCAGCGCCTGCACCACGCCTACCTGTTCACGGGAACGCGCGGCGTGGGCAAGACCACGGTGTCGCGCATCCTGGCCAAGTCGCTCAATTGCCAGGGCGCCGATGGCAATGGTGGAATCACCGCCACGCCTTGCGGGATCTGCGCAGCCTGCACTGAAATCGATAGCGGACGATTTCCGGACTACACCGAACTCGACGCGGCCTCCAACCGCGGCGTGGACGAGGTGCAGAGCCTGCTGGAGCAGGCGGTGTACAAGCCGGTGCAGGGGCGCTTCAAGGTCTTCATGATCGACGAAGTGCACATGCTCACGAACACGGCATTCAACGCCATGCTCAAGACGCTGGAAGAGCCGCCCGAATACCTGAAGTTCGTGCTGGCCACGACGGATCCGCAGAAGGTGCCGGTCACCGTGCTTTCGCGTTGCCTGCAGTTCAACCTGCGGCCCATGGCGCCCGAGACCGTGCTCGAGCATTTGACCCAGGTGCTGGCCAGGGAAAACGTGCCTGCCGAGTCCCAGGCGCTGCGCCTGCTGTCGCGCGCCGCGCGCGGCTCCATGCGCGATGCGCTGAGCCTGACCGACCAGGCGATTGCGTTCGGCAGCGGCCAGCTGCAGGAAGCAGCGGTGCGCCAGATGCTGGGCAGCGTGGACCGCAGCCATGTGTTCAGGCTGATCGATGCGCTGGCGGGGGGGCGACGGCCGCACGGTGGTGGAGACCGCGGAGCAGCTGCGCCACAACGGCCTGTCGGCCGCCTCCACCCTGGAGGAAATGTGTGCGGTTCTGCAGCGCATGGCCGTGCTGCAGGCCGTGCCCGGCATGGCGCCGGATGCCAGCGATCCGGAAGCCGCCGAGGTGGCGCGCCTGGCGCAGCGGATGCCGCGCGACGAGACGCAGCTGCTCTACAGCATCTGCCTGCATGGCCGCACCGAGCTGGGCCTCGCACCCGACGAATATGCAGCGCTGACCATGGCGCTGCTGCGGCTGCTGGCCTTCAAGCCGCAGGACTTCGTGCCTTCCGTGCAGCCTTCCGACGCCCAAGCCGCCGCCGACGGCACGGCTGAAAAAAAAAACTCCGCAGCTGAGTAGGCCTGTCGAGGCCGAGCCGGTGCCCGCGCCGGCGCCCACGGCTGTTCCTGCAATGGCGCCCGTGGCTGTGCCTCCCGTGTCCGCGATCAGGCCGGCGGCGTCCGCTGCGGCGGCCATACCCCAGCCGCCGGTGGCTGAAATCCGCATTGCATCGGCTTACCCCGAAGCTGTGCCTGCAAGGGCTGCTGTGCCTGCCGCCCAACCGGAGCCTGTGGCGGAGGTTGTGGTTTCGCTGGCAGAGCCCGAGCAGGATGCGCAGCTGGATAAGCCCGAGGCAGCGCCGGCATCGGCTTGCGATGTGGAGCAGCCTGCCGAAGTTGCTGCAGTGCTGCAGCAGCCAGAGGCACAAGCCGAAGACTCGGCTGCAGAGGCGCCCGAAGAGTCCGAAGAGCCGGGCCCTGGCGATGGCGCCTGGGCGGGCATGCCCGACGAGGCCTGGGCCGACGAGGGGCGCTGGAGCGATGACGCCGATGTGGATGTGGGCCTGCCCGCGGATGCCCAGCCTTTGCCAATGCATGCCGATGCGCAAGAGCCGGCCGCGCCGGCCTCCGTGCAGCCCGTGCCCCAGGTGGAGCGCACGGAACTCGGCGATGTCTGGCAGGCCGTGGTGCAGCAGCTGGACGAGGCGCAGGCCATCGTGGCGCTGGGCCGCCAGCTGGCGCTGCAGTCCCAGCTCGTGGCCCGCAACGGCGATCTGTGGACGCTGCGCGTGGAGACCAATTCGCTCAACCAGGCCGGTGCCCGCGAGCGCCTGCGCGCCGCGCTGGAGGCAGCCGGCCATGCGCGACAATTGCAGGTGGAGCAAGGTGCCGTGACCGATACGCCGGCGCGTCGCCAGGCGGTCATCGCCCACATGCGCCAGCGCATTGCCGAAGAGATCGTGACAAGCAATCCCCTGGTGCAGAAGCTGGTGCGCGAGCATGGCGCGAAGATCGTGCCGGGCAGCATCAAGCCTGTATCCATCCAGCCTGAATAAGGCGTTTCGTTTTTCCCCCTGAAAGAAGAAGGAATTCACATGTTCAACAAAGGACAACTCGCCGGTTTGATGAAGCAAGCCCAGGCCATGCAGGACAACCTCAAGAAGGCGCAGGAAGAGCTGGGCAACATCGAGGTCGAGGGCGAGTCCGGCGCGGGCCTGGTCAAGGTCGTGATGACCTGCAAGCACGATGTCAAGCGCATCACCATCGACCCCAGCCTGCTGGCCGAGGACAAGGACATGCTGGAGGATCTGGTGGCCGCCGCCTTCAACGCCGCCGTGCGCAAGGCCGAGGAAACCTCCAACGAGAAGATGAGCAAGATCACCGCCGGCATGCCTGGCCTGCCCGGCGGCATGAAGTTCCCCTTTTAACGGCGGCCAGCACAAGCCTTGATACTTCGTTGCGTGACCTTGCCGCACCTTTGGTGCTGTCTGCGGTCACGCGCCTCGTCTCCAGCGCGAATCTGCGATTCGCTGGCTTGTGTCGACCGCTTTGAGTGCGGGGTGGACATCAGCGCCGCACGGCAAAGTAGACAGGCGATCTGCGCAGTGGCAGATCGCTTTTTTTTCTGGTGAGTGAGAAAGGACAAGCCCGTGTCGGACGTGCAATCTCTGGATGCCTTGATCGAAGCATTGCGCCGCCTGCCGGGCGTGGGCATCAAGTCGGCGCAGCGCATGGCTTTCCATCTGCTGCAGCGCGACCAGGGCGGGGCGCTGCAGCTGGCGCGGGCGCTGGAGTCGGCCGTGCAGTCGGTGCACCACTGCGAGCGCTGCCACACCTTTACCGAAGGCCGCATCTGTTCCATCTGCGAGGATGCGGGCCGCGACGCGGCGCGGCTTTGCGTGGTGGAGGCGCCGGCCGATCTGGCCGCGATGGAGCGCACCGGTGCCTACCAGGGCTATTACTACGTGCTGATGGGACGCCTGTCGCCGCTGGACGGCGTGGGGCCCAAGGAGATCGGCATGAAGCAGCTGCTCGAACGCGCCTGCGACGGACATGTGCAGGAGGTGATTCTCGCGACCAGCTTCACGGCCGAGGGCGAGGCCACGGCCCATGCTATTCAAGAGGCGCTGAAGGCGCGCGGCATCCTGGTCACGCGGCTGGCGCGCGGCGTGCCGATCGGCAGCGAGCTGGAATATGTGGACCTGGGCACGATTGCCCACGCGCTGGTGGACAGACGCTGAAGCCTTTGCATTTTGATAGCTGCTAGCGCTGGTGCAGAAAGGGCTTTGCGGGAATATGTGTATAAAACGCAGGCAGCTGTAGCGGTAGATGCTATGGAGTTTGAATGAGAAAGGCCCGCGCCATGGCATGCGCGGGCCTTTTTTGCTTCGCTTTCTCCCCGCCGGCACGCCGGCAAAGGCTTAGCGGCGCTTGACCTTGGAGGGCTGGCCGCCGCGCGGCGCCGGTGCGTTCTTGCCGCCGCGCGGTTGCGGCTGCGCGGCGGCCTTGGCGGGCGCACGGGCCACGGCATGGCCGCCCCGGGCGGCATGCGCCGCCGGCGCGGAGGCGCGGGCCACGCCGGTGCGCACGGGCAGGTAGGCGACCAGGGACTGCCCGGCCTTGAGCGTGGCCGTGGATTTCAGGTCGTTCCAGTCGGCCAAGTTGGAGACACTCACGCCGTAGCGGCTGGCCACGCTCACCAGCGTGTCGTGGCGGCGGGCCTTGACCGTGGTGCGGCGGGTGACGATCTCTGGAGCGAAGGAGATCTGGCCGTTGTCGGCCACATGGCCGGCCACGTCGGCCCGCACATTGGCGCCGCGCGGCACCATCAGCGCCGAGCCGGCCTTGATCAGCATGCGCGGCGGGATGTTGTTGATGGCGCGCAGATCGGCCTCGCCCAGGCCCACGCGCTGGGCGGCCTCGGCCACGCTGATGGTCGAAGGCACGGTCCACACGGTCCAGCTGGCGAACTGGCCGTCGTTGTAGGCCTGCAGGTTGCGGCGGAAGATCTTGGCGTTGTCCCAGGGCAGCAGGATCTGCGGCGTGCCGGCCGCGAAGATCACCGGCTTGTGGAAACCGGGATTGAGGGCCTTGAAGTCCTTGACGCTCACGTCGGCCAGCTTGGCCACCAGCTCCACGTCGATGTCATGGGTGATGCTCACCGCCTGGAAGTAGGGGTGGTTCTCGATCACCGGCAGCTCGGTGTTGAAGTTCTCGGGATGGGCCACGATGTTCTTCACGGCCTGCAGCTTGGGCACGTACATGCGGGTTTCGGCCGGCATCTGCAGGTCGGTATAGCCGGTGGGCAGGCCCAGTTTCTCGTTGCGCTTGATGGCCCGGCCCACGCTGCCCTCGCCCCAGTTGTAGGCGGCCAGGGCCAGGTGCCAGTCGCCGAACATGTCGTAGAGCTTTTGCAGATAGTCCAGGGCCGCGCGCGTGGAGGCCAGCACATCGCGGCGGTCGTCGCGGAAGGCGTTCTGCTTGAGCTCGAAGTAGTTGCCCGTGGCCGGCATGAACTGCCACATGCCGGCGGCCTTGGCGCTGGAGACGGCCTGCGGGTTGAACGCGCTTTCGATGAAGGGCAGCAGGGCCAGTTCGGTAGGCATGCCGCGGCGTTCGAGTTCCTCCACGATGTGGAAGAGGTATTTGCTCGAGCGTTCCGTCATGCGCTGGATGTAGTCGGGCCGGGCCGCATACCACTGCTCGCGGTCGCGCACCAGGTCCTGGTCCAGGTCGGGCATGGCAAAGCCGCGGCGTATGCGTACCCACAGGTCGCCCGTGGCTTCCAGCGAAGCGACTTCGGAGCTGCTGATCTTGCCGCGGCTCAGAGGGGTCAGGGGACCGTCGGGGTACTTGGCATCGAGATTGCCGGAGGTGTTGCTGGTGGAGGCGCAACCTGCAAGCACGAGCAGGGATGCCAGCAACAGGGAATGTAGAAATTTCATCAAAAAACGTTTTTCCATTGGCGCAAGGCGGCCAGCACGCTGGCCGGGCTTTGCGTTTGTACCTGAGGGTCGAAGCGGGCCGCCGCGGCAATCACCTGCTCCTGCCGGGTGCGCAGAAAGGGATTGATCTCGCGCTCGGTCTGCATGGTGGAGGGCAATGTCGGCCGACCGGCCTGTCTCAGCGCCTGGCAGTGCTCCAGGTACTGAGCAAGCTGGGCGTTGTTTGGTTCAACCGCCTGCGCAAATCGCAGGTTAGAAAGTGTGTATTCATGCGCACAGCACACTTGCGTGTCGCCGGGCAGCGCGGCCAGTGCGGCCAGCGAATCCTGCATCTGCGCGGGCGTGCCCTCGAACAGCCGCCCGCAGCCGCCCGAGAACAGGGTATCGCCGCAGAACAGCACAGGCTGCGCCAGCGCGTGGGTGCTGTAATAGGCGATATGGCCGCTGGTGTGGCCCGGAACGTCAATCACCTGCCAGGGGCCGCCCAGCAGCCGGACCTCGTCGCCGCCCTGCACGCGCTGCACGGGTTCGGGAAGCTGCTCATGGGCCGGCCCCCAGACCGGAGCCCGGCAGGCCTGGCGCAGAGCCGCCACGCCGCCGGTGTGATCGGCATGGTGGTGGGTGACTAAAATGCCCTGCAGTTCAAGACCCCGCTGGCGCAGCACCTGCAGCACAGGTTCTGCGTCGCCAGGATCGACAACCACGGCCTGGCGCCCGTCATGGAGCAGCCAGATGTAGTTGTCGGAAAATGCGGGAATGGGCAATAGGTTCATGGGCTGCAAAATTATAGGGATGCATCACTGGACGGATTCTGCCCTGGGGCACTATCTCCTGGAGTGGGAGCAGCAACGCTGCGACGAGGCGGTGGCCGATATTTTCGGCTACCACAGCGTGCAGCTGGGCCTGCCCATGCTACAGGGACTGCGTGCCAACCGCATGCCGCATCGCTGGCTGGCACTGGACAACTGCGCCGATCTGGAAGCTGCACCATCCGCGGCCGCGGGCTCCGCGGCGCCACCGGCCGGGCCGGCCCAGGAGTTCTCGCCCGTGCCGGCCGCTCTGGTGGCCGATGCCCGGGCCCTGCCTTTTTCCGAGGCCAGCCTCGACCTGGTGCTGATGCCGCATACGCTGGAGACTTCGCCCGACCCCCATGCCGCGCTGCGTGAAGCCGCGCGCGTGCTGGTGCCCGAAGGGCGGTTGGTAGTCTGCGGCCTCAATCCGGCCAGCCTGCTGGGCCTGCAGCGCCGCGCCGAGCGCGGCACGGCCTATCTGCCCGACCTGAGCTGGGGCATTGGCTACTGGCGGCTGCGCGACTGGCTGCGGCTGCTGGACTTCGAGATCGAAGCCGTGCAATTTGGCTGTTATCGTCCTGCCACGCAAAGCGCGCAGTGGCTGGGCCGCTGGGAGTTCATGGACCGGGTGGGGCGCCGCTGCTGGCCGGTGCTGGGCGGCGCATACTGTGTGGTTGCCGTCAAGCGCGTGCAGGGCATGCGCCTGATCGAAAGCAGCGCCTGGCGCAGCCGGCCCGTGCCTGGCGCCGTGCCGGTGGCCGGCCGTGTGGCGCCCCACGCGAAAAACCCGGCGTGAACGGCGTAGCCGCCCGGCATGGAGGCGCTGCAACCTCCATGGCGCAAGTTCTTACAAGGAAGCAAATTGAATCAAGTCGTGATCTATACCGATGGTGCCTGCAAGGGCAATCCCGGCCCGGGGGGCTGGGGCGCGGTATTGCGGGCCGGTACGGCCGAGAAGGAATTGTTCGGCGGGGAGCTGGGCACCACGAACAACCGCATGGAGCTGATGGCCGTCATCCAGGCGCTCGCGGCCCTCAAGCGTCCGTGCGACGTAGTGCTGTACCTGGACAGCCAGTACGTGCGCAAGGGCATTACCGAATGGATCCACGGCTGGAAGGCCAAGGGCTGGGTCACGGCTTCGAAGGAGCCGGTCAAGAACGTCGAGCTGTGGCAAAAGCTCGATGCCCTGGTGCAGGGCAGCGGCCACCGCATCGATTGGCGCTGGGTCAAGGGCCATGCGGGCGACCCCGGCAACGAGCGCGCCGACGCCCTGGCCAACAAGGGCGTGGAGATGGCCCTGGGCCGGCTTTAGTCCTTGCCGACTGCGGAGGATGATGGGTTTGGCAGTCAGCCCTGAAATTGGCAGACCCTAGCGCGGGGGCGCCGAGCAAGTGCCTATGCCGGCCGCGCCGCCCCGCAGCGATGATGCCGTCCCTCTTGGGGATGGCGCGAAGCGCCTCAGGGGGTGTTGATTTTTTCCAGAGCCTGTGCAATCTCCTGCCCGGCCTGCGGGCGCACCAGGCGGGCTACTTCCTGGCCGTCGCGCAGAAAGACCAGCGTGGGCCAGAGCTTGACGCGGTAGCTGCGGCCCAGCGGACGGCCCGGTCCGTCCTCCACCTTGATGTGCTCCACGCCGGGGTGCGCAGCCAGGGCCGCCTCGATCAGCGGCTGGGCGCGCTGGCAATGGCCGCACCAGGGCGTGCCGAACTCCAGCAGGCTGGCGCCGCGCAACGCATCCACGGCGGTGCGTTCGGGTTCGGCGGCCAGATGACGGGCTTGAAAAGGCATATTCGACTCCTAAAGAATGGGCGCTGGCGGCAACTGTGGCGGCCGGCGGGTCAGATCAATCCATCGAGCAGCAGCACGGACACCATTTCGCCGGGCTGCACATCGGCCTGCGCGTCATCCAGCACGATGATGGCGTTGGCCGAAACCATGGAGCTGAGCACGCCCGAGCCCTGAGGGCCTGTGGTGCGCACCGTGGCGCGGCCGTCGGCGCCCCGTTCCACGATGCCGCGCTGGTACTCGGTGCGGCCCGGGCGCTTGGCCAGCGGCTCGGCCGCGGCCACCTGCAGGGGCACGGGCGCCGCTTCGCTGCTGCCCATGAGCTGCAGCAGGGCCGGGCGCACGAACATCAGAAAGCTCACCATGGCGGCCACGGGGTTGCCGGGCAGGCCCAGCAGCACGGCCGGATGGCTGGTGACCAGGGACTTGCTCTGTTTTGCAGAGCTGCCAGCGCCCGCCGGCAAAGCGCTGGAGGCATTTTTCTCGGTCAGCAATGCAGGCGTGCGGGGCTGCAGCAGGCCCACGGCCAGCGGCCGGCCCGGCCGCATGGCAATGCGCCAGAACTGCACGGGCCCCAGGCGCTGCAGCATGGCGCGCGTATGGTCGGCCTCGCCGGCGCTGATGCCGCCGCTGGTCAGGATCACATCGGCCAGCGCCGAGGCCTCGCGCAGCCGTTCTTCGAGCGCTGCGGGCTCGTCGGCCACCACGCCAAGGTCCAGCACATGGGCGCCCATGCGGCGCAGCAGGCCCTGCAGGCTGAAGCGGTTGCTGTCGTAGATGGCGCCTTCGCGCGGGCTGGCACCCGGGGCCAGGATTTCATCGCCCGTGGAGAAATAGGCCACGCGCAGGCGGCGGCGCACATTCACCTGCACCAGCCCCAGGCTGGCCAGCAGACCCAGCGCAGCCGGCGTCAGGCGCTGGCCGCGCGCCAGGGCCACGGCGCCCTGGCGCAGGTCCTCGCCGCACAGCCGGCGGTTGTCGCCGGCCTGCAGGCGGGCGGCCGCAAAGCGGATATGTTCATCGTCCACGATCCGGACCTGCTCGTGCGGCACCACGGTGTCCAGCCCCTCGGGCATGACGGCGCCGGTCATGATCTTGATGCAGTCGCCGGCCTGCAGGCGGCCCTGCCAGGGCCTGCCCGCCAGGGCCGTGCCTACCACGCGCAGCTGCAGCTCCTGCGCGCAGGGTGGCCGTGCCAGCAGCGCGCCATCGAAGGCATAGCCGTCCATGGCGCTGTTGTCGTGCGGCGGGACGTTGACGGGGCACAGCACGTCCTGGGCAAGAATGCGATCCAGCGCGTCCAGCAGCGGCAGGGTTTCGGTTCCGGTCACCGGGCCCAGCGTCTGGAGCATGGAAGACAGCTGTTGCAGCACCTGCCCGGTCGTCAGGGTCTGGGCATTGGGCTGGGCGGCGGGCTGAAAAGGTGCATTCATGGCAAAACAGGAATCAGGTCGACAGCTGCGCAAACCGCATGCAGGCCGGCCGCCGGCTTGTGGCGCGGCCGCCGTGCATGTTGCAGCGCAAGCTCGGCAGACGCCTCGTTGCGGCAATCCGCGTTCCTGAAGGAATGCGGATGCGGGGCCGAGGCAGGAAAGCCCTTCAGTCTAGCAACGGACGCAGCGGTTCCTGGCCGCAAGGCCGCACATGGCGCTCCAGATCATGCAGCTCGTCCAGCGTATTGGCGTTGGCGAATGCATGGCGCTCGCCTGCCCGGTCAAAGCGTGCGGCCACACAGCGGTGACCTGCCGTCCAGGCATCGATCTTGCGGCCACCGTCCCGCACAAAGGCCTGCAGGCTGCTCCTGAGCGCAGCGCGCAGCAGGCAGAACACGGGCTGGGCACGCATTTCGGCAACGGCATCGGGCGGGGCGGACGGCGAGATTTCCCGGCCATGGGCCACCACGATGTCCGCCTCGCCCCGGGCTGCTTCCACGGCCTGGGCCATGCGCGCCACAAGATCCGGGGGGAACAGCGGCGTGTCGCAGGGCACGCAGGCCAGCCAGTCGGTACGGCAGTGCGTCAGCCCGCTCAGAAAGCCCGCCAGGGGGCCGGGGTAGCCCGGCTCTTCATCGGGCCAGACGGCCGCGCTCCAGGGGGCGCCGAGTTCGGCATAGCGGTCGGCATGGCGGTTGGCATTGATCAGCAGGCCGCCCACCTGGGGTGCGAGGCGCTCCAGTGCATGGACCACCAGCGGCCGGCCCTGGAAAAGCTGCAGGCCCTTGTCCACTCCGCCCATGCGCGCGCCGCGGCCGCCGGCCAGCACGCAGCCGGTGATGTCCTGGGGCGATGGCAGGGCGGGCATGGAGAAAAAGAGGGCGCCAGGCGAGGCTCAGCCGCCGATATAGCTCATCTCGATGCGCCGCGCCGAAGGCGCATGGCTGGGCGGCAGCTCGCTGCGCAGCTGGGAATAGCGGTCGTCGCGCTGTTGCCAGATGGGGGCGATGGCTGCGGCAATCTCCTCGTCGCTGGCGCCGTTGCGCAGCAGGCTGCGCAGGTCCCAGCCCTGGGTGGCGAACAGGCACAGATAGAGCTGGCCTTCCGTGGACAGGCGCGCACGGTTGCAGTCGCCGCAGAATGCGTGGGTCACGCTGCTGATGACACCGATCTCGCCCAGCGAAGGGTCGTGCCGGCCCAGCGCATCGGCATAGCCCCAGCGCACCGCGGTCTCGCCGCGCGCCGTGGCCTCCAGCGGCACCAGCGGCAGCTGCGTGCGCAGGCGTGCGATGAGTTCGTCGGACGGCAGCACCTCGTCCATGCGCCAGCCGTTGGTCGCTCCCACGTCCATGTATTCGATGAAGCGCAGCGCAATGCCCGTGCCCTGGAAATAGCGGGCCATGGGCAGGATCTGGTCGTCGTTGGTGCCGCGCTTGACCACCATGTTGACCTTGAGGTTGTCCAGCCCTGCGGCCTGGGCCGCCTCAATGCCGGCCAGAACCTGGGAGACGGGAAAGTCTACGTCGTTCATGCGGCGGAACACCGCATCGTCCAGGCCGTCGAGGCTGACCGTCACGCGGTTCAGGCCCGCGTCCTTGAGCGCGCGTGCCTTGCGGGCCAGCAGCGAGGCATTGGTGGTCAGCGTCAGGTCCAGCGGCTGGCCGTCGGGCGTGCGCAGCTGGGCCAGTTGCTCCACCAGGCGCTCCACATGCTTGCGCAGCAGCGGCTCGCCGCCGGTCAGGCGGATCTTGCGCACGCCGTGCGCGACGAACAGGCGCGCCAGGCGCGTGATCTCTTCGAAGCTCAGCAGCGAGCTGTGCGGCAGGTACTGGTAGTTCTTGTCGAAGACTTCCTTGGGCATGCAGTAGTTGCAGCGGAAGTTGCAGCGGTCGGTGACGCTGATGCGCAAGTCGTGCAAGGGACGCCCCCACCGGTCCTGCAGCAGGCCCGTGGGCGCCTGCAGGAGGGAAGGGACGACCGCCGCACGCGAGGCGGCGCGCTCGTCGACCAGGGGAATCACACGTTCTGCCATGTTTCCGATTGTGCCCCAATGCCTTTGTCCGGGCAGGCGGCAGGTTTGAGCCGAGGCACCGGATCCTGGCGCTCTAAGCCTTCATTCCGTGCCGGCCGGCTGCGCGGAGCGGGCTTCGGCGGGAAGGGGCTGGCGCTGCAGCGGCTGCCAGCCGGCGAACTGCGGGTAGTAGCGTGCAACGCCCGGGCCGTTGAAGTCCCAGCCCAGGCATTGGCCCAGGTGGCGGGGCGGCTCGCTGCGGTCGGAGGACTGAAAGGCGCCATGCACGGACTGGAAGGCGGCCGTGGCCATGTTGAACAGCAGCTCGCGCATGTGCGTGCAGCCGGCCACGCTGCCGAGGTTTTCGTTGATGGCCTTGCGCCATCCGCGCGCCATGCAGCAGCCCACCATCTTCTGCATGGACAGCGTGGCCTGCGGGCAGTGCTCCAGGGGATGGCTGTCCATTACCGCCTCGATGGCATGGACCACCAGCTTGGCATCCACGGTGGCGCGTATCCACATGTGGTGGATGGGCGTGTGCGCGGGCACCTTGCGCCCGCCATGCAGCTCGATGTCGTGGGTCTTCTGGTCGACGAGCTCGCCTTCTATGTCCCACAGCCCGTCTTCTCGTGCATAGCTGCGGTAGCGCACATCGCGCATGTGCTGGGGCGTGCGGTTGGGGATGGGGGTCAGGGGCATGGGGTATCCGTTGTCGTTTGATGTCTTGCAGCGCGCCCCGGAAAAGCGCAGGGCGTACAAAGGCGCTGGGCGGCGAAAGCCTGTACGGGCGCGCGCCAGGAAGCGCTGCAGATTGGAATTGTCAAAGCCCGCAGCGGCCTGTCCAGCACTTTTTTGACAGGTGAAGCCATGGCGCGCGGTGGCGCGGCCTGCTGCCGGAGCCGCCAATTATCCCGGGCTTTTGATCCTGGGCCTTGGGCCAGCGCAGGCTTGCAGCCGGGCAGGTCGCAGCCGTCAAGACGACTTGCGCGGCGTGGCAATGCCGGGCAGGCCCTGGTGCGCGGCGGTGCGCAGGCCGGCCAGGTCCAGCACTTCCAGCTTGCTGCGCCGCAGCTGAAGCCAGCCGGCCTGCTGCAGCTCCTGCAGGATCTGGTTGGTGGTCTGGCGCGACAGGCCCAGCATGCGGGCCAGTTGCTCCTGCGAGACCGCGAGTTCCCGGCGCGAGCACTGGCCTTCGGTCCACTGGTCGTAGCTTTGCGCCATCTGCACGAGCCGGTGGGCCAGGCGCTGGGGGGCGGGCAACACGGTCTGCTCTTCCAGTGCGATCAGGCTGGCGCGCAGCTTGTCGGTCAGCAGCAGGGCCAGATGCTGCCAGTACTGCGGGTGCTCGGCCAGCCAATCGCGCAGCGGCTGGTGGGGAACATGCAGCAGCAGGCAGGCGGTGCTGGCATAGGCGTCATGGGTGCGGGCCGCCTCGTCGAACAGTGCGATCTCGCCCAGCCACATCGGCGCTTCCACCAGGGCCAGCAGGGCGGTGCGGGTCTGCTCGCCCAATGCTGCGGTGCCGGAAATCGTCAGCGCTCCGCGCGCCACGGCATAGAGCCCGCAGGGCGGGTCGCCGCGGCGAAACAGCCACTGGCCGGCCGCCAGATGGAGCGGGCGGGCCAGCGCGCGCAACTGCCCGGCCAGCTCCGGCGGCAGGCCCTGGAACCATCGACCGGTCTGCACAATGGCCCAGGGGTCGGTTTTCACGGAAGCACGGCTCTGGCGCGGCGCCGAGGGCAATCCCGCGCCGCCGGCCAGGGCCGTTGACTGCATGTTGTGAAGCTGTTGTGTCGGTTGCATGACAGACGCAGCATTGCAGGCTGCACCACCATGGTCAGACAAGCCTTCCTGGAGACAAAAGCATGAAAACCCTAGTCGACCAATTGGCGCAGTACGCCGGCTACCACCGCGACCCGCGCAACATCCTCACGCATTACGTGGGCGTGCCCATGATCATGCTGGCCGTGGTCATCCTGCTGTCGCGCGTGCAACTGGCGGATCGGGCCGTGGCCGGCATTCCCTGCTCTTTGGCCCTGCTCGCGGCGCTGGCCGCCACGGCCTATTACTGCCTGCTGGACTGGCGCTATGGACTGGCCATGGCGCTGGTGCAGCTGGCCATGCTGGCATTGGCGGCTCCGATTGCGGCACAGGCTGCCCCGGCCTGGCTGGGTTGGGGGCTGGGCCTGTTTGCCGTGGGCTGGGTGATCCAGTTCATAGGCCACTACTACGAAGGGCGCAAGCCGGCCTTCTTCGACGATGTGCTGGGTCTGGTGATAGGCCCGCTCTTCGTGCTGGCCGAGCTGGGCTTTGCGCTGGGCCTGCGCAAGCCGGTGCAGGAGCAGATCGAGCAGCGCAGCGGCCCCGTGCGGCGCCGGCAGCTTGCCTGAGATATCGGTTTGATAGCTGAGAACGCAGGACCAGAAAGCGTTTTAAGCGTTTTTGCTGCGGTTTTTCTGAAGGCGAGGGAATGAAAGAGCCGGCGCCACCGGACGCATCTTGGCGGCTGTAATGCCGGCGTTAGGGTCCTGCGCCTAAAATCGCGGACTGGTTTTTCCATTTATCTCATTCCTACCATCATGGCTCTCGACAAAGTTACCCCTGGCAAGAACGCTCCCGAAACCTTCAACGTCGTGATCGAGATCTCGGCCAATGCAGCTCCCGTGAAGTACGAAGTGGACAAGGAGTCCGGCTGCGTGTTCGTGGACCGTTTCCTGGGCACAGCCATGCATTACCCGGTGAACTACGGCTATGTGCCCCAGACGCTGTCGGGCGACGGCGACCCGGTGGACGTACTGGTCATGACGCCCTTCCCCCTGCCCAGCGGCGTGGTCGTGCCTTGCCGTGCCATCGGCATCCTGGAGATGGAAGACGAATCCGGCGTGGACGGCAAGGTGCTGGCCGTGCCCACCCAGAAGCTGCTGCCGGCCTACGACAAGATCAACACGCTGGACGACATCCATGAGCTGACGCTCAAGCAGATCGCTCACTTCTTCGAGCACTACAAGGATCTGGAAAAGGGCAAGTGGGTCAAGGTGCTGGGCTGGAAGGGCGTGGAAGAGGCCAAGAAGGAAGTGGTCGACGGCATCGCCAACTACAAAGGCTGATCGGCGTCAGTCACAACTCTTTCACCGCTGTCGCGTGGCTACGCATGCGGCAGGCAGGCGATACAATTTGAAACGCACTTTGCCACGGCAGGGTGCGTTTTTTTTGTGCTCGAAAAAAGCCTCAATGACCGGCATGTCCATGCCGATGATGGAGCTGACAGCCACAGTGCGGCATATGCGTTAAACGCGGCAAGCGAGGAGGAGACAGCATGGAATGGAAGATTTCGAACTGGCGCATAGGCAGCAGGCTGGGCATCAGCTTTCTGGTCATCGTGCTGCTCTCGGCCCTGCTGGGTTTTGTGGCCTGGATGCAGCTGACGCGCATCCAGCACACGGCTGAGACGCTGGCGGAGGTGACGCTGCCCAGCATCTACAACACCGCGTCCATGCGTTCGGAATACAACCGCCTGCGCCGGCACGAAGCCGGCATTGCCTCGGCCCGGGCGCTGGTGGAGATCGAAGGCTACGAAAAGCAGATCCAGGAGCGCCTGAAGACCATTGCCGAGCAGGAAAAGACCGTGGAGCGGCTGATTGCCGGCGAGGCCCTGCAGGCCGCCTATGCGGACTACCAGCGCTACAAGGCCGAGTTCTTCAAGCTGCACAGCCAGCTGCTGGCGCGTGCGCGCGACGGCAACTACAACACCGTGGAGGACCAGGCGGCCATGGCCGACGAGCTGGGCCTGTTCTTTGCGGGCGAATCCGAAAGCGCCTTCAGCCGCCTGGCCGAAAGCACGGGCAAGCTGGTGAACGCGCAGCTGGCGGCTGCGGACCGCGTGGAGCAGGACGGCAAGTCGGCCTATGCCGGAGCGCATTACTGGATCGGCGGCACGCTGATCCTGGTGATTGCAATGGCCGCCGTGGTCGGAATCGCCATGACCCGGGCCGTCACGGTGCCCATTGCCCAGGCGGTGCAGGTCGCGCAGGACGTGGCGGCAGGCCAGCTGCAAAAGCCCATCCGCAACCAGCGGCGGGACGAGACCGGCCTGCTGCTCAATGCGCTCGAGGACATGCGGCGCCAGCTCTCGTCCGTGGTGCAGGAAGTGCGGACCAATGCGCAGGGCGTGGCCCTGGCTTCGCGGGAAATCGCCCAGGGCAATGCCGACCTTTCGGCACGTACCGAAAGCCAGGCCAGCGCGCTGGAGCAGACGGCAGCCTCCATGGAGCAGCTCGGCTCCACCGTGCGCCTGAACGCCGACAACGCCCAGACGGCCAACCAGATGGCCCGCAACGCTTCCGAGGTGGCCGCACGCGGCGGCGATGTGGTGGCGCAGGTCGTGGACACCATGAAGGGCATCAACCACAGCAGCCGCCAGATTGCCGACATCATCGGCGTGATCGACTCGATCGCCTTCCAGACCAACATCCTGGCGCTGAATGCGGCCGTCGAAGCGGCCCGCGCCGGCGAGCAGGGGCGCGGCTTTGCCGTGGTGGCTGCCGAGGTGCGTACCCTGGCCCAGCGCAGCGCCGAGGCGGCCAAGGAGATCAAGGGCCTGATCACCACCAGCGTGGAACGCGTGGACCAGGGCACCGGGCTGGTGGACAAGGCGGGCGAGACCATGGCCGAGATCGTCAGCGCCATCGGCCGGGTGACGGACATCATGGGCGAGATCAGTGCCGCCAGCAGCGAGCAGAGCCAGGGCGTGGCCCAGGTGGGCGAAGCCGTGGCCCAGATGGACCAGGCCACCCAGCAGAATGCGGCCCTGGTGGAGGAAAGCGCCGCAGCGGCCGATGCGCTGCAGCGCCAGGCACAGGCCATGGTGGCTTCGGTGGCTGTCTTCGTGGTGGAGGGGTCCGAGGGGTCCACGCCGGCGCAGGCCTTCTCGCGTCAGCCATCGCTGGAGCAGACCTCCCGGGCCGCGGCCGTGCCCGCAAAGGCCGGCCATGTGGCTGCTTCAAAGCCCGTATCCCCGCCCGCCCTGGCCGGCGGCAAGAGCCGCTCGGCGCCCGAGCCGGTGAAGGTGGCCGCGCAGGAAAGCAGCGACTGGGAGCAGTTCTGAGCCGCAAACGGCAAACCGGCTCCAGCCTGGCACGCACAGGCGACCCTTCCGAAGCAAGCCCTCGCGGCTTGCTTTTCTTTTTTCCGCTTGTCCCCGGCGTATCAGGGCTTTCCAGAGGCTCTGCTGCCAGACGGCTTTTCCCTGGAAATGCCTGGTTAACATGGTCTTTTGTTCGCTTCCAATTTCTCTACAGGAATACGCGGCGCAGCCGAAATCCCTGGCAAGACGGGGCCGGCGCCGGAACTGAAGCCATCCATTGCCGGCACCCTGTCAAGCAAACCAGCACCGGATAAAACTTGGGAGTGACTCAATGAAAGACATGAAGATATCGACCCGCATCGCGGGCACGTTCGGGGTACTGGTCTTGCTGCTGCTTTCCGTGGTGGCGCTTGCCGTGTTCCAGCTCAAAACCATGCGGGAAAGTTCCGAAACCATTACGGACAACGCATTGCCCAGCGTGGAAATCATCAACATCATCAATGCGGAGCTGCTGCGTGTCCGCCTGGCGGAATTGCGGCATGTGTACAACACCGATGCCGCCTATCTGGCGGACATGGAGAAGCAGTACGACCAGCTGCAGGTGCGTCTGGCTGAAGAAAAGCGCGTCTATGAGCCATTGATCTCCTCGGAAGCCGAACGCCAGCTCTACAACCAGTTTCTGCAAGAGCGCGAAAACTATGTGGCAATCAACAAGAAGCTGTTCGAGCTTTCGCGTGCCGGGGAAAAGGAAAAGGCGCTCGCCCTGCTCAACGGGGAATCGCTCAAGCTGTTCAATGACTCGTCCAGCACGCTGGTCAAGCTCATCAAGCTCAACAGCGATGTGGCCAAGGAGGAAACCCGCAGCTCCGAGCAGGTCTATGTCCGTGCGCTGTGGGTCGAGTCGGTTGCCGCCGCGCTGGCGGTTGCCCTGGCCGTCATTGCCGCTGTCTGGCTGGTTCGCGGCATCCGCGGGCCCCTGGCCCAGGCGGTTCGGGCAGCCGACCATGTGGCCGATGGCGATCTGAGCAGCGAGATCCATGTGCAGCGCCGTGACGAGACCGGCCAGCTGCTGCTGGCGCTGGAGCGCATGCGCTCCAGCCTGGTGCAGACGGTACGCACCGTGCGCCAGAATGCGGAAGGCGTGGCTTCGGCCAGCGCCCAGATCGCCTCGGGCAATGCCGACCTGTCCAGCCGCACGGAAGAGCAGGCCAGCGCCTTGGAGGAGACCGCGGCCTCCATGGAGGAACTCGGCTCCACCGTGCGCCAGAACGCCGACAACGCGCGCGCGGCCAACCAGCTTGCGGTGAATGCCTCCCAGGTGGCCGAGCAGGGTGGTGCCGTCGTGGCCCAGGTGGTGGACACCATGAAGGGCATCAACCACAGCAGCCATCAGATTGCCGACATCATCAACGTCATTGACTCCATCGCCTTCCAGACCAACATCCTGGCCCTGAATGCCGCCGTCGAAGCGGCGCGCGCCGGCGAGCAGGGGCGCGGCTTTGCCGTGGTGGCCGGCGAGGTGCGCACCCTGGCCCAGCGCAGCGCCGAGGCGGCCAAGGAGATCAAGCGGCTGATCACCACCAGCGTGGAACGCGTGGAGCAGGGCACGCAGCTGGTGGACAAGGCCGGCGCCACCATGGGCGAGATTGTTTCGGCCATCCGCCGGGTGACGGACATCATGGGCGAGATCAGCGCGGCCAGCAGCGAGCAGAGCCAGGGCGTGGCCCAGGTGGGCGAAGCCGTGACCCAGATGGACCAGACCACCCAGCAGAATGCGGCCCTGGTGGAGGAAAGCGCCGCGGCGGCCGGCGCGCTGCGCAAGCAGGCTCAGGATCTGGTCAGTGCGGTGGTGGTCTTCAAGCTGCCCGCCGGTGCGGTGCAGGAGACGGGGCCCTCAGCTGCGGTGCGCAGGTCCATGCCGGCACCAGTGCCTGCGGGAGAGCGCACGCCCAAGCCGGCCTCCATGGGCGGCGGCTCTGCGGTGCCTGCACCGCGCAAGGCGGACAAGCCTGCGGCGCCGGCCAAGGCGCCTGCGCTGGGCAATGCCCCGACCAAGGCAGCCGGCGACAGCGCACGTGCGCAGGAAGACGACTGGGAGACTTTCTGAACGGTTTCCAACGCCGGCCACGTAGGACTGGCAAATAAAAAAGCGCTGCCTTGCAGCGCTTTTCTCATGGGCCGGCCGTGGTCAGGCCTTGACGCCCGGCACGGGCCGCGTGCGGTAGAACTGCATCGGGAATTCCTGCATCTCCTTGAGGTGCTGGTTCATCACCGACTTCTTCATCTTGCCCACCACGTGCATCTCGCAGGGCTTGCAGTCGAAGCGCAGCGTGAGCTTTTCCTTGCCGTTGATCAGCTGCAGCGGCTCGGCCTTGATCGTGCCCTTGACGCCGATCACGCCCTTGGCCTGCTTGGGGCACAGGCTCATCGAGAAGCGCACGCAGTGCTTGGTGATCATCAGCGAGACTTCGCCTTCCTCTTCCTTGCTCTCGTAGGCGGCGTCGATCACCTTCACGCCGTGCTTCACGTAGAAGTCGTGCGCCTTGTGGTTGAACACATTGGCCAGGTAGGTCAGCGTGTCCTCGGGGAAGGGGACCGGCGGCTCCACGGGTTGGGCGCGCGGCAGGCGCACGAACCCCTTGGCGCGCGCCTCTTCAAGCGCGGCCACGGCATCGCGGCGCAGCTGGTTCAGCGCCGAGGCGGGCACGAACCAGGGCTGCGACAGCTGCAGGCTGATGTCGTTGACGGCAAACACCGTGGCACCGAAACGGCCCAGCTGCTCGCGCAGCGAGGCCTCGGCCTTGGCGGCGTCGGTGGCCGCCTGGTGCGGCAGGGCGATGGCGGCGCTGCCGGTGAATCCGTCCTCGTCGGTCAGCGTCAGCGCAAAGCCGTCTGCCGTTTCCTTGAGTTCGGCCCACAGGCCGATGCGGCGGTCGCTGGATTTCTTCTCCAGCGTGCGCACCCAGTCCATGTCGCGGTTGCGGTTGATCTCCAGGCCCTTGCGCAGGTCCTTGAACTCGGCGACCTCGTTCTTGGGGAAGACGCGCCAGATGCCCTTCTTCGCATTCACGCTTTCAGCGCGGTTGATGTGCACGCCCACCAGTTCCTTTTGCAGATCGTAGTAGCACAGGCCGTCGCCGTTGTGCAGCACGGCGGCCTTGTCGCTCACTTCGAGCTCGAACCACTTGTCGCCGACCTGCGTGACCCAGCCTATGGCGCGGCCCGGTGTCTTGGGCGTGTCGAAGGCGCCGATGTCGTCCTTGCGGCCGTTGACGAAGTAGTCGGTGAACTCGCGGTTGAAGTTCTGGTCCGGATCGGGCTCGAAGGTGAAGGTGGTGCGTCCCGACGACGAGCGCGCCAGCGGCGCGTCCGAGAACTCGCGCTCCTCGATGATCTCGTCCAGCAGCTTGCGGTAATGGGCCGTGATGTTCTTCACATAGCCCATGTCCTTGTAGCGGCCCTCGATCTTGAAGCTGCGCACGCCGGCGTCGATCAGCGCGCGCAGGTTGTCGCTCTGGTTGTTGTCCTTCATCGACAGCACGTGCTTTTCGTGCGCGATGATGCGGCCGCTGGCGTCCATCACCTCGTAGGGCAGGCGGCAGGCCTGGTTGCAGTCGCCGCGGTTGGCGCTGCGGCCGGTGTGGGCGTGGCTGATGAAGCACTGGCCCGAATAGGCCACGCACAGCGCGCCGTGCACGAAGAACTCGATGGTGGTGCGCGCCGGGTCGGTGGCTGCACGGATGGCGGCGATCTGGCGCAGGTCCAGCTCGCGTGCGATCACGATCTGCGACAGGCCCGCGTCCTGCAGGAAGCGCGCCTTCTCGGGCGTGCGGATGTCGGTCTGCGTGCTGGCATGCAGCTGGATCGGCGGAAGGTCCAGCTCCAGCAAACCCATGTCCTGGATGATGAGCGCATCGGCCCCGGCCTCGTAGACCTGCCAGGCCATCTTGCGGGCATCCTCCAGCTCGTCGTCGCGCAGGATGGTGTTGAGCGTGATGAAGATGCGGCTGCCGAAGCGGTGGGCATGCTGGATCAGGCGCTCCAGGTCGCGAATGTCGTTGCCCGCCGTGGCGCGCGCACCAAAGGCCGGGCCGCCGATATAGACGGCGTCGGCGCCATGGTTGACGGCTTCAATGCCGATATCGGCGTCGCGGGCCGGAGAGAGCAGTTCGAGCTGGTGGGGCAGGAGGGACATAGGGGTGCAATTATCGCCGGGCCGTGAATCGGCTGCCTGCGCCGGGATATGGCGCGGCGTATCGCGCGGCGGCAGGGCTGCCGCAGGGGCGTGGATGCAAAGGGTTGCAAAATGCCTACCTGGCGCATCGCCATGGCTGACGGCGCAGCCTTTCAACTGCCGTCACAATGCGCAGGGCCGGCCGCGCCGTCCCTGGTGCGGGTAGCGCCCGGCCTTTGCCCCTGCGCTGCGGCGCCATCGTGCCGGCGCCGCCAGGCGTCGCGCCTGCACCCGCATGCGAGCCGTTTGCCGCGCGGCCGCCGTTGTTGCGGTCCAGCCCGCATGGGCAGGAGGGCGCGGCTTGCATCCATTGAAACCACTGCTAAGGAGTAGGCATGTCATTTGCGCTTTCCCCCCATTTCCTGCGTCGTCTTGCACTGCCGGGCGCCTGCCTGGCGCTTGCGCTGGCAGCCGGGGCAGGGGCGCAGGCCGCCGCACCAGAGGAAGGCCCGGGCGGCAGGAGCGGCCCGGACGCTCCGCTGGTGGTGCGCATTGCCCATGGCGGGCCGCTGTCGGGGCCGATCGCGCATCTGGGCAAGGACGAGGAAAACGGCGTGCGCATGGCCATCGAGGAACTCAATGCCCGCAATCTGAAGATCGGCGGCTATCCCGTGCAATGGCGGCTGGAGGCCGGGGACGACGCCGGCGATCCGGGCCGTGCGGCCTCGCTGGCGCGCATGTTCTGCGACAAGAAGGTGGCCGGCGTGGTCGGCCATCTGCAGTCGGGCACCACGCTGCCTGCGGCCAGGATCTACAACGAGTGCGGCATTCCCAACATCACGCCGGCGGCCAGCAATCCGGCCATCACGCAGGCCGGCTATGACGACACCTTCCGTCTCGTCGCCAGCGACGGGGCCATGGTCGATGCGCTGCTCGACCATGCGGTCAAGACGCTGGGCGTGCGGCGCGTGGCCATCATCGACGACCGCACTGCCTACGGCCAGGGCATCGTCAAGCTGTTCGAGGATGCGGCGCGCGAGCGCGACGTGCAGATCGTGGACAAGCAGTACACCAGCGACAAGGCCACGCAGTTCTCCTCGCTTCTCACCGCCATCAAGAGCCACAACCCCGATGCGATCTTCTTCGGCGGGCTGGATGCCCAGGCCGGCCCGATACTGCGCCAGATGGCGCAGTTGTCCATGAACAACATCCGTTTTCTCGGCGGCGATGCGCAGTGCACCGAGCGCCTGCCCTCGCTGGCCGACAAGGCGCCCACGCTCAGGAACGTCACCTGCGTGGTCGGCGGCAGCTCGGTGCAGAACATGCCCGGCGGCCCGGCCTGGAAGCAGCGCTACGACAAGCGCTTTCCCGGCCAGTATCAAGTCTTCAGCCCCTATGCGTACGACGCCACCATGGTGCTGGCCCAGGCCATGCTGCAGGCCGACTCCATTCAGCCCGAAGCTTATCTGCCCCGGCTGCGCGGCATCCATTACGAAGGCGTGACGGCCACCATCTCCTTCGACTCCCAGGGCGAGCTGGAAACGCCCGCAGTCACGGTGTACGGCTATGCAACGGGCGAGCGCAAGCAGGTGCACCTGTCCGGCCGCTGACATGGGGACGGTGCTGGAGAAAATGAACGAAAAAGCCTGCTAACGCAGGATCAGCAAGCGCAGGCAGCTATGGTTTTGAAAGAATCGGCGGCGATGGATGCCACACCGGACGGGGCAAGGCATGCACATTTCATGCAGCAGGCCCTGCAGGAGGCGCGCGCCGCTGCGCAGCAGGGCGAGGTGCCGGTCGGCGCCGTCGTGGTGCTGGACGGTGCGGTGATCGGGCGCGGGCGCAACGGTCCGGTGGCCCGCCACGACCCCACGGCCCATGCCGAGGTGCTGGCGCTGCGCGAGGCCGCGCAGCATCTGGGCAATTACCGGCTGGAGGACTGCACGCTCTACGTCACGCTGGAGCCCTGTGCCATGTGCAGCGGCGCCGTGCTGCATGCGCGCGTCAGGCGCGTGGTCTACGGCGCGGCCGAGCCCAGGACCGGCGCGGCCGGGTCGGTGCTCGACGTGTTCGGCTACCCGCAGATCAACCACCAGACCGAGGTGGTGCGTGGCGTGCTGGAAGCCGAATGCGCGGCGCTGATGGCGGACTTCTTTCGCCGGCGGCGCCTGGAGAACAAGGCGCGCGAGCGGCTGCTGGAGCCCCATCCTCTCAAGGACACGGCCTTGCGCAGCAGTGCCCAGGCATTCGCGGAACTGCCCGGCTGGCCCTGGCAGCCCCAATGGCGCAGCGACCTGCCTGCATTGGCCGGCCTGCGCATGGCCGTGGTGGACCAGGGCCCGCAGGATGCCGCGATGACCTGGCTGTGCCTGCATGGCAGCCCGGCCTGGGGATATGCGTTCCGCCACGAGATCGCCGCCTGGACGGCCGCAGGCCACCGCGTGGTGGTGCCCGACCTGCTGGGCTTCGGCCGCAGCGACAGGCCCAAGAAGGACAAGGCCCACAGTGCGGCCTGGCATGTCGAGGTGCTGGCCGAGCTGGTACAGGCCCTGGATTTGCACGGGCTGGTGCTGGTCGGGCACGGCGATGGTGCACGCCTGGGCCTGGCCGTGGCCGCACGCATGCCGCAGCGCTTTCGCGGCGCCTGGCTGGTGGACGCATGGCCCCTGGCCGGCCAGCCGGAAAAGCGCCGCCAGTGGTACGAGCAGGCCGCGCGCAAGCCTGGCTGGAGCGTGGGCGAGGCGCTGCTGGCTTGGGAGGGGCGGGCCGGCAATGCCGCGGAGCGGCAGGCCTGGGATGCCCCGTTCGCCGAACCCGGCCATCGCGCCGCGCTCAGGGCCTGGCCACGCGTGCAGGCCGAATTGCCGGCCGTGCCCGCGTCGCTGCTGGCCCAATGGGCCGGACGGCAGCGGCTGTGGCTGCAGTCCGGCGCCGGCAGGCTGGTGGCGCAATCGCAGTGGCAGGACGCATGGCTGCAGGCCGTACCCGAGCTTGCCCGCCATGCGGGGGTATGGCTGCTAAACCGCAGCGTGGCGGCGGTTCCTGCGGCTGCGCAAGACATGGCGCGCCGCGCTGTGGAATACTTTGCGGCATAGCCCTGGCCCCGCGCCGTGTTCATGAATGCATGGAGCGGGTGCAGGGCCTTCATCTTCTTCGGAGTCCACGGATTCCCAACCCACCACGGAGCATGCGGGCCATCCGCCCGCATGGACAGGTTTTGGCAACTACGCGCAAATCCGCCGGCAAGAAACAGGCGCCGGCCGCAGCCCAGCACGATCACCAGCACTTTGCAGCACACGGCTGCGCCACGCAAGGCTGCACGCATGACCACGGCCATGCCGAAGCCCGCGACCATGTGCATGCGGCCGACGGCAGCTGCTGCGACCATGACCACAGCCACGGCCCCAAGCACATCTACATCTATTCGCCTTCGGGGGCCGTGCGCGACAAGGCCGCCTTCCGGCGCGGCGTGCAGCGCCTGCAGACCCTGGGCCATGACGTGGAGGTGGACCCCGATGCACTGAGCAGCCAGCAGCGCTTTGCGGGCGACGATGCCACGCGCCTGGCTGCCATCCACCGCGCGGCCGCCAGCGGCGCCGACGTGGCGCTGATCAGCCGCGGCGGCTACGGCCTCACGCGCATCCTGCCCGGCATCAAGTACAAGGCCGTGGCCAAGGCCATTGCCAAGGGCACGCAGTTCGTGGGCCTGAGCGATTTCACGGCCTTCCAGCTGGCCATGCTGGCCCAGACAGGCGCCACCACCTGGGCCGGCCCGGCGCTGAATGCCGATTTCGGCGTGGATGCGAAGGATGGCGGCGAAGTGGACGACATCATGCTCGACTGCTTCGAGGACCTGCTCAGCGGCCAGGGCGAAGGCGCGGGCTGGCAGATGCCCAGGATCGGCGAGCTGCCCAACGGCAAGCCGCAGCTCAAGGACTTCTACGTGCCCGGCGGCGCCACGCTGTGGGGGGGCAACCTGGCCGTTCTGGTCTCGCTGCTGGGCACGCCGTACTTTCCGCAGATCGAGGGCGGCATCCTGTTCCTGGAGGACGTGGGCGAGCATCCCTACCGCATCGAGCGCATGCTCACCCAGCTGCTGCTTTCGGGCGTGCTGGCCAGGCAGAAAGCCATCGTCTTCGGCCAGTTCACCGAGTTCAAGCTCGGCAGCCACGACAAGGGCTTCAAGCTGCAGACCGTGATCGACTGGCTGCGCATGCAGGTCAGGCGCCCCGTGCTGCAGGGCTTGCCCTTCGGCCATGTGCCGACCAAGGTGCTGCTGCCCGTGGGTGCGCAGGTATCGCTGTCGGTGGAGGGGCGCGATGCCTTGATCTACTGGGGGCATGGGCATTGAGCCCCCTGGGGGCGGCTTTCCCTGGAGAGGGCGACATCGTTGCGACGAGGCGGCCTTCGCTCGAGGTGCGGGAGGCGGGGCGCCATTTACAGCTTTTTGTGCCATCGATGACCGAGACAAGGATTCGCAAGCATGGGTAAGGCCGCATTGCAATGGACCGAGGACATGCTGGCCCTGCTGGGCCGCGAAAAGGATGCCGTGCTGGCCCAGCGCTGGGGCACGACGGCCAAGACCGTCAATCTCAAGCGCAATGCGCTGGGCATTCCCGCCTTCGGGCATTTCCGTTGGTCCGCTGAGGCGCTGGCCCTGCTGGGCCAGGCGTCCGATGCCGAAGTGGCCGCGCAGCTGGGCCTGAGCAAGGCCAGCGTGGTGGCCAAGCGCAGCGAGCTGGGCATTGACCCGGCTTCGGGCCGCGGTGCCGGATTCGCCTGGACGGCCGAGGCCGTGGCCTTGCTGGGCACGGCATCGGATGCGAAGGTGGCCGAACAGCTGGGCCTGAGCCGCCTGACGGTCTACAACGCGCGCATGGCCCGTGGCATTGCGGCCGCATCGCGCGGGGCCGGCAAGGTCTCCAGCTCCCGCGCCGACACGCCATGAATGCCGAGCGGGCCGCATGGGTACGCACCGTGCTGCCTGGCTGGCTGTGGCTGCTGGCGCTGTGGGGCGCCAGCCACTGGTTGACCCGTATGCCGCCCTGGGCCTGGCTGCTGGCCGTCGTGGCGCTGGCCCTGTTGCCGGCCTGGGGGCTGTGGCTGGCCTTCATGCTGCGCAAGCAGTTGCTCTACATGCAGTTCGCGCCGCAGGGCCGGCTGGGGCGGTGGCTGTCCGGCGGCTGGTGGCCGGCCTGCAAGGCATCGGTGCTGGCCCTGCTGCTGGCCGGTGCGGCGCTGTGGCAGTCATGGTTTCTGGCGCCCTGGGAATGGGCGCTGCTGGCGGCCGCGCCTGGGCTCCATGCCCTGCTGGGTACCTGGCTGCAGCAGCGGCTGGCGTCCGAATTTTCACAGCCCGCCTATGCCTGGGCCTGGAGCCAGCGCGCGGCCCGGGTGCTGCTGGTGGCCGTGCCGGGCGCCCTGTGGCTGCTGTGCATGGCCGGCGATGCGGACTGGGGCAGGGCCCTGGCGCCGGGCATGGAGCCGGCGGCGCTCGATGCGGCGATCGTGTCCATACGCCAGTCGCCCTCGGGCCTGGTGCGCTGGGGGCTGGATGCGCTGCTGACCCTGCAGGTGGCGGGCGGAGCCCTGGCCGACCTGCCCCGGGCCCCGGCGCTGCGCCTGCTGCTGCTCGCGCTGTTCGGGCCCGTGGGCATGCTGCTGTGCCTGGGCTGCGTGCTGCAAGGCGCGGCAGGCTCTCGGGCCGTCCGTCGCCATGCGTGGCAGCAAGCCCGCTGCGCGAATGAAAGGCGTGGCAAGGCCGCCTTGGCGGGCCTGGTTGCGGTGCTGGCGATCGCCATTGCAATGCAGCTCACTGCCAGCGTGGACGGGCTGCTGCGCGCGCATGAAAGCCCGCTGGCCCTGCAGCGCCTGCCCGAATGCGAGCGCATCGGCCTGCAGCTGTATCGCCCGGGCACGCTGGAGGCCACGCGCGCCCAGGCCCTGCAGGCACTGGGCCGCATGCAGGGCGGCCAGGCGCTGTGCACGGGCATGGAAGATATGCGCGGGCAGCTGGATGCCGCCGTGGAGCGCTACCTGGACTGGTATTTCAGCCTGGGCGCCGAATGGGGGCGCATCCTCAGCCTGCTGGCCGGCGGGACCGATGCCTTCTTGCAGAACAGGCTGGCCCGGACATTGAGCGATACGCCGGGGCTGGACGCCTGGATGCAGGCCGTGCAGCAGCAGGCTACGCGCAGCGGCCAGGCCCTGGATGCGGGCCGCCAGCGCATCGAGGAGACGCTGGCGCGCCACCACCTGGCGCTGGATGCAAGCCAGTGCATTGTGCGGGCCGATGTGCCGCAGCTGCCCGCGCTCGGCCTGCTGGGCGATGCGCGGCAGCGCCTGGCCGCGAGCGCCGTGGCGGGCACGGGAGCCGGCGCCTTTGCCGCCGTGGTGGTCGGCAAGGCCATGGCCAAGGCGTCGATGAAGGCTGCCAGCAAGGTGCTGGCCAAGGCCGCCGCCAAGCAGGGCCTGGGCAAGGCCGGATCGGCCGCAGCCGGTGCCGCGCTGGGTTCGGTGGTGCCCGGCGTGGGCACGGCTGCCGGAGCCGTGGCCGGCGCGGTGGCCGGTGTCCTGATCGGCGTGGGCCTGGACTGGGCTGCGCTCTATGCCGAGGAACGGCTGACGCGCGACGCCATGCGCGCCGACCTGCAGGCGGCCCTGGGCGCGCAGCTGCAGGCCCTGGGAGATGCGCTGGGCTGCGATGCCGGTCGGGGCGCGGATGGGCGTTAGCCGCACTGCTTTCACGGTCCAAGGCGACCGTGTAGGCTTGCGGCTGTGTGCTGGCTAATGTGCTGCTTATCCGGGGAGTTGGAGCATGACGGATTCATCCATTCAGACCGCGGTCCGCAAGATCGTCTACATCATGGTGGTGGAGCAGGGCCTGCGCGCAGGCGAGGGCATGTCGCCGAAACTGCTGGCCATGGACCTGGACCGCCACGGCATCTCGGGCCAGGACCAGCAGGCGGCGCTGGATCTGGCGCTGCGCGAAGGCTGGCTGCAGAAAGGGCCTCTGGACGAGATCCAGCTGACGGACGAAGGCTTCGACATGGATTTCTCCCAATAGCGGGGCCAGGGAGCGCCGGGCAGCGCAGCTGCCTGCGCCCATTGCCGGCTATTCCAGATAGACGCCTTTTTCCTTCTTGCGCGCGCGCATGCCGGTGCGCAGGAACAGCTCGGTACCACCCTGCACGGCCAGCGGCTGCCTGGCGCCCGCGGCCAGATGGGCGTCCACGCGCTCGTCCCATTCGGCCAGCAGCGACTCGATGGCTTCGCGCTCGGCCGCATCCAGCTGCGGATGGCGGTGCAGAAAATCCTGCAGGTATTCCTGCGCGTCATGCGCCAGGGCATCGCGCGTGGTGGCCAGCGAGATATAGCTGACGGCATCGTCCTCGCCCTTGCGCCCCGGCGTGCGCGTGCCCAGCAGATAGCAGCCTATGTAGTCGCCGCGGGTCCGGCCCACAGGCGGATCCTGGCTGAGTTTCTTGAGCAGACTGAACGGCCACATGAATCAATACCTCGTCAATTCCTTGCGGCTGGCGCGGCACCGCCGGCGCCAGCCCTGTTCCTGATGGTTGCAGCCGCATGGCCGCGCCGGGTGGGCATTGTCGCGCACCGGCCACGGCATGCGAGCCAGCGGCCGCGGCGCTGTGCTAGAACTGCGCATTCGCCACAGGCGGGATGGCAGACAACAAGCAAAGGACAGGGCCATGGGAGACGGCAGGAGCAAACAACAGGGGCGCTGGCTGCGGCGGGGGCTCAACGCATCGGCCGTGGCCGTGGGCCTGGCCCTGCTGGCGGGCAGTGTGGCGGCGGTCTATGGCATCAGTGCGCAGCCCCAGCTCGACGGGCAGCAGATCCTGATGGGGCTGCACGATCAGGCCTGGGTACGGCGCGATGCGGCCGATGTCACGCATGTCCGGGCGGCCAGTCCGCAGGATGCCTGGCGCACGCTGGGCTTTGTCCATGCACAGGAGCGCGGCTGGCAGCTGGAGTTCAACCGGCGGCTGATGCAGGGGCGCCTGTCCGAGATCCTGGGGCCGGCCACGCTGGAGCTGGACAAGCTCATGCGCACGCTCGACATCCACGCTGCGGCACGGCGCCAATACCATGCGCTGCCGGCTTCGGTGCAGGAGGCGCTGGGCGCATACAGCGAAGGCATCGCCGCTTTCTACGCGGGGCGCAGCCAGGCCGTGGCGCCGGAGTTCGCGCTGCTGGGCACCAGGCCGGGCGGCGGCCACGGCTCGGCCTGGGAGCCCGAGGATTGCGTGGGCTGGGCACTGATGATGGCGCTGGACCTGGGTGGCAACTGGGGCAACGAGTTCGCGCGCCTCAACCTGCTGCAGGTGCTCAGCACCGAGCAGCTGTGGCAGCTGATGCCGGCCTACCCGGGCGAGCCGCCGGCCACCGCCACCGACCTGGCGGCGCTGTACCGGGGCCTGGGTGTCTACCGCGAGGCCGTGCCTGGAAAAACGGCGCAGGCCTGGCCGGCGCCGCCGGCCGCCGCCGTCCGGACGGCGCTGGCGCAATGGGCTGCCGCCGCAGTGCAGGACATGGGCACGAACGACGGCAAGGGCAGCAACAACTGGGTGGTTGCCGGCAGCCGCACCAGCAGCGGCAAGCCCTTGCTGGCCAACGACCCGCACCTGGGCCTGAGCGTGCCGGCCATCTGGTATTTCGCGCACCTGCAGGCGCCCGGCGGCAAGGCCGCGGACGGCACGGAGCTGGCCGCGCTCGACGTGGCCGGCGCCACCTTGCCCGGCATGCCGTTCGTGGTGCTGGGCCGCACCCGGGAAGTGGCCTGGGGCTTTACGAATACCAACCCCGATGTGCAGGACCTGTACCTGGAGCAGATCGACCCCGGCGACGCCGGTCGCTACCGCACGCCGGGCGGCTGGGAAAGATTCGTGGAGCGCGAGGAGATCTTCAAGGTCAAGGGCCAGCCGGACGTGAAGCTCACGCTGCGCAGCACGCGCCACGGCCCGGTGATCAGCGATGCGCAGGCCCAGTACGCCCAGGTCATCGATACGCGCAGGTATGCGCTGGCCCTGCGCTGGGCGGCGCTGGACACCGACAACCGCACGGTGGAGGCCGGCTTCAAGGCCAACGGCGCACGCACGGTGCAGGAGCTGTTCGAGGCCTTCTCCATCTACCACTCGCCCATGCAGAGCATCGTGGCGGCCGACGTGCAGGGCCATATCGGCTTCAAGGCCGCGGGCAAGGTGCCGGTGCGCGCCGCCGACAACGATCTGCGCGGCGTGGCGCCCGCGCCGGGCTGGGATGCGCGCTACGACTGGCAGGGCTGGCTGGCCTACGAGCAGACGCCGCAGGACGACGGCTCGGCGCGGGGCTTCGTGGCCACGGCCAACCAGCGCGTGACGGCGCCGGGCTATGCGCATTTCCTGACCCAGGACTGGAGCCTGCCGTACCGCCACCAGCGCATAGAGCAGCTGCTGTCGGCCGGCGACCGGCATGACGCGGACAGCATGGCCGCCATACAAAACGATGTGCAGTCGCTGGCGACGCGGGCTCTGCTGCCCGGGCTGCTGTCTGCCGTGCGCGGCGTACCGAGCCGCCATGCGCTGGCGCCGCAGGCGCTGGCCCTGCTGGAAGGCTTTGACGGGCACATGGACAAGAACCGCGCCGAGCCGCTGATCTTCGCGGTCTGGGTCGACGAGCTCACGCGCGGCATCGTCATCCCGCGCATCGGCGAACAGCGCTTTGCCATGACCTACGGCAAGCGCGACTACCGCGCGGGCATCGAAGGCATTCTGGCGCGCAACGATGCCTGGTGGTGCGCGCCCATGAGCTGCGCGCAGCAGGCGGCCGCCGCCCTCACCCGCACGCTGGAGCGGCTGCAGGCCCTGTACGGCCCCGACATGGGCCGCTGGCGCTGGGGGCGGGCGCACCCGGCGCTCAGCGTCCACCGGCCGTTCGGCGGCGCGGCGCTGCTGGCGCCCGTGTTCGATGTCCGCGTGGCATCCAGCGGCGACAGCTACACCGTGAACGTGGGCCAGTACCTGCCTGGCGATGCCAAGGGCCCGTTCGTGAACCGGCATGCGCCTTCGCTGCGCGCCATCTACGATCTGGCGGACCTGGAGTCCTCGCGCTTCATCTACCAGACCGGGCAGAGCGGGCTGGCCTTTTCGCCGCGCTATGCCGACATGCGCGACGAATGGGCCGAAGGCCGCTACCGCCCGCTGCGGGTGGAGCCCGGCCGCTGGGTGCACAGCCTGAAGCTGGTGCCGCAGTGAGGCGGCCAGCCATGCGGGTGCCTCAAGGCGCGCCGAGAAATTCCTCGATCAGCTGCGCTACGGCCCGGGGCTGGTCGTGGTGCAGCATGTGGCCGGCGTCCTGCACCACGGCGATGCGGCATTGCGGTACCAGCTGCATGCGTTCGTGGTACTGCTCCAGCGTATAGCGGCCCTTGTACCACTGGCCCAGACTGTCGTCGCTGGCCTCCACGGCCAGCATGGGCGCGGTGATGGCGCGCAGGCAGGCCGTGGCCTCGTCCGCGCGGTAGATATAGGGGTTGACGATCTTGTGCGAGGCGTCGCCCAGGATGCGCCAGAGGCCGTCGGCCCGGTCTGGTGCTGCCCAGTGGTGGGCCAGCCACAGCGCCTTGTCGCGCGGCAGGCGGCGGTTGGTCTTTTGCAGGCGGTCGGCCACGGCCTCCACGCCGGCATAGGGCGCCAGGCCCATGCCGCCTTCGCGCTGGGTGCGCAGCTCGTCCATCCATTGCGCCAGCCGCCTGGGCGTGCGTTCGGCCGGCACGTCGGGCATGCCGAAGCCCTCGAGATTCACGAAGCGGCGGATGCGTCCGGGCCGGGCGCCTGCATACCAGCTCGAGACATTGCCGCCCATGCTGTGGCCCACCAGATCGACGGGGCGCCCGGGCGAGAGCTGCTCCAGCAGCATGTCCAGGTCGGCCAGGTAGTCGGTGAAGTAATAGCTGTCGCAGGGGGCGGCCGGGCGGCTGAGGCCGAAGCCCCGCCAGTCGTGGGCCACGATGGTGCGCCCCTGCGCAAAGGCCTGGCTGAAGGCGTCCACCACGAACTGCCAGGAGGCCGCCACGTCCATCCAGCCATGGGCCAGCACCAGCAGGGGCAGCTCGGGGTCGGGCTGCGCGGGCTGCCAGCGGCGCAGGTGGTATTGCATGCCGCGCACGGGCAGCATCTCGGAGCAGCAGGCGCGGCGGGGCTGGTAGGGCTGGGTGTCGGAGGTCATGGTCTGGCTGCAGGAAATTCCATCTGGCCCCGATTATTGCGGGGCCCTGCCGCGCGGCCGTCCTGCCGGAGACAGCGGCGGCCCGCATCCGCGATGCCGCTGCCCGGCACGCCGGCCAGCGCATAAACTCGCATCCCATGACTGCCAATACCTCCGCAATTCCCATGACCCCCGTTGCCCTGGGGCACAGCGACCTGCGCGTGAGCCCCATCTGCCTGGGCACCATGACCTTCGGCGAGCAGGTCGACGAGGCCGAGGCCTTCCGCATCATGGACCGCGCGCTCGAGCGCGGCGTGGACTTCTTCGACACGGCCGAGATGTATTCGGTGCCCGCGCGCGAAGCCACTTGCGGCGCGACGGAAACCATCATCGGCCGCTGGTTCGCCAGCCGCCCCGGCGCACGCCAGAAAGTGACGCTGGCCAGCAAGGTGGCCGGCCCTTCGCGCGGCATGCCCTGGGTGCGCGCCGGGCAGGGCATGACGGCGGCCGACATCGTCGCTTCCTGCGAGGGAAGCCTGAAGCGCCTGCAGACCGAGGTGATCGACCTCTACCAGATCCACTGGCCCGAGCGCCATGTGCCCGCCTTCGGGGCGCTGTACTACGACCCGCGGCAGGAGCGTAGCCAGACGTCCATCCACGAACAGCTGCAGGCGCTGGGCAGGCTGGTGGAGCAGGGCAAGGTGCGCCACATCGGCCTGTCCAATGAAACGCCTTACGGCGTGCATGAGTTCGTGCGCCTGGCCGAGCAGCACGGCCTGCCGCGCGTGGTAAGCACGCAGAACCCTTACTGCCTGGTCAACCGCAGCTATGAAAACGCGCTGGACGAGACCTGCCACCGCCTGGGCGTGTCGCTACTGGCCTATTCGCCGCTGGCCTTCGGCCTGCTGACCGGCAAGTTCGACCAGCATGCGCCCGCCGAGCCCGGTGCGCCGCAGCAGGCGCGCATCGCGCGCTACGAATCCGTGCGCCGCCAGCGCTGGGGCCGGCCCGAGGCGCTGGCCGCCGCGCGCCGCTACAACCGGCTGGCGCGCGAGCACGGCCTCACGCCCGTGCAGATGGCCCTGGCCTTTTGCTATACCCAGTGGCAGGTGGCCAGCACCATCATCGGCGTGACCTCGGTGGCGCAGCTGGACGAGGACCTCGACGCCTGGGGCACGCAGCTGGCGCCCGAGCTGCGGGCCGCGATCGATGCCATCCGCTGGGAAGTGCGCGACCCCGCGGTGTGAGGCGCGATGGGCCACCTGTGGTCAAATCGGCTGCCGCCGCCTGCCTGTCGGGCGGTGGCAGCTATCCATACTGAATCATGGCAAAAAAAGACAAGAACGCCCATGTGAGCGAGACACCGGCCACGCAGATGCTCAAGGCCCACAAGGTGGAGTTCACCGAGCATCCCTACGACTACGTGGAGCACGGCGGCACCGCGGAGTCTGCGCGCCAGCTGGGGCTGGCCGAGCACATGGTGGTCAAGACCCTGGTCATGCAGGACCAGGATGCCAGGCCGCTGATCGTGCTCATGCACGGCGACCGCAAGGTCTCGACCAAGAACCTGGCGCGCCAGATCGGCGCCAAGAGCGTCGAGCCCTGCAAGCCCGAGGTGGCCAACCGCCACAGCGGCTACCTGGTGGGCGGCACCTCGCCGTTCGGCACGCGGCGCGAGATGCCGGTCTATATCGAGGAAAGCATCCTGGCGCTGCCGCGCATCGCCATCAACGGCGGGCGGCGCGGCTTTCTGGTGCAGTTGGATCCCCAGGTTTGTACGCAGCTGCTGGGAGCCCGGCCGGTGCACTGCGCGCTGGCAGAATAGCTGGCCTGCAAGCCGAGCCATCCCTCGCTCCATCAACCGGCCCATTTTCCCCAAGGATTCCAATTGAACGCCCTGTATTCCCTGATCGCCGTGGCGGCGGCCTATCTGATCGGATCGCTGTCGTTTGCCGTCATCGTGAGCCGCGTCATGGGGTTGAACGACCCGCGCACCTACGGCAGCGGCAATCCCGGCGCCACCAATGTGCTGCGCTCGGGCAGCAAGGCGGCCGCAGCCGTGACGCTGCTGCTGGACGCCGCCAAGGGCTGGCTGCCCGTGGTGCTGGTCCAGTGGTTCGGCCCGGCCTTCGGCCTTGCCGAGGGCACGGTGGCCCTGGTGGCGCTGGCCGCATTCCTGGGCCACCTGTATCCGGTTTTCTTCAACTTCAAGGGCGGCAAGGGCGTGGCCACGGCGCTGGGCGTGCTGCTGGGCATCAGCGGCTGGCTGGGGCTGGCCACGGCGCTGACCTGGCTGATCATCGCCGTGTTCTTCCGCTACTCCTCGCTGGCCGCGCTGGTGGCCTCGGTGTTCGCGCCGCTGTACTACGTGCTGTGCAGCGGCATGGTCTGGGATGCCGAGACGCCGATCACCGCCGCCATCGTGATCATGGCCATGCTGCTGATCTGGCGCCACCGCGAGAACATCCAGCGCCTGATGGCCGGCAAGGAGTCCAAGCTCGGCCAGAAAAAGGCCGATGCCGCCAAGGCGGCCGAAAGCGGCGCAGGCAAGCGCCACTGATGCGGCTGCGGCAGGCGCTATCGGAATCGAAGCGCCAGCCGCGCACCTTGTCTCCATTTCAAGCGAAATACCCTCGGGGTTGATGAATAGCGGGCGCCAGGCGCTCATGATTGCATAGCACTTGCCCATGACTTCCAGCCCTTCGCAGCGCGAATACGTCGCTCCCTGTCCTGGCTGCGGCGCACCGGTGCGCTTTACCAGCGCGCAGGCCGGCTTTGCAGTCTGCGATTTCTGCCGCAGCACGGTGGCGCGCAGCGGCGATGTGCTGCAGCGCGTGGGCAGCATGGCCGAGGTGTTCGAGGACTACAGCCCGCTGGCGCTGGGCGCCTCGGGCATGGTGCAGCGCAATGGCAAGCCCGAGCCGTTCACGCTGGTGGGCCGCGCCCAGTACAGGAGCAAGGCAGGCTCCTGGTCCGAATGGACGGCCGAACTGGGCACGGGCGAGCTCGGCTATCTGAGCGAGGACAACGGCCGTTTCGTCTTCACCTTCGACTGGACGCCGCCGGGCTGGAACGTCACGGCCTTTGTTCCGCGCGAATGGCGCATGGGGCGCGAGCTGCGGGCCGGTCAGGCGGGCGAGCTGCGCTTTACCGTCACCAGCGTGCAGAACGTGCAGCTGGTGGCCGCGCAGGGTCAGCTGGCGCAGCTGCCGCAGCCGGGCCGGGACTTCTGGCTGGTGGAGCTGCGCAGCGACCAGGGCCAGGTGCTGTCGGCCGACTTCAGCGGCAAGGCACCGGCCTTCACGCTGGGCGCTGCGGTGCAGCTCGAGGCGCTGAAGATGCAGGGCCTGCGCGATACGGCAGCGCTCAAGAAGGAAGAGGGCCGGCATTTCAACTGTCCCCACTGCGCTGCCGTGGTGCCGGTGCGCTTCGACGGCACCAAGGCCATCAGCTGCCCGAGCTGCGGCAGCCTGATCGACATGTCGCGCGGCCTGGGCGGGGAGCTGGGCTTTTCCGAGCAGCGCAGAAGGATCAAGCCTGCCATCGCGCTGGGCAAGACCGGCAGGCTCGAGGGGCTGGAGTGGCAGGTGGTGGGCTTTCAGCGCCGCTCGGGCCGCGAACTCGGCGAAGAGGACGATGACGAAACCTTCGAGTGGGACGAATACCTGCTCTACAACCGCAAGGCGGGCTTTACCTTCATCGTCGATTCCGAGGACGGCTGGAGCACGGCGCGCGTGATCGGCGGCGTGCCCAAGGTGGCCAAGAGCGGCGCCACGGCGACCTACATGCAGCGCAAGTACCGCCGCGAGTCCGCCTACATGGCCGAGACCGTGTATGCCGAAGGCGAGTTCTACTGGCCGGTGTTCAAGGGCCAGAAAAGCAGCAATGTGGACTATGTGAACGAAGGCAAGCAGGCCACGCTGGCGCAGGAAACGGCGCAACGCGAGACCACCTGGACGCACGGCCAGCGTATCTCGGTGCAGACCCTGGCCGCGGCCTTCGGCGTGGACCGGCTCAGGGACCGCTCCGAGGCCGGCCTGCTGTCGGACAGCCGCTTCAGCATCGGCGGCATTGTGCTATGCCTGGTGATACTGCTGCTCGTGCTGTTCGCCATCCGCGGCTGCATCGCGCGCGCCAGCTGCGATCCGCGCATTGATCCCAACTGCAGCTACAGCCGCTCCAGCAGCGGCTCCTATGGTGGCTACACCTCGGGCGGCAGCCACAAGTAAAGCAAAGAACGTTTCCAACAAGGAGAAAGCACATGCGCTTCGACTGGTTCAACCCCCAGGCATTTTTCGGCTCCATCCTCTACGCGCTGGTCGGCGTCGCGGTGTTCTGGCTGTGCTTCATCATCATCGACAAGATCACGCCCGTGGACATGTGGGCCGAGATCGTCGAGAAGCACAACAAGGCGCTGGCCATGGTGGTGGCGGCCATGTGCCTGGGCATCAGCATCATTGTGGCGGCGGCAATACATTGATACCCCCTGAGCGGCTTTGCCGCTTCCCCCTGAAAGGGGGGCGACACCTTCGCTGCGAGGCGGCTCTTGCTCGGTGTCTCTGGCGTGTGCCCTGCCGCGTTTTTGCGGCAGTTATCTGAAAGTTGAGGGTGGTTTGACGAATGTGAAGGCGGCGGGGCCGCGGCCCATCGATGTGGCGCTGCTGGCCAGCGTGTTCGTGATCGCGGCCTGCGGCCTGCTCTACGAGCTGGCTGCGGGAGCGCTGGCGTCCTATCTGCTGGGCGACTCGGTGCTGCAGTTTTCCACCATCATCGGCACCTATCTGTTTGCCATGGGCATAGGCTCGTGGCTGTCGCGCTATTTCGAATACCAGCTGCCCGCGCACTTCCTGCGCGTGGAGCTGATGGTGGCGCTGATCGGCGGCGCGCTGCCGGCCGTGCTGTTCCTGGCCAATGCCTATGTGCCGGGGGCCTTTCGCCTGCTGCTGTACGGCATGGTGCTGCTGGTGGGCACGCTGGTGGGGCTGGAGATCCCGCTGGTCATGCGCATCCTGAAGCGCAACGCCTCGCTCAAGGACCTGGTCTCACAGGTGCTGACCTTCGACTATCTGGGCGCGCTGGCCGTGTCGCTGGCCTTTCCCATCGTGCTGGTGCCCAAGCTGGGGCTGGTGCGCACGGGCCTGCTTTTCGGCTTCATGAACGCTGCCGTGGCCGTGTGGGCGCTGGTGCTGTTCCGCCACGAGCTGCACCGCCTGCGCGCCCATGCGCTGGGCTGCGCCGCCGTGCTGGCTGTGCTGGGCGGCGGCATTGCAGGGGCCGACCACCTGACGCGGCTGGCCGACGACCATTTCTACCAGGACCGCATCGTGATGAGCAGTGTCACGCCGTACCAGCGCATCGTGGTCACGCAGGGGCGCCAGGGCGCGCGCCTGTACCTCAACGGCAATCTGCAATTCGCGCAAAGCGACGAGTACCGCTACCACGAGGCGCTGGTGCATCCGGTGATGGCCGCGCACGGCGCGCCCAGGAGGGTTGCCGTGCTGGGCGGCGGCGACGGCATGGCGGTGCGCGAGGTGCTCAAATACGCTACGGTGGAATCGGTCACGCTGGTGGAGCTGGACCCGGCCATGACGGGGCTGTTCAGGGACAACGCCATGATGCGCGCGCTCAACCAGGATGCGCTGCGCGATCCGCGCGTGCACATCGTCAACACCGATGCCTTCCAGTGGCTGCAGCAGGAGAGCGGTACGTTTGACGCCATCATCGTGGACTTTCCCGATCCGACGAACTTCGCCATCGGCAAGCTGTTCACCAACAGCTTCTATGCGCTGCTGGACAAGCGTCTGGCCGCCAGCGGCTATGCCGTGGTCCAGACCACGTCACCGCTGATCGCGCGCCAGAGCTTCTGGATCGTGGTGCAGACCATTGAATCGGCGGGGCTGCTGGCCACGCCCTACCACGTGCATGTGCCCAGCTTTGGCGAATGGGGCTTTGTGATCGCCAGCCACCGGCCTTGGCGCGAGCCCGCCACGCTGCCGTCGGGCCTGCGCTTTCTGAGCCTGCCCGGCATGCGGCTGATGTTCGATTTTCCGCTCGACATGGCGCGGCTGCCGGCCGAGGTCAACCGCCTGTCCAACCAGGTGCTGGTAACGACCTACGAGCGCGAATGGGGCAAGGTGGAGCATTGAGCGCGCCGAGCATCACCCGCCGCGGCTGGCTGCGGGCTGCGGCTTGCGGTGTTGCGGGCGCTGCAGGCGCGCTGGCGGGCTGCACCCCCGATGACGCCGCGCTGGCCGATGGGCATGATTTGCCCGGTGGCTTTACCGGCGTGGCGCTGGAGCGCGGCCACAGCCTGCGGCCGTTGTGGCAGCGGCTGGAGCAGGGCATTGCGCTGCCGCCGCCGGCCGCCGTGCACCGCGCGCCCGTGGTCATTGCCGGCGGCGGCATGGCGGGCCTGGCGGCGGCCCGCGCGCTGGAGCTGGCCGGCGTGCAGGGCGCGGCCCTGATCGACACGCAGAACGCCATGGGCGGCAACAGCCAGGGCGGCCGGGTGGGGGGGCGTGGATTGCCCGCTGGGCGCGCATTACCTGCCCGTGCCCGGCGACGATGCCGGCGAGGTGCAGGACTGGCTGGAGGAGCTGGGCCTGCGCCGGCGCGTGGCGGGCCGCTGGCAGTACGACGAACGCCACCTGTGCCACAGCCCGCAGGAGCGGCTGTACTGGCAGGGCGGCTGGCACGAGGGACTGCTGCCCGTGCAGGGCGTGGGCCCGCAGACGCTGGCGCAGTATGAACGCTTCGAGCGCCTGGTGGCCGATGCGGCGCGGCAGGCACGCTTTGCCATGCCGTCCATCCGTGTCTGGGCGCGCATGGGCCGCCTGCCACCATCCCATGCGCAGCTGGATGCGCAGCGCTTCGACCAATGGCTGGCGCGGCAGGGCCTGGATGACGAGCGCCTGCTCTGGTATCTCGATTACTGCTGCCGCGACGACTTCGGCGCCGGGCTGGCGCGCGTCTCGGCCTGGGCCGGCGTGCACTATTTCGCGAGCCGCCATGGCTTTGTGGCGCCGCGCCCCGCGGGCGAGCGCGATGCGCCGGCCGATGGCGGCGACCAGGTGCTGACCTGGCCCCAGGGCAATGGCTGGCTGTCGCAGCAACTGGCGGCGCGCCTGGCGAGCACGCAGCAGGTCGCCGATTGCAGCGTGCTGGCGATTGCCGAGGACCGCCACGGCGTGCAGATCGATACCTGGCACCACGGGCGCGGCCGGCACGAGCGCTGGCTGGCCGGCAAATGCGTGGTGGCCCTGCCGACCTTTGTCGCCGCGCGCGTGGTGCGCGATGCGCCGCAGTTCCTGCAGACCGTGGCGCGGCGCCTGGACTGGGCGCCCTGGCTGGTGGCCAACATCCATGTGCGCGGCCCGCTGGCCGACCGCCCCGGCGCCGAGCCCGCCTGGGACAATGTGATCTACCAGGACGGCAACGAGGGCGGACTGGGCTATGTGGATGCGGGCAACCAGCGCCTGGACCGCATCACCCGTGCGCCCACGGTGCTGAGCTACTACCAGGCGCTGGGCGACTGGGCCGACGGGCGCCGGCAGCTGCTGCAGCAGCCTTTCGGGTTCTGGCGCGAGCGCATCGTGCGCAGCCTGAGCCTGCCGCATCCCGATCTGCTGCTGCAGGCCACGCGCATGGAAATCACGCGCTATGGCCATGCGATGGCGATTCCGCGGCCTGGCGATCAACAGGTTCTGAGTCAAATTGCCCTGAGCGCCCATACCGGTGGGCGCAAGCAGCTATTGAATGGAGAGCGCATCAGCCCCCTGCCGCTGCCGGCCACGGCGCGCCTGGGTTTTGCGCATTCGGACTGGGCGGGCTACTCGGTGCTGGAGGAAGCTTTCACGCGCGGCCACCATGCCGGGCTGTGGGCGGCAGCTTGAGAGGGAGCGCACTGCGCTGAAAACCGGCGCAGCCCCAGCGAGGGACGGCGGCACGGGCCTGGGCGGCCCCGCTTCCCCGCAGCATGGACTGCCCCAGCAAGGGCTGCCCCGGCAAAGCCCGTGGTCCCGTTGCACGTCGCCCTGGGGGAAGCCGCGCAGCGGCTCAGGGGGAGCCTGGAACTTTCACCATGCGGTACAGCGACTGGCTGCTGCGGGCGCAATGCACGCCCAGCTGGGCCATGGCGCGCGGATCGAGTTCCAGCGTGATGGCCGAGCGTGCCAGCGCCGACTGCACCTTGGGACGGCGGCCATGGAGGTGCGTGTCCAGGTGCATGACGGGCGGATAGAGGCTGCGCCCGTCGCGGTCTATGACGCTGGCCATCTGCGGCTCGTCGGGCCGGGGGCCGCGGCGCAGCACCACGGCGATGTCGCCGCTGTCGAGCTGCACATAGGTGCCGGGCGGGTACAGGCCGGTCACCTCGGTCAGGGCCTGCTGCACCTCGTCCGGGGGCTGGCCGTGCTGGCGCAGGATCTGCAGCGATTCGGCGGCGCTGCGGCCGGCGCGGGTCTTGCGCGGGCTGATCAGCGCCGCGTAGCGGTCCACCGTGCCCAGGATGCGCACCAGCCGCTGCTGCGGCGCCAGCGATGCAAGGGGTGCTGAGGGCTGGGGCGCGTGGTGGTGCTCGACCACCGCCAGCCACAGTGCGTCGGTGACATGCAGCTGCTGCAGCAGCGCGCGGCTGTCCCGGGGATGCTGCTGCACGGCCTGTGCCTGCGTGCTGGACAGAGGCTCGCGCTGCTCGGCCAGCAGATCCTGCAGCGCATTCATGCCGATGTTCATGGTCAGCGCGGCCAGCACCAGGATCTGGCGCTCGCCGCGGTCCAGCCGCAGCGCCTGGGCCAGCACATGGCACAGGCTGGCGCACACCAGCGCGTGCGAGGCGCTGTAGCCCACGGTGGAGGACGCGGCCCGCTGGAACATCAGGTACAGGGCCGCATCGGTATCGTGCGCGATCAGGTCCTGCAGCCAGCGGTCCAGCTGCTGGAGCTTGCCTGCAAAGCCCGCGATGCGCTGCGGCTGCGACAGCAGCAGCGACAGCGCGGCCTCCAGGTCCGACCACAGGCCCAGCAGGTCCTCATAGGGCTCGTCCTCGTGCAGAAGAGGGCTCATGGCAGGGGCGCGGATCAGCGCTTTTCGAGCACCATCTCGGTGCCCTGGCGCGTCATGTGGAACTGCGTCAGCAGGCTGTTGCCCAGCAGCACATAGGGCATGGGCAGGGGGGCCACCACGGCGTCCACGCCGTAGACCTCCACGTCGCCTATGCGCACGCTGTCCAGGCGCAGCCGCCAGCCTTGGGCATCGCCGTTGGCGGTGCGCATCATCACGGGCGAGCCCTGCCGGTAGGGCAGCCCCATGCGCTCAGCATCCGCGCGTCCTATGGCGACCGCGCTGGCGCCCGTGTCCACCATGTACTGCATGGTCTTGCCGTTGATCAGCCCGCTCTCGATGAAGTGGCCGCGGCTGTCGGCCTTGAGCACCACGCGGCGGCCGCGCGCCTCGTTGCCCGAACTGGCGCCGCGGCTGCCGATGCTGACCGGCGCCTCGCCCAGGCGCAGCGTCTGGCGCTGGCCCCTGATGTCGACGACGGCCGAATCGCCGACCACCTGCAGCACGCGCACGCCCTGGGCGCTGTCGCCGGTGCCCAGGGCCCTGGGCGACTGGCCGTCGATGACCAGCAAGGCCTTGCTGCCCAGCACGCCGCTGAGCGCGACGGACTGGGCATGCGCCGCCAGGGGCTGGAGGCTTGCCATCGCCGTCGCCAGCAGCAGGCCGGCGCAGCTGCGCAGGGAGCGCTGCACGTCAATCGCGAAAGTTGTTGAAGGACAGGGGGTGGTCGGCCAGGTCCTTGCGGATCAGGGCCATGGCGGCCTGCAGATCGTCGCGCTTGGCGCCGGTCACGCGCACGCTTTCGCCCTGGATGGCGGCCTGCACCTTGAGCTTGCTGTCCTTGATGAGCTTCTGGATCTTCTTGGCCAGCTCGGACTCGATGCCGTTCCTGACCTTGACGGTCTGCTTGAGCTTGTCGCCGCCGATCTTCTGCGCCTTCTGGATGTCCAGGAAGCGCACGTCCACATTGCGCTTGGTCAGCTTGTTGCGCAGGATGTCCTCGACCTGCTGCAGCTGGAATTCGGCATCGCCGAACAGCGTGATTTCCTTGTCCTTGAGCTCGATGGCGGCCGAGGTGCCCTTGAAGTCGAAACGGGTACCGATTTCCTTGGCCGTGTTTTCCACGGCGTTCTTCACTTCGACGAAATCGGCTTCGCAAACGGTGTCAAAAGAAGGCATGTGTGTTTTTCCTGGCTATGGGTTCTGAAGGTATCGCAGTGCAGGCTGCGGAGATGCGCGCGCTGCCAGCGGTGCGGCAGGGGCAATGCGACAATCGGGTCGATGTTAGTCGAGAAAAATGTTCCCCTGCAGCATTGCAACACCTTTGGCATTGCCGCGCGCGCCGAAACCCTGGTGCGCGTGCGCAGTGAGGACGATATCCGCCATTTCCTGGCCGATCCGCTCTGGGGCCGCCAGCCGGTGTTCGTGCTGGGCGGCGGCAGCAATGTGGTGCTGACCGGGGACGTGGCGCCCGTGGTGCTCAAGATGGAAATCATGGGCATGCGCCTCGCGCAGGAGACCGACAGGCACTGGATCGTGGAGGCCGGCGCCGGCGAGCGCTGGCACGACATGGTGGCCTGGACCCTGTCCCGGGGCTATGCGGGCCTGGAGAACATGGCGCTGATCCCCGGCACCGTGGGCGCGGCGCCCGTGCAGAACATCGGCGCCTACGGGCTGGAGCTGCAGGACCGTTTCGAGTCGCTGGACGCCGTGGACCTTGCTACCGGCGAGCAGTTCACGCTGGACGCGGCGCAATGCGCTTTCGGCTACCGCGACTCGGTCTTCAAGCATGCGCCGGCCCAGCCCAAGTACTGGCCGGTGCAGGGCTCCGCGCCGCGCGGCCTGGGCCTCAAGGGACGCGCCGTCATCACGCGCGTGCGCCTGGCCCTGCCCAAGGCCTGGAAGCCCGACCTCGGCTATCTGGACCTGCAGCGCAAGCAGGCCGAAAAAGGCGTGGAGCACCCCACGGCCCGGCAGATCTTCGACTGGGTCTGCGAGATCCGCCGCGCCAAGCTGCCCGATCCCGAGGTGATCGGCAACGCGGGCAGCTTCTTCAAGAACCCGACGGTGACGCCCGAGCAGTGCGCGGACATCATCGCGCGCGATCCCAAGATCGTGCACTACCCGATGGACGACGGCTCCATCAAGCTGGCCGCGGGCTGGATGATCGATGCCTGCGGCTGGAAGGGCAAGAGCATGGGCCGTGCCGGCGTCTACGACCGCCAGGCCCTGGTGCTGGTCAACCGCGGCAACCGCCACAGCGTCGACGGCAGCGTGACGGGCGGAGAAGTAATGACGCTGGCCAAGGCCATACAGACCAGCGTCTACGAACGCTTCGGCATCCGGCTGGAGCCCGAGCCCGTGGTGGTCTGATCTCCGGCGCAGGCCCTGCGCGCGTCCCGAAGGGCGGCCATGGGCCCCCCAATGAAAAAACCGCCCGAAGGCGGTTTTTTCATGAGCGATGCGCTGCGTCAATGCGCCGTGCGGTCGTGCCGCATGAGGCTGTAGTCCTTGTCGGTGAACAGCACCCACAAGGCCAGCACCATGACCACGATGCCCGAAACTACGGCGTTGCGCATGGCATCCATGTGCATGCTAAAGCCCAGCACCCAGGGCGACACAACCATCCACAGCCCCAGCACGCCCTCGGTCCACTCCTCCCATGCCCGGGGCATGAAGATCGCACCAAGCGCTGCCGCAATCAGGGCCAGGCCCACGACCACACCGCTGACCGTGGGCGCCATCTGATCCTGAAAACCCAGGACCCAGGGTGACAGGGCCAACCAGGCGCCAAGCAAGGCATTGAGCGGATCCTGCCAATGTTTCATATGTTTCATGGCTGCTACCTCCTGCCGCCGCAAACCATCTCCAGCGGCATAAGGTTGGATCGCCGGCCGGCGCAAAGGTTCCGGCGCCCGGTGCGTGAAAACGCGCTTACCAGCGCATCTCGCCCTTGTTGACCTTGGCGCCCAGCTCCAGCGAAGCGCTCTCGCCGAGCTCGGGGTAGGCGGCGCGCATGGCCTGGATGACGCCTGCGCTGTCTTTGGACTGCTGCAGCGCGGATTCGAACTGGATCAGGTAGCTGCGCGTGAAGTCTATGGCCTGCGCATCCAGCGCCGTGCCGGGCTTCATGTGGCCGGGCACCACCACCTGCGGCTTGAGGGCCTTCATCTCGTCGAGCTGGGCAATCCAGGCCTGACGCTCGGCGGGCGTCTGCGTGTCGGCCGTCCACACATGCATGTTGCCGGCCACGGCCACATTGCCCACGATGGCATGCAGCGAAGGCACCCAGACATAGGGGCGGCGGGCCAGGGGGCCGGTGGTGCCGCGCACCTCGATGGCCTGGCCGTCCACGGTGAGGGTGTTGCCGGCCAGCGCTTCGGGCAGCACGGGCTTGGCGGGCGCATTCACGCCCATCTTGGGCCCCCAGAAGGCCAGCTTGCCGGCCATGGTGGACTGGATTTTCTCGCGCACGGCCGGCGTGGCCTGCACCTTGGCCTGCGGGAACAGGGCCTGGAGCGTCTCGGTGCCAAAGTAGTAGTCGGGGTCGGCGTTGCTCACGAGGATGGTCGTCAGCGTCTTGCCGCTGTCGAGCACATTGGCCGCGATGCGGTAGGCGTCGGCGCGCGTGAAGCCGGCATCGACGACCACGGCCTCCTTGTCGCCGCTGATGAGCACGGAGCTGACATTGAAGCTGTTGGCATCGGCGCTGTAGACCTTAAGCTGCAGCGGCTCGGCGGCGTGGGCAAAGCCGAAGGCCAGGGCCAGGGTGGCGGCAAGCAGGGCGGGGCGTAGCGTCATGAGAAGAATCCTGATGGGTTGGTGAATCGACAGGCAGGACTTTATTTCTTGAAACGGTCCAGATAAACCGGTAAAAATGCGCTTTATTGTTTCTTATATCGAGCAAATTGAATGGATCGACTCACCGCCATGCGTGTCTTTGCCGATGTGGCCCAGACCGGCAGCTTTACCGCGACCAGCGACAGGCTGGAGATGTCGCGCGCCATGGTCACGCGCTATGTGGCCGAGATGGAGCAGTGGCTGGGGGCGCGGTTGCTGCAGCGCACCACGCGCAGCGTGACGCTGACCGACGCGGGCGAGCAGTGCCTGCGCCGCTGCCTGCAGATGCTGGCGCTTGCGCAGGAGGTGGAGGAGGAAACGGCGCCGGCGGGCACCGCGCTGCGTGGCCAGCTGCGGCTGACTTGCAGCATGTCCTTCGGCTATGCGCAGCTGGCCGCGGCGCTGGGCGACTTCCTGGCGCTGCATCCGCAGCTCAAGGTGGACCTGCATGTGAGCGAGGGGGCGGTGAACCTGGTGGCCGAGCGCATCGACCTGGCCATACGCATCAGCGCAGACCCCGATCCGGCGCTGATAGCGCGGCCGCTGGCGGTCTGCGACTCGGTGCTGGTGGCGGCGCCGTCCTATCTGGACGCAGCGGGCCGGCCCGCGCAGCCTGCACAGTTGGCCGGTCACTGCTGCTTGGGGCACGCGAATTTCGGGCGCAGCGAATGGCGCTTCACTCACGCGCAGGCCGGAGAGCAGCGGGTGAGCGTGCCCACGCGCTTCACGGCCAACGATGCAGTGGTGCTCATGGCCGCGGCCCGGGCCGGCGCCGGCATTGCGCTGCAGCCCACCTATCTGGTGCGGCCGCTGGTGCAGGAGGGGGTGCTGGAGGTGCTGCTGCCCGACTGGGAGCCGCCCCGGCTCACCGTGTATGCGCTGTATCCCTCGCGCCGGCATCTGGCTCCAGCCGTGCGCGCTTTGCTGGACTTCCTGGTGCAGCGCTTCGATGGCGTGCGCTGGTAGCACTGCCCGAGGGCTTCAGAAAAAGTAGCGGGCTGCGCTTGCCAGGAAAGGATTTAAATCCTCAATTGATCTGAAAATATTGCCTGGCAGGCGCTGGATGCTATGTTTTTTTTTTATTTGAGATTGCCCGACAGAAAGCGTGCCAGCCGCTCGCTCCTGGGGTTGGACAGCACCTCGCGCGGATGGCCCTGCTCCTCGATCAGGCCCTGGTGCAGGAAGATCACGTGGTTGGACACCTCGCGGGCAAAGCCCATCTCGTGGGTCACCACCAGCATGGTGCGCCCCTGCTGCGCCAGCACCTGCATCACGCGCAGCACCTCGCCCACCAGCTCCGGGTCTAGCGCGCTGGTCGGCTCGTCGAACAGCATCACCTCGGGCTCCACCGCCAGCGCGCGGGCAATCGCCACACGCTGCTGCTGGCCGCCGCTCATGTGGCCGGGGTAGGTGTCCTCGCGGCCCTCCAGACCCACCAGCTGCAGGTACTTGCGGGCGCGCGCCACGGCCTCGTCGCGCGGCAGGCCCAGCACATGCACCGGCACCTCGATGATGTTCTGCAGCACCGTCATGTGGGCCCACAGGTTGAAGTGCTGGAACACCATGGCCAGGCGCGAGCGCAGGCGCTGCAGCTGGCGCTGGTCGGCTGCCTGCAGTGCGCCGTCGCGCCCGGGGCGCAGCTGCAGCTCCTCGCCGGCCACGATGACGCGGCCCTGCTGCGGCTGCTCCAGCAGGTTGATGCAGCGCAAAAAGGTGCTCTTGCCCGAGCCCGAGCTGCCGATGATGCTGATCACGTCGCCGGCGCAGGCATTCAGCGAAACGCCCTTGAGCACTTCGTTTTGCCCATAGCGCTTGTGGATGTCCAGCGCCTGGAGTTTGTAGGGGGTGTTGCTTGTCATGGTCGTTCTCGCCCGCTCAGGCTTTGCGCGGTGCCAGGTAGCCCAGGTAGCGGCGCTCCAGCAGGCGGCAGCCGCCGATCAGGCTGAAGGTGATGCACAGGTAGATGGCGGCCGCGAAGAGGTAGGCCTCGAACGGCAGGTAGAAATCGGAATACACGCGGCTGGCGGCGCCGGTCAGGTCCAGCAGCGCCGGCACGGTGCTGGCCAGGCTGGAGCTGTGCAGCATCATCACCACCTCGTTGCCGTAGGCCGGCAGCATGCGGCGGATGGCGCTGGGCAGCACGATGCGGCGCATCAGCTGCCAGCGGCCCATGCCCATGGCGCGCGCGGCCTCGACCTCGCCCTTGTGGGTCTCGCGGATCGCGCCGGCCAGCATCTCGGCGGTATAGGCGGCTGTGTTCAGGCTGAAGGACAGCAGCGCGCAGAAGAAGGGCTCCTTGAACTGCGTCCAGGGCCAGACCGTGTCCCAGCGCGCCTGCACCCACTCGAGCTGGGCGAAGCCGTAGTAGATCAGGTACACCTGGATCAGCAGCGGCGTGCCGCGCATGAAGTAGGTGAAGGCCGCCACCGGCAGGCGGATGGGCGCCGAGCGGCTGACCAGGGCCAGCGCCATCAGCAGCGCCAGCACGGCGCCGATGGCCAGGCTGATCAGCGTCAGCTGCAGCGTGACCGCCAGGCCCTGCATGTACAGGGCCAGCGTGTCGGGTTCGAAGATCACGCTCCAGTTCATAGCTGCACCTTGTCCGTTCCGAGGCTGTAGCGCGCCGACAGGCGCTTGAGCAGCTGCAGCGACACGGCGGTGAAGAGCAGGTACAGCGCCGCAGTGAACAGGAAAAAGGCAAATGGCTCGCGCACGGCCGCGCTGGCCTGCTTGGCCAGGTAGGTCATGTCGTGCAGGCCGATCAGGCTGACCAGGGCGGTGGCCTTGATGAGCACCAGCCAGTTGTTGGTGAAGCTGGGCAGCGCATAGCGCACCATCTGCGGCAGCGTGATGCGGATGAAAGTGCGCAGCGGGCTCATGCCGAAGGCCCAGGCGGCCTCCATCTGGCCCTTGGGGATGGCGAGGATGGCGCCGCGGAAGGTTTCGGTCATGTAGGCGCCGTAGATGAAACCGATGGTCATCACGCCGGCGGCAAAGGGGTTCAGGTCCACGCCCTGGTCGCTGCCCAGCAGCTCGAGCAGGCTGTTGAGGCCGATGGCGCCGCCGTAGAAGATCAGCAGCATCATCAAAAGCTCGGGAATGCCGCGCACCACCGTGGTGTAGGCCGTGGCCAGCCAGACCAGCGGGCGCCGGCCCGACAGCTTGGCTGCCGCGCCCAGCAGGCCGATCAGCGTGGCCACCAGCAGCGATGCCAGCGACACCGCGACCGTGAGCAGCGCCCCGTGCAGGATCGAGTAATAGTATCCACTCATGTCGTGCTGGTTGAGCGCCCCGCGCCCCACGTCAGGCGGACATCCGCCGCCAGACGCTCAACGCAAAACGCACAACATGGATTTATTGGCCGTAAGGATCGAAGTCGAAGTACTTCTTGGCGATCTTGGCGTAGGTGCCGTTCTTGCGGATGGTGTCGATCGCCTCGTCCAGCTGCTGCTTGAGCTCCTTCTGGCCCTTGCGCATGGCGATGCCGATGCCTTCGCCGTAGTACTTCACGTCGTACTGGTCAGGGCCCACGTAGCCGTAATCCTTGCCCTCGGGCTTGCGCAGGAAGCCGCCATTGACTTCCACCTTGTCGGCCACGGTGCCGTCCAGGCGGCCGGCCTGCAGGTCGAGGTAGACCTGGTCCTGCGACTGGTAGGCCACCACGTTCACGCCGGCGGGCTTGAGTTCGCCCAGGGCCCATTTCTCCTGCGTGCTGCCCTTGAGCACGCCGATCTTCATGCCCTTGAGCGAGGCCGGGCCGGTGTACTTGACGGTCTTCTTGACCACGATGGCGCTGGGCGTCTTGTAGTAGCGCTTGGTGAAGTCCACCACGCGCTGGCGCTCGGGGGTGATCGAGATCGAGCTGACGATGATGTCGAACTTCTTGGCCTGCAGGCCCGGGATCACGCTGTCGAATTCGGATTCGACGAACACGCACTTGCGCTTGATCTGCTCGCACAGCGCGTTGGCGATGTCGATGTCGAAGCCCACGATCTCGCCGGAAGGGGTCTTGTATTCGAAGGGCTCGTAGGCCGGATTGGTGCCCACCCGCAGGTCGGCGGCCAGGGCGGAGCCGGCCAGGGTGGCAAGGGCGACGGCCATCAATGGTGCGCGCATGGTGATACCTCGTATCGGAAAGTTGGTGATTTTTGCCCGCTTTCGCGCCGCAGCGCTCAGAAGATACCCGGGACAGAAAAAAACCTCTATTGTCCTTTGTTCTGGCCATGCCGTGGTGGATGGCGTGCAGAAATTGCGTTTTTGCCTTGCTGACGGGAATGCGCGAGGCGCGGAAATGGCCTGCCGCAGTCAAAAAAGCCGCCCGGCCGGTGGGCGGGGCGGCTTTGCCATGCGGGGCATGGAGGGATTATTTCCAGTAGGCGGGGCGCAGCAGCATGCCGGTGATGCGGTAGGGCGCCTGCGGCTCCACGGCCATTTCCAGCGGCACGAAGCCCTTCTGGCACGACAGAAGCACGCTGGCGGTGATGGGGTTGGAGACCTGCATGCGGCCGACGGGCTGGCAGCTGCCGGTACCCGAGCGCAGGGAGTCGAACGCCTTCTGGACGGCGTCCACGGGCGATTCCTTGATGAATGGCTCGCTGAAGTTGCTGGCGGCGATCTTGCTCTTGCCGTTGATGGCGGCCACCACGGCCTGCAGGCGCTGCTTGAGGGCCGCATCGACGGCCGCCGCATCGACCTTCGGCTGCGCCGCTGCCTGATCGGCAGGCGCCTCGGCGGGCTTGGCGGCTGCGTCCTGGGCCAGGGCATTGACGGAAAAACCTGCCGACAGAACCAGTCCCGCCAGAACAAGGCCGCTGCGTGCTTTTTGAAGTGTCATGTATTGAGCCTTTCGTCTAACAATGCCGCGACTCTACCCGTGTTGGCCGTTCCGTATTGAAAGACCGGGGCTTGTTTTGTGTCAGCGGGTGTATGTGGCGCGGCGTGGGCCTGGAGCCCGATCCCTGCAAGTGACCGGGCGCGGGCGCTGGCCCGCAGGCGCTGGCGCGGGTACGAAAAAGCCGCCCGCAGGCGGCTTGGATGAGGAAACGGCAGGCAGGCCGTTTACTTGCTGTTGCCGCCGCCGAGCTGGGGCAGCGCGCTGCTGGTGCCCAGCGACAGCAGGCCGGCCTTGGAGTAGATGGCCAGCTTGTCGCGGGTGTCCATCAGGTCCAGGTTGCGCATGGTCAGCTGGCCGATGCGGTCGGCGGGGCTGAACGGCGCGTCCTCGACCTTTTCCATCGACAGGCGCTCGGGCGCGTAGGTCAGGTTGGGCGACTCGGTGTTCAGGATAGAGTAGTCGTTGCCGCGGCGCAGCTCCAGCGTCACGGTGCCGGTCACGGCGCGGGCCACCCAGCGCTGGGCGGTCTCGCGCAGCATGATGGCCTGCGGGTCGAACCAGCGGCCCTGGTACAGCAGGCGGCCCAGGCGCAGGCCGTTGATGCGGTACTGCTCGATGGTGTCCTCGTTGTGGATGCCGGTCACCAGGCGCTCGTAGGCGATGTGCAGCAGCGCCATGCCCGGGGCCTCGTAGATGCCGCGGCTCTTGGCCTCGATGATGCGGTTCTCGATCTGGTCGCTCATGCCCAGGCCGTGGCGGCCGCCGATGCGGTTCAGTTCCAGGAACATCTCCACCGGGTCGGCGATTTCCTTGCCGTTGACGGCCACGGGGCGGCCTTCGTCGAAGGTGATCGACACTTCCTCGGCCTTGACCTCGACTTCCGGCTTCCAGAACGCCACGCCCATGATGGGGTTGACGATGCGGATGCCGCTGTTGAGCTGCTCCAGGTCCTTGGCCTCGTGGGTGGCGCCCAGCATGTTGGAGTCGGTGGAGTAGGCCTTCTCGGCACTCATCTTGTAGCCGAAGCCTTCCTTGGTCATGAAGGCCGACATCTCGGCGCGGCCGCCCAGCTCGTCGATGAAGGTCTGGTCCAGCCAGGGCTTGTAGATCTTCAGCGCGGGGTTGGTCAGCAGGCCGTAGCGGTAGAAGCGCTCGATGTCGTTGCCCTTGAAGGTCGAGCCGTCGCCCCAGATGTGGACGTCGTCTTCCTTCATCGCGGCCACCAGCATGGTGCCGGTCACGGCGCGGCCCAGCGGCGTGGTGTTGAAGTAGGTGATGCCGCCGGTGGAGATGTGGAAGGCGCCGGCCTGGATGGCGGCAATGCCTTCGTTGGCCAGCTGGGGGCGGCAGTCGATCAGGCGGGCCTTCTCTGCACCGTATTCCATGGCCTTGCGGGGGATGGCATCGTAATCCTCCTCGTCGGGCTGGCCGAGGTTGGCGGTGTAGGCATAGGGCAGGGCGCCCTTGTTCTTCATCCAGCGCAGGGCCGCGCTGGTGTCCAGGCCGCCGGAGAAGGCAATGCCGACCTTCTGGCCGACGGGAACGTGTTGCAGGATGGTTTCCATGGGATTTCTCTTCAAAGTGATAGCTGCTGGCGCTTGCCTGGTCTGCGCCAGAGGCTAAAAAGGCCTTGAATGGCTGGGCTGCAGCCGTCCGGGCCCGGGCGCAATCGGGTGCCTCAGGCGTAGTGGCAGATGTAGTGGTAGGCCTCGCTCACGCGGATGTCGAACTTGGAGTTCGCGGGAATCTGGAAGCTCTCGCCAGCCGAGGACTTCTTCCACTCGTCGCTGCCGTCCAGCCTGTACTCGCAGGAGCCGCCCACGCATTCCATGATCTCGGCGGCGGCCGTGCCGAAGGTCAGCGTGGCCGGCAGCACCACGCCCACGGACTTCCTGGTGCCGTCGGGCAGGGTGAAGCTGTGGCTGACGCACTTGCCGTCAAAGTACACATTGGCCTTGGTGGTGAGGGCCACGCCCTCAATGGTTTCGGTGGTCATGGAAAGGAACGCAAAAGGCGTGGTCTAGGGACAAACCAGCCATTTTAGGCTACGTATCCGCTGCATGCGCGGCCTGCCCCAAAGAACAAGAGCCCCGTGGCTGGGGCTCTTGTTCCTTTAGGTGCGGCGCGCGTGCAGCTTGCCTGCATCAACGGCGCCAGCCGCCGTGCCAGCCCGGGCGGTAATAGCCATGGTGGTGGGGGCGCGTGGCATAGTAGGCGCCCGCACCGATGGCGGCGCCGATCAGCAGCGGCGCGACATAGTCGCCAGCCGTATAGGCAGGCTGGGGCGCATAGTAGCCGCTCTGGTAGCTCGCCGCAGGCGCCACGGGTACGGTGCCGTAGACCTGGGCGGGTGCGGGGTTGTCGTAGTAGCCGTTGCTGTTGTAGAGGTTGCCGTTGTCCGCGGGCGTCACGTTCAGCGCAATCCAGTCGCCGGGGGGCGTGGAGGTCTGCGTGGTGTAGTTGCGCCCCCGGTATTCGTAGACCACGTTGTAGCCCACGGTCTGGTTCTGGTAGTAGTTCTGCGTGCTGCACTGGCGCACGGTCTGGTACTGGGGCGGGCCGTAGGCTTCGGCCTGGTTGCCCAGCATGGCGCCACCCACGGCGCCTGCGGCCGTTGCGGCTGCCCGGCCGGCGCCGCCGCCGATGGCATTGCCCAGCACGCCGCCGGCAATCGCGCCGATCACGGCCCCGGCACCGGTACTGCGCGGAGCCACGGCCACGGTCTGGTCATTGCAGACCTGCTGCGGCACGACCACTTGCTGCGTGATGGGGGTGGTGGACAGCACGCGGCCCCGTTCCTGGGCAAAGGCCACGGTGCTCATGGAGGCGGTTGCTGCAACCAGCGTCATTACTGCCAGGGGTTTCATCATTTTTCTCCTGTCATGGCGCTTTGTGCGCCAGACTGAAGAAAAGTTTAGTCCTCCCAGGTGAAAACCATGATGGCGCTGCGTAAATCTACGTAAATCAATGTGGCAATGTGAGTGTTTGCCTCTCTCCGTCGCTTCAGGCCTGCACCAGTGCCTGCCAGTCCTCGGCCTTGAATCCCACGGTGATCCGGCCGCCGGGCCATTGCACCACGGGGCGCTTGACGACGCTGGGGTGTTCCACCATGACGGCGGCTGCGCTGGCGGCATCCCGGGCCTGCGCCTTGACGGCATCGTCCAGCTTGCGCCAGGTCGTGCCCTGGCGGTTGAGCAGCTTTTCCCAGCCCACGGCCTCCATCCAGGCCGGCAGGCGCTCGGCCGGCACGCCCTGTTTCTTGAAGTCGTGGAAATCGTAAGCGAGCCCTTGCTCGGTCAGCCAGCTGCGCGCTTTCTTGACGGTGTCGCAATTGGATATTCCATAAACAACAGGTAAGTTGTTGATTTTGTTCATTTTGTGAAATTTCTAAAGTCTGAAAATTTGTGAAATTGTTGTTTTTTCACAAAAAAGCGAAGTTTTTCAATACTACAAAAAAAGTTGATCTGTCAAGAGGGTTTCTATCGTCAAGGTCGTTTGTTCGGACCTGTCCGAATGAATGACCTCCCGCCCTGGGGGCCCCTGGTCTAAGCAGTGTTAAAAAAGCGTTTAAAGGATAGCTATGCATTAAAAAAGTGCGGCACAATGTACCTGTAAAAGCTTTTTTTAAGGGGTTTAAGAGATGGCTAAAGAACTGACACTTGCAGAACTTCAAAAGCAGATTGCAGAACTGCAAGCTAAAGAACAAGAGATTATTCAAGCTGAAAAAGCTACTGTTGTTGAAGAAATCAAGGCAAAAATTGCACAGTACAAACTGACCTTTGAAGAACTTGGTTTTAAAGCTCCTTTTCCTACAACTATTGAGCTTGTTGCTCCTCAAAAGAATAGCAATAAAGGCAAGAGCCAAGCCCCGAAAGTTCCTGTTTACAGGAATAAAGACAACCATGAGGAGACATGGCATGCTGGCAAGGGTGCAAATCCCAAATGGATTGAAAACCTCATCAATGCCAATTTGGCAGATAAAAAACAAAAGAATGAAAAAGGGAACGATGTTGTTCCTAGGAAAATTTTGATTGAATGGCTTGATAGCAATGGCTACAAAATTGAAGCAAATCAGTAAGTCGGAAATATTTTAATAAAGCTCCTTTTGGGGCTTTATTTTTATATTTTATGTAAATTCAGCTTAATCAATGGTTGAAAATAGCTCTCACAAATGTTCCATCAGTTGCATTTCTTTGAAGAATTACTAAAGCAAGACACTTATGAAGAGCTGTCTTGTGTCTTTAACTCTCAAGTTGAAAAACTTGGATTTAGTAATTTTTTCTATTCAGATTTGACACCGCCAACAAATGAGAATGTTTTTTATGTTGATGAGAGACCAATAGTTCCAATTGAAGATTTGGCAGATAAAGGAATTATTACTACTTATCCTGCTGATTGGATGTTGCACTATCAAAAAGTTAACCATATGCCTCGTGACCCTGTAATTGCTCGTGCAGTTAGTAGTCCGTTGCCTGTGATGTGGAATAAACTTTCTACATCAATAGACCCTGTGATGGATGAGGCTCGCCAGCATGGTCTAGCAAGTGGAGTAACCGTAACTGTTGGGGGTAAACGAGGGTTTGGTGGTGCTCTTTTAAGTCTTACATCAGATAGGCCACCTGAAACATCTATTGAGATGACAGAACGGCATGAGGTTTATATGGCGGGTCAAGCATTGATATTAGCTTTGCATTTGCATGAAGCCTTGGATAATTTACCATCGTCAAAAAATAAGAAGCCAATTGTTGTACTAACAATCCGTGAAAAAGACTGTTTGCAATGGTCTGCGATGGGAAAAACTTCTTGGGAGATGGCAAAAATTCTCAATATCTCTGAAAGAACAGCCAATTTCCATATCGGCAATGCAATGCATAAACTTGGTGTATCAAGCCGTCATCAAGCTGTGGCTAGAGCTATCACTCAAGGTCTGATTTGTCCCTGACCTGTCAGTTCTGACAGTAGCACAGTACCTCTATCCGTTTAAAAATTCCTTTACCTCTGTGGCATGGTGCTACGGTAAATTGACGGAAAAATTATGAGGCAAATTGGAATTTTGCTGGCATTGAACTTGGCTCTGCCCCTTCCTTTGATGGCCTGCGACATTGGAAATCAAAAAGTTATTTCTATGCAGAATCCCAATGACCAAAAACAAAAGGTGTTTGGGTTGGCTCGTCGTAGTTCAGAAAAGCTGACCTATCCTACTTCATTGGATTACAGCGAGCAATTTCAAATTGGCGATTCAAATTACATGAAATACCTTGATATGTATTGGTGTCAAGGCTACAAAGGCACTGACAGTGCTCTTGCACACACACTGTCAGAAAGTTACCGTAACGAAAATGATGGTTTTAAGAAGCAGGATATTCTTAAATCTCTTAAGCCAGAATTGGAATCATATCGAGCCAAAGCAAAAAAACTTGGAAATATTAAGATTATTACTCGTGAGAAAGTCATTGTAAATGAGTACAGCCACGAGACAAATACATTTAAATTCATTTCTCCAAATGGTGGTGGAGCTGAATTTAAGTTGAAAGACAAATCATTTCCTCCTCAAACATATTACAGTTATATTTTGATGGGAGATCTTCCATATCACATGGAATACAAGCCAAAATCAGAAGCAGAAGCTAGGCAAATTGAGGGGGAAATTTCCAAACTGAAATCAAAGGGCAGTCGTTCAACAGAACTCCTTGTATCAGTGTATGGGTATGTTCTGCAAACCTATGCCATGGATGAGGGAAGGCAATTGCATTCAGTGATTGCAGTAGATTCGTTCTCTTTGGATAACCCGAATACCAAGCAGCCAATAATTCATATTCAATCTTCACTTTTGCCACCTGTTCTCAATTTGGAAGATTTGAATGTTGGCGGAGATATCAAAAACACCATCATCAATCGGTTCAAAATTCCAAAATCAGTAAAAGAAACACCAAAGGGAGTTCCTCACTTCTGGTAATTGAGTAGCCCCTTTTGGGGCTTTAATTTCTCTTAATGAAGTATATTCAAGATGAAATCTTTTATCTTTGTTGTTATTGTTCTTTTCTGTATGCTATTTTTTTGGAGGGTAACACTGCTGGCTATTGCTTCTCTCTTGCTTGGAGGTCTTGATAAAAGTCTCGGGGGAGTGGTTTTTGTCGTCGGAGTAATTCTTTTGATTGTCCGTCATGTTGGAAAAAGAGAGGGGCATATTTAATGTCCTTGGTTGATAAATAAGAAAGCCCCAGCGATGGGGCTTTTTTTATTGGTTTAACAATCTCTAAGTTTTTGCCAGTATTCGTAATCATCTTCAAAATTGAAAATTTTTTCGTATGCTAATTCTCTATCTAGCTCCGTTTTATACTCTTCGTAGTAATCTTCTTTAGTCATAAAAACAGAGTCAAGAATAGACCTAGCTTTTTCGTGTGAAACTTTACCTCTTATATCACACCAGCGAGAAACTAAATTTTTACCATCTTCAATAATATTGAAATGTACTCTCGTTTGATATTTGTATAAATTAGTTCCTTTGAATGTGTCAATTTCATTTATTAAAGTTCTTTTGTTAGTCATATTTTCTCCTTCTTGGCTATATGATAATTTCAATATAGCAAAATAAAAGACAAATTCAAATATTGATTTATAAAAAATATTTGCTATATTGAATAAATCATATAGCAAAGGATAAATAAAAATGAATAGATATATTGAGGTTTTAAGAGAAAACGGAAGAGCTGGGGGCTTAGCAAAAGGTCAAAGCTATAAAGATAGAAGAAGAAAAGCGATTGAGCTTTTTATCACTGAACCAAAAATGACACTTGATGAGATAGCTAAAAAAGTTGGTGGTGTTAGTTATGGTTTTGTTAGTGAACACACTAAAAGCCCATTCATTAAGAAATTGAGATATTCTCAAGTCTTTACTATTCAACAATTGTTAGCTTTAGATGATGAACAATTTAAAGCATTGACTTTGCAAGATGATATAAATCAAGACCTTGAAAAAATGGAAAGAATAAAAAACAGTGATGACTACAAGCAATTGAAAAAAGATAAATTACTAAAATTCTAAACAATAAAAGCCCCTAGGGGCTTTTTTCTTTTATGGCTTTATCTTGTTCAACTGCTTTAGTCTGTCGTTGTGTTGTTGCAATAACATTTGATCTTTTTTGACTTGTAAAGCTAAAAGCTGAGTGTGTAGCTGTGCTCTACGGGCTGGGTTCTTCTCGCTGTTCATTTGTGCTTTAACTGATGAAATTTGAGCATCTATTGAACTTGTACCACTGCCAGAAGAACCACCAGACCCAAGGGAAGGGCCAGAATGGGCCGCAGTGCTGTTTTTTTGGTGTGGTGGTGTGTTGGTATGGGTAGAGCTGGAAAACTCCACAGAGAGCGATTTAAGAGGTTGAGGGCTGGAGCCTTGTCCCTCAAGGGGAGCTTTGTGCTGTGCCATAGGCACCTTGGGCACGATGTTTTGCTTAATTGCTGGTGTTTTACTTTTGAAATTTAAACCTCTGTTCTTGTAGCTAGGTGGGTTGATGTAGTTCTTAAGATTGTAATTAGTTCTAGCTTTTATCCCATTCTGTAAACTCTTATCTATCTTTAAGATTTCATCGGGATTTAGCTTTGTGGGGTGGTTGCTAGACTGTTTTAACATATCCCTGTAATCTGCCTTTGCTGTAAATGCTGAGCCTTTTAGTCTTATGGGCTTGGTTTTTCCTGTTGGAATAACAGAAATAAAGTCATTACCAATTCTTGAAACTTTCCATTTTAATTTGTGTTGTAAGTGTCTTAAAAGGTCGGCTCTGTTGTGTATCTCATTAGCTTTGACTTTTTCAACAAGATAAGATGAAATTTTTTCTTTTCTTGTTCCTTTCTCAAAAGTATCAAACTGAGCTTTTAAGAGATTTGGAGTTACTTGTTTAAACCCTAGCTTATCATTCTGAAGTTTCTGGAAATCTTCAAATAGCTTTTGAGATGCTGGTCCAGGTGGTGCAATGTTAAAAGCTTTGCCTGTGGTTGCTTCCATTTTTGGAACTAAGAAATGGAGTTCGGTATTCCCTTTTTCTCTGTGCATAACCCACAAAACGGGGACATTGTTTTCATCTAAGCCAGGTAAAAAAGTTTTCCTAAAGTCTTTGATGATTTCTTGTATTTGCATAGGTCTTAACTTCTCGTTATCACGAAAAGCAATTACACCAGAAGTATACTTATTTGCTCTTTTATTGTTATCAATCAAAAAAGCTACGGCATCTTTAGAACCCTCACTTGTCATAAGCTGATTGAGTTCTACAGGGGCGGGTTCTCTTTGTTTTCCGTCCTTATCTTTGCCAAGTAAATAAGAGATAGGGCCGCGGCTTGAGCCTTTGCCCACATTTTTAAAAATCTTTATTAGCATTGCTTACCTCCCTTGTGTGTTGTGATTTTTTAAGGGTTTTAAATGCTTTAAAGTTGTCAATAAAGTCATCAACTAAATTACTTAAGGCTTCGCCTTTGTTTGCTCTGTGTGCTATTTGATTTAAATTAACCCCAATTTTATGAAGTTCATTTAATAGCTTCACATGGTCAATATTTGTTTTTGCTATTTGACTATTTCCATATAGCAAAGTGTCTCGGCAGTATTTAGCTGTTGATGTTCTTTTTAATTTTGCTTGTTCTTCTAGTTTGTTGAACTCATCTTCATCAAGTCTTATGTGTAGCTGTCTATCTCTGATTTTTCCTAATTCTGATGATTGGCCAGGTCTTTTTTTTTTTTGTGTCATAAATTGCCTTTCTTATTGTTGTTATTGCCCCGTGTCGGGGCTGGCTGTTCATAAAAAGCGAGGTTGTAAACCTGGGGTCTGGGTCTCCCAGAAAAGAAAACAAAAATAATTTTTTGTTTATTCCGGTCGCTAGACGGGTTACCTTGCTTATGTATTACTTACTATATATAAGCAATTAGTAAAGTCAATTTTTTAAATGATGAATAGCTAATAAAAAGCCAACTTTAAAAGCTGGCTTTTGTTTTTTTAAAATCTTAGTTCTAGTATCTTGTAGATGTTATTTGATATTTTTAAAAGTATTCTTTTGTTTTTGTTATCTGTGAATAATTCTTTATCTTCAATCCATATCTTGTAATTTAAGAATGAATCGTAATCATTACTCTCAAGCTTAAAAACATTTCCGTAATACTCTAGAATTTTGATGGTGTTTAAGTAGTATCTGACCTTTTTAGTCTTTGAGTCTTTCCATTTGCTAGAGAATTGACTAATTTTTTCTAAGTCTGTTTTTGTAAAGTCCTTTAATTTTTTCATTTTATAAATCTCTCTTTTTATTCTTGTTAACTGTAATTAATTAGGTTTTTATTTCTTTATCACTCTGTCAACTTCTATTGTTCTTTGTTGCTGTTGTTGTTTCTTCTGCTGTTGTTTTAAAGCTTTCTTTACATCTTCTACAGGGTCTATCCTTTCAGATGATGAGCCCTTAAAAGCTGAGTTGAAAATCTTGATAAATGCGGCTATTAAAATAAACCAAAGCAATAAACCTCCATAGACAACAACCCCCCCGTAACTTGTGACTGAGGCCGTTGCTGCTGTGCTTTTAATTCCTAAAACTGCTTTCGCAGCACCTATTAAAAATTCAATTATCATATTTTTCCTTTATTTGTTTTTCTAGTTCATCAAGTCGCCACTCTAAGTTAAAGACTTTTAGATTAAGAGCTAAAAGTAATTGCTTTTGTTCTAGCTCTATCCTCTCTTTTTCTTCTTTCTTAAATTTTAGTTTTTTGAAGAAATTCATCTTAAAAACTCCCAAGCAATGAAGATTAAACAGGAAAAAATGGCAATAAGTCCAACATAATTAACTATCTTATCCTCCCTCATTCTTTTTTCTAATGCTATAGATAATTCTTTCATATCTTCTTTGTTTTTCTCATAATCTACTTGGTTTTGTTTGTAGTTAAATTCTATATCGTCTGTTTTCATATTTGTACTCCTTTGCTATATGATAAATTCAATATAGCAAAATAAAAGCCAAAGTCAAATGATGCAGAAAACAAAAAAGCCCCATTTCTGGGGCTTTGGTGTTTCTATCAAAGAAGGTTTTACTAAATTAAATATAGGAATTGTTTTAAATATAGTAAAAGCTTTTTAAATGTCAAGCCCTAGGGGTTGGGGTTGATTTATAGCCCCGTAGAGCCGTTTTTTCTGGTGGGGTAGGGTGTTGGTATAGGTAGAGGTTAAAAATCGCTTGGCGGCCGTTTTTGTCGCTTCGCTCCTTCCTATCTTCTATGTGTGTTGGGTGTTCCTAGTGTTGTTGTATCTGTTGAGTGCCACCCCTTCCGTCCCCTCGGAGAGGGGATACCTACCTCCGTAGGGGTAAATAAAAAAAGTAGAACAAGTCTACTTTTTCTTTATTTAGATAAGTGTTTCGTTTCACTTCACAGAATACCGTTGATTATTCCTAGTTTCTTTTATTGTTGTTATTCCTAGTTCGTAACCTCTTATTGTCTGTTGAATGATGGAACTAATACCAAAATACACTTTATTAAACTTTTCCCCTCTCTTAGATATGCTTAGGATTGAGCCAGAGAGGGGAAAAGTTTCCCAAACCCGAGCAATTCAAAAAAAAATTGCTAAGGTTTGGACTTTTCCCTTCTCAGCGATATATTTAAAAACTCTTTTTCAAAAGTGCTTAGGCATATCGCCGTCGATACGGGCTTGATAACTAATAAAGCTGTATCAAGTTAAACAGTGCTAGATGCTTTAAATCTACTATACGGGGTCTGTTCTTAAGTCTCTCCCTGTGGCTGTGTATAGTTCCTCTGTAACCACTTAAAAACACTTTAAAGGCTTTTAAACCTTTGGGCTAGTCCGTTAGCCCCTTTCACTTTCTTAACTACTTTAAATCAAGTGGATATCTTCTATCGTGATAGAGAAATAAAAACGGTCTTATTGTCTTTGCCTTTTCTATCCTCTGCTGTGCTTTTTAATTAAATACCCCAGCGAGACAATCAAAATGAAAGGACGTACAAGGTATTTAATACTATTAAAGTAAATTTTATGGTATTTGTCAAATGGCAATAAAAAAGCAGTCTTTAGACTGCTTAGGTTACTTGTTCCATCGGTTTAATTTTCTCTTTTGCTTGCTGATGTAATACTTATACATAGAGCTAATTTCTTTATCTGTGTAGCCTTCCATTAGACTCCTGTCTATGTGTTCTATGTCGTCATCGTGGAACCTCTTTAGCTCTGCTTCAATGAAGTTTAAGAGAACTTCAAGAATAATGATTTTTGATTTGTGTTCTTCTTTTGTGTAATCGTAAGCTTTTAATTGAAGCTTTAAAATTGTTCTTCTGTGTATAAGAAAGATTATTCTTTTTACATCTGAAATAGTAATAAATAATTTAGCCATAGAGATAAACCTTTTTGTTCTATCTCTATGCTATCAATTATTTTTGCTTTTTCAAATTTAAAGAGAAGTAATGCTTTTTAGTCACTGCTGAGGTTGTATGACCAACAGATTTAAGGACTTCTGTTTGAGTGTTTAGGCTAGAGGTTGGCATTGTCTTAATTTCTCGCTCTAAGCCTGCAATGTCCCTAATGCCTAGAATTTCAGAAATCAAAAGGCTGTTATCTGCTCCGATAACTTCCACAAATTCAGAGATTGAATTTTTACGGAGTTTATGAGCTGTAATGTCTTTAAGTCCAAATTTGTTCAAATGATACCTAAGCGAAGCTTCAAAGCCTCCCACTGTGTAAGAGAAAAGCCGGTCTTGCCCTGATTTTCTAGGAATTGATTTAATCAGTTCTTTTGCATCTGCTGTTAAGTAGACGGGGCGGGGGTTTGTCTTGGTGTCTGTTAGTTGAATAAAATTTTCGTAAATTTGCGACCATTTTAAAAGAACTACTTCAGCCCTTCGCATAGCTGTGAGCATCATCAACTTAACAATGAAAACAAGCTCGGGATTTTTATTTTTCTCTACTGCTTCAATAAAAGCTTTTTTAGTTATTTTGTTTTCTTCTTCACTGTCTGCAAATCTGAAAAATTTTGATTTCGCAGGAATGGCTAAAGAGTAAAGCTTTTTATCAAAATCTTTTATTGGGTTTTTGAAGTCTTTCAAATCGCTGTTTAAGTGCTTTGAATACTCTAAAACACTATTCATCAAAACAAGCTCTGTTCTTATTGAGCTAGCTCTAAGGTTGTCTTGTATCCTGCTTTTTACATAAGAATTAATTGTAGATACTGTAATTTCTTCCAGTGTGAAATTTCCAATAGGTTTTTGGCTCGAATTAAAACCCTTGAAGGCAATTTCTAAAGCTCCAAGATTAAAATCTTGAACTTTAATTTTTGCCATTCTTTCAAGCTTGTTAACTTTATTTGAGTAATTTTTTAGCTTGTGTTTTTCTTCTGCTGTTAACTCTGATAGCTTCCTATTAGTACATTTCTGTATTTAATTTTCAAAAATTCATCAATGTACTTTTTAATATATCTATCAAAAGTAGGGTTGTTGAAGTATTGATTTATAAACTCTTTGCCATCCTCTGAGCTTAAATGTTCATAAGATTTAAGTCTAAAAGCTTTTAGCTTTTCTTCGTCTTGTTCAATGACTAGCTTTTTTAGCTTTAGCTTTTTTCTTTCATCATTTAAGAACTCTAAAGCTTCTTGAACTGATGAAAAAAGCTTGTCCAGCTTGACCCCTTGCCTGTTCATCTGAACCCGATAGGCAACCACTGGCGAGCCATCTTTGTTCTTTCTTGTTGTTTCTTGTATGCCTCTAGGTAGCTTGTAGAAGTGCATTTTTGCCCTTTCTCTTTGTGAAATTTCCCTGAATTTTTGTGAAAAAATTCTGAGGATGTGCGACACAGTATAAGCAAATCAAGCACTTGCAAGAGATTTGTGAAAAAAATCAATTGTGGGGGTTCAGTTGGGGATGCCGTAGAGCGTGATGGTGGAGGTCATGGGTCGGTTCCTGAAGATGGTTGCACCTGGCAAAGCATTTGGCAAAGCTTTTCGCCTGCCGCTAACGCGGCCGGCCATAGGGCCTCTGGTGCTGGGTGACAATAGCGCCCAGTATGCACACCACATTTCCCACATTGGATGAATGGCTCACATATTGCGAGCGTCTGCATCCCCAGAACATCGCCCTTGGCCTGGATCGCGTGCGCACCGTCGCGCAGCGCATGGAGCTGCATTTCGACTGCCCCGTGATCACGGTGGCGGGCACCAACGGCAAGGGGTCGACCTGCGCCATGCTGGAAGCCGTGGCCCTGCAGTCCGGCTACCGGCCCGGCGTCTACACCTCGCCCCACCTCGTGCATTTCGAGGAACGCTGCCGCGTGGGCGGCGAGATCGTCAGTGCCGGCGACCTGATTCCCCACTTCGAGCGGGTGGAGCAGGCCCGCGTGAAGGATGGCGCGGAGGTGGCGCTTACCTACTTCGAATTCACGACGCTGGCCATCCTGCATCTGATGAGCCAGTCCAGGCTGGACGTGGCGATCCTGGAAGTCGGCCTGGGCGGGCGCCTGGACGCGACCAACATCATTGACGCCGACTGCGCGGTCATCACCAGCATCGACCTCGACCACATGGAACTGCTCGGCCCCGACCGCGAAAGCATTGGCCGCGAGAAGGCCGGCATCATGCGTACCGGCCGCCCCGTGATCGTCAGCGACCCCATGCCGCCGCAAAGCGTGATCGACCATGCCATGGAAATCGGCGCCGACCTGTGGCGCTTCGGCAAGGACTTCAACTACGACGGCGACAAGCAGCAGTGGGGCTGGGCCGGCCGCGGCCGCCGCTATGCCGGCCTGGCCTATCCGGCACTGCGCGGCGCCAACCAGCTGGTCAACGCCTCGGGCGTGCTGGCGGCGCTGGAGGCCCTGCGCGGCCAGCTGCCTGTGACCGCGCAGGCCGTGCGCACGGGCCTGGCCATGGTGGAGCTGCCCGGGCGCTTCCAGATCATCCCGGGCCAGCCCACGCTGGTGCTGGACGTGGCGCACAACCCGCATTCGGTGGCGGCGCTGACGGCCAACCTCGATGCCATGGGCTATTTCCCGACCACGCATGCCGTGTTCGGCGCCATGGCCGATAAGGACTGGGCCCCCATGCTCACGAAGGTCGCGCCGCTGATCGACCGCTGGTACTTCACCGACCTGCCGACGCCGCGCGCGGACACGGCCGAAGGGCTCAAGGCCAAGCTGGCCGAGCTGCAGTCCCGGGCCGGTCTGCGCACCGATGTGAGCATGCAGACCTTCGCCAACCCCCAGCAGGCTCTGGACGCCGCGGTGGAGGCTGCCCAGGCGGCTGATAGAATCGTGGTCTTTGGTTCGTTCTACACCGTGGGCGGCGTGCTGCAGAACGGCACGCCCCGCTTGAACGCCAAACACCTGGGCAACTGAAACTACGGCCTGCCGCTGCGGCATGGCTGCGGTCACAGGCCTGAACGAGTCCGTACTCCATGGCACTTTTCAATATTCGTTGGCCCGGCAAGAAAGATGATGGCGCGCAAGCCGTGCCTGGCGCCAAGCGGCCCGGCCGGCTGGCCCAGGGCGAGAGCGTGGAGGCCATGCGCCGCCGTGCCCGCCATCGCCTGATCGGCGCTGCAGTGCTGGTGCTGGCAGGGGTGATCGGGTTCCCGCTGCTGTTCGATACCCAGCCGCGGCCCATTCCCGTGGACATTCCCATCGAGATTCCGGACCGCGACAACGCCGCGCCCGTGGTGGTGCCCGGCGCCAATGCCGTCGGCGGCGTGGCCGCGTCCAACGGCCAGGTCACGGCCCGTGCTTCGCTGGGCGACGGCGAGGAAGAGATTCCGTCGCGCGGTGTCGCGCCAGCTCCCGCGCCGGCTCCCAAGCCTGCCGCTCCTGAAACTGCTGCACCGGCTCCTGCCATCGCTGCGCCGGCGCCTGCCGTGGTGCCGCCGGCTCCCAAACCCGAGCCCAAGCCCGAGGTCAGGCCGGAGCGCAAGCCCGAACCCAAACCCGAGGCCAAGCCGGAACCCAAACCGGAGCCCAAGCACAAGCCCGAGGCCAAGCCGGAGCCTAAACCCGAACCCAAGCCGGAGCCCAAGCATAAGCCCGAGCCCGGCAAGAGCGACGAGGCCGCACGCGCTCGCGCCCTGCTCGAGGGCCGCAGCGCTCCCGCTGCATCGGCGGGCGATTCGGCCAGTGCGGGCAACGAGCGCTTCATCATTCAGATCGGCGCCTTTGCCGAGGCCAGCAAGGCCAACGAGATCAAGTCCAAGCTCGGCGGTGCCGGCCTGAACGCTTTCACGCAGACCGTGGATACCAAGGATGGCAAGCGCACGCGGGTGCGCGTGGGCCCGTTCAGCAGCCGGGCCGATGCCGACAAGGCGGCCGCCCGCGTGAAGGGCCTGGGCCTGCCGGCCTCGGTGTTCAAGGGCTGACAGGACAGGTGCCGGCAGGCGAGACGGTCTGAAGACATACGCGCGACATAGAACCAGGCTCTCATGACCACGCTGGACTGGATTTTGGTGGCCGTCTTGCTGGGCTCCATGCTGCTGGGGGCCTGGCGCGGCCTGGTCTATGAAGTGCTGTCGCTGGTCGGCTGGATCGTGGCCTTCGTCGTGGCGCGCACCTGGGCGCAGGACATGGCGCAGTGGCTGCCGCTGGACGGCTGGGACATGCAGCTGCGCTATGCGGCCGGCTTTGTGCTGCTGCTGGTGGCAGCCATGTTTGCCTGGGGGCTGGTGTCCTGGCTGTCCAAGCAGCTGGTCGAGGCCGTGGGCCTGCGGCCCGTGGACCGCACGCTGGGCGCGCTGTTCGGGGTTCTGCGCGGCGTTTTGCTGCTGCTGGTGCTGGCGCTGGTGATCCGCTACACGCCGCTGCACACCGCGCCGTGGTGGCAACAGTCGGCGCTGGCGCCTTGGTTGTCCGAGGCATTGGGGATGGCACTGCCGGCATTGCCGGCGCAGTGGGAGCAATATCTGCCGGCGGCTGCGGGAACTTGAAGCGGCCGGCAATGCCGCCAGATGCAAGACATGCCGGGGCGGTCAGGATGAAGGAATACGGCGGCTGCGGCCAAGCGCTGCAGCCGCCACAAGGAATCCGGTGCAGGTGCGATCCATCTGCACCCGGTGAAAACGCAGGCCAGCCAATGGTGGTGGGCAGGCGAGTGTGGCGAGGGGCAGCCTTCGCAAACCAATGGAACGCTACTATGTGTGGAATCGTTGGTGTGGTCAGCACCGCACCCGTGAATCAGCTGATTTATGACGCTTTGCTGCTGCTGCAGCATCGTGGGCAGGATGCCGCCGGCATCGTGACCCAGCAGGAACGCAAGTTCTTCATGCACAAGGCCAAGGGCATGGTGAAGGACGTGTTCCGCACGCGCAACATGCGTGCGCTGCCCGGCAATGTGGGTCTGGGCCAGGTGCGCTATCCCACGGCAGGCAATGCGTCCAGCGAGGAAGAGGCCCAGCCCTTCTACGTGAATGCGCCGTTCGGCATCGTCATGGTGCACAACGGCAATCTCACCAACGCCAAGCAGCTGCGCCAGGAGCTGGCGGACACCGACCACCGCCACACCAATACCGAGAGCGACTCCGAAGTGCTGCTCAACGTGCTGGCCCACGAGCTGTCCCGCTCCACCAGCGGTGCGCCGCTCCAGACCGAGGACATCTTCAAGGCCGTGCGCGCCGTGCACAAGCGCATCAAGGGCTCGTATGCCGTGATCGCGCTGATCGCCGGCTACGGACTGCTGGCCTTCCGCGACCCGTTCGGCATCCGTCCGCTGTGCATCGGCCATGGCGCCGACGGCACCGTCATGCTGGCCAGCGAGTCGGTGGCGCTCGAGGGCACGACCCATGTGCTGGACCGCGACGTGGCGCCCGGCGAAGCCGTGTTCGTGCACAACGACGGCCGCATCGAGAGCCGGCAGTGCGCCGACGAGACGCACCTGAACCCCTGCGTGTTCGAATACGTCTACCTGGCCCGCCCGGATTCGGTGCTCGACGGCATCTCGGTCTACCAGGCGCGCCTGAACATGGGCGAGACGCTGGCCAAGCGCGTGGTCTCCACCGTGCCGCCCAGCGAGATCGACGCCATCATCCCCATCCCCGAGTCCAGCCGCCCCAGCGCCATGCAGCTGGCCCAGCTGCTGGGCATTCCCTACCGCGAAGGCTTCGTGAAGAACCGCTATGTGGGCCGCACCTTCATCATGCCGGGACAGGGTACGCGCAAGAAATCGGTGCGCCAGAAGCTCAATGCCATCGGCAGCGAGTTCAAGGGCCGCCGCGTGCTGCTGGTGGACGACTCCATCGTGCGCGGCACCACCTCCAAGGAAATCGTGCAGATGGCGCGCGATGCCGGCGCCACCAAGGTGTACCTGGCCTCGGCCGCGCCGCCGGTGCGCCATCCCAACGTCTACGGCATCGACATGCCCACGCGCGCCGAACTCGTGGCCCATGGCCGCACGGTGGAGGAGATCCGCCAGGTGATCGGCTGCGATGCGCTGATCTACCAGGACGTGGACGCGATGAAGCAGGCGGTCGGCAAGATCAACGCCCAGGTGCAGGGCTTCGAGGCCTCGTGCTTCGACGGCGTCTACATCACGGGCGATATCTCCGACGACGAAGTCACGGCGCTCAACGAAGGCCGCAACCGCGGCGGCGAGGAAGAGTCCGAGGACACTTCGCGCCTGTCGCTGCCCAACGCGCAGGAAGCCTGATCTGCGCGCTGGCAGAACTGCGCCGGCCCTGCGTCATGATCCCGGTGGCAGCAAGAATGGCCATTCGGGAGGAAAATGCGGCCAGCAGGGCTGGCGGCTCTGTTCCAGGGCCTGTGCAAGTTGGCTATCGAAAAGATGAGCAGCTTGCGCAGGCCTGCCAAGAGTTTCCAATGGTTTCATTGCCATAACTCTTGGGGAAGAAGCGCCAGCAGCTTTGATTTTCATAGCTGGCGCTGAACACAGGCCGGCAGGAAGAAAAGGCGGAGCGTCCGAGCAATGTGGCCCAGAACGAGGCCACTTTGTCTTTGCTGCCCGTCGTGTTCCGTACCATCTGGACAACCAATTGTGACCAACAAGACATTACCCGAGGGCTTGCATCCCGACACGCTGGCCGTGCGCGAGGCCGTTGAACGCAGCCAGTGGGGCGAGCATTGCGAAGCCCTGTACATGACCAGCAGCTTCGTGCAGCCCGACTGCGCCACCGCCGCGCGCCGCTTTGCCAACGAAGAGCCCGGCTTCACCTACAGCCGCACGGGCAATCCCACTGTCACCAGCTTCGAAAAGCGCCTGGCCGCCATGGAAGGCACGGAGTGCGCCGTGGCCACCTCCACGGGCATGTCGGCCATCCTGCTGGTGGCGCTGACCGCGCTCAAGGCCGGCGACCATGTGATCTGCTCGCAGTCCATGTTCGGCTCCACCATCAAGCTGCTGGGCACCGAAATGGCCCGCTTCGGCGTGGAAACCAGCTTCGTCTCGCAGACCGACATCGAAGCCTGGAAGGCCGCCGTCAAGCCCAATACGCGGCTGCTGTTCGCCGAGACGCCCACCAATCCGCTGACCGACCTGTGCGACATTGCCGCGCTGGCCGAGCTGGCCCATGCCCACAACGCGCTGCTGGCCGTGGACAACAGCTTTGCCACGCCCGTGCTGCAGCAGCCGGCCAAGCTGGGCGCCGACCTGGTCGTGCACTCGGGCACCAAGTTCCTGGACGGCCAGGGCCGCGTGATGGCCGGCGCCGTCTGCGGCACCATTGCGCTGGTGGACAAGGTCATGGGCACCTTCCTGCGCAGCGGCGGCCTCAACATCGCGCCGTACAACGCGTGGACCGTGATGAAGGGCCTGGAGACTCTGGCGCTGCGCGTCAGGGCCCAAAGCGCCGCGGCGCTGGAGCTGGCGGCCTGGCTGGAGTCGCACCCCAAGGTGGCGCGCGTCTACTACCCGGGCCTCAAGAGCCATCCCCAGCATGCACTGGCCATGCGCCAGCAAAACGGCATGGGCGGCGCCGTGCTGGCCTTCGACGTGGCCGGCGAGGGCGCCGAGCAGCTGCGCGCCAATGCCTTCCACGTGGTGGACAGCACCCGCCTGTGCTCCATCACCGCCAACCTGGGCGATGTGAAGACCACCATCACCCATCCGGCCAGCACCTCGCACGGCCGCCTGACCGAAGCCCAGCGCCAGGCTGCCGGCGTGGGCCAGGGCCTGATTCGCATTTCCGTGGGTCTGGAGCATCTCGAAGATCTCAAGGCCGATATTTCCCGCGGACTGGACACACTCTGATGACGCAAAAAGTACGTACCCGATTCGCCCCGTCCCCCACGGGCTTCATCCACCTGGGCAACATCCGCTCGGCACTGTATCCCTGGGCGTTCGCCCGCGCCAACCAGGGCGATTTCATCCTGCGCATCGAGGACACGGACCTGGAGCGCTCCACCCAGGCATCGGTGGACGTGATCCTGGAGGGCATGGCCTGGCTGCAGCTCGACCATGACGAAGGCCCGTTCTACCAGATGCAGCGCATGGACCGCTACAAGGAGGTGCTGGCCAGGCTGCAGGAGAAAGGCTACGTCTATCCCTGCTACATGAGCATGGAGGAACTGGACGCGCTGCGCGAAAGGCAGATGGCCAACAAGGAAAAGCCGCGCTACGACGGCACTTGGCGCCCCGAGCCCGGCAAGGTGCTGCCGCCCGTGCCCGAGGGCGTCAGGCCCGTGCTGCGCTTCAAGACCCCGCAGACCGGCGTGGTCGGCTGGGACGACAAGTGCAAGGGGCGCATCGAGTTCCAGAACGCCGAGCTCGACGACCTGGTGATCGCACGCCCCGACGGCACGCCCACCTATAACTTCTGTGTCTGCGTGGACGATATGGACATGGGGATCACCCATGTGATCCGCGGCGACGACCATGTCAACAACACGCCGCGCCAGATCCACATCTTCGAGGCGCTGGGCGCCCAGGTTCCGGTCTTTGCCCACCTGCCCACCGTGCTCAACGAGCAGGGCGAGAAGATGAGCAAGCGCAACGGCGCCAAGGCCGTGACGCAGTACCGCGATGAAGGCTATCTGCCCGACGCCATGGTCAACTACCTGGCCCGCCTGGGCTGGAGCCATGGCGACGACGAGATCTTCAGCCGCGCCCAGTTCCTGGAGTGGTTCAACCTCGACCACCTGGGCCGCAGCGCCGGCCAGTTCGACGAGGCCAAGCTGCGCTGGGTCAATGCCCAGCACCTGAAGGCCATGGACGATGCCCGGCTGGCACAGCTGGCCAAGCCCTTCGTGGTCAAGGCCGGCGTCGATGCCGCGCTGCTCGAAGCCGACGACCGCCTGGTGCGCATCTGTGCACTGTTCAAGGACCGCTGCGAAACCCTGGTGGACCTGGCCAACTGGGCCAAGGTCTTCTATATGGACGGCGTGGAGCGCAATGCCGAGGACTACGCCAAGCACGTGACCGAAGCCGCGGGTCCGGTGCTCGACGCCTTTGCCGCCGCCATGGAAACCGTGGAGTGGACCAAGGACGCCATCGCCGCTGCCATCAAGGAAGTGCTCAAGGCGCAGGGCGTGAAGATGCCGGCCCTGGCCATGCCCGTGCGCGTGCTGGCGGTGGGCACGGCCCACACGCCCTCGGTCGACGCGGTCATCGAACTGCTGGGACGCGAAAAAATTCTCTCGCGTTTGAAAAACCGCTAAAAACCTGTCTATAATTTGAGGCTCTGCACAGCGCGATAAATTGATTGTTGCGTTGCAAGGTGAAAGCCTTGGGCAGGTCTTTGGGGGGTATAGCTCAGCTGGGAGAGCGCTTGCATGGCATGCAAGAGGTCATCGGTTCGATCCCGTTTACCTCCACCAAGATTGAAGACGGCGAGTTGCAA